>NZ_JBITNB010000001.1:0-373673 GCF_054373195.1 Paenibacillus sp. CMAA1364 | reverse complement strand
CGGTACGTACGGTGGTGTGAGAGGTCGGGGGCTAGTCGCCCCCTCCTACTCGATTGTTTATTATCAAGTGCAGATCAACATCACATCATAAGAAAGGCGGGTATATACATATGGAATCTAACAACCTCTTGCAAGCATTTAGATTGAATTTTCTTTATGCTGAGAAATATTCATTTCCCAATCAATGGACGTATTATGAGTCCGTCATTCCATATTCTATGATTCGATTCATTGAAAAAGGTAAAGCTCGATTTATTATTGATGATACGTCTTATGAATTGGTAGAAAATGATATCGTGTATATTCCACAAGGGAGCCAACTGCATTGCGAGGCTTTTTCAGATGATTTCACTTTTATAAGTATTCGGTTTACAGCTACTATTGCTTTAGGTGATATTGAAGTATGGTCTGAAATCATGGGGTTCGATACGTTGGTCAAGTGCCATGACGATCTGATTAAATATTATTTCGGTTCTATTATTCAGGAGAAAGATTCATCTCTTAAGGGAAGATACTTTACACTTAGAGGCTATTTGGAACTCATTGTAGGTTATTTAATTAATTCCTCAGAAGCAATATTCAATCGAGTGGATAAACCGAGGACGATTAAATTAAATAATAAAAATGACAATAGAGTTCAAATAACACTTGATTATATGCTGAATAACTACAAACGAAATATTAGTGTTGAAGAGTTAAGTGAAATGGTCAATATCAGTTCAACTACGCTTCGAAGATTATTTAAACAGGATACGGGGAAATCACCAAGTGAGTTCTTGATCCAATTAAAAATGACAGAGGCGGCGAAAAAAATATTAGAAACAGATGAACGCATTTCTGATATCGCTTATATGGTAGGTATTGAAGATCCCAACTACTTTTCTCGAACGTTCAAGAAACATTTTGGAGTTACACCTTATACGTATCGTCAGCGAGTGCGTGGATTATAAAATAATTTAACTTTATGTTCGATTTGTGCTACTAATAAGTGGTTTACTATGTTCAAAATTTTGAGTAATTTAGTTAAAGTTAATGAGTACAGTAGAGAAGAAGATCAATATTCGCTATGAGATCGATGGTTTATCATACTTTATACAAGAAAGGGGATGTTGATGGGAGGTTATTGTTAGGAATTGTTTCAAACAGACGATAGCTTAGGGGTAGCATTATTTGTTTATGTATGTTCGATTTATACTAATAAACAAGAAAGAGGTCATGGTATATGAAAAGAAAATTGCCTGTGATTCTAATTGTGTTGATGATGTTATTCGTGAGTGCGTGCAGTCAAGGAGCAGAGACGAATTCCGCAAATAATGCAACGAAAGAACCTACCACCACAACCGACAACACTCCAAAAGAAGAAGAATTAAATGGAGAGATCGTAGTATGGCACTCATTTACACAGGGGCCAAGAAATGAATTCATGAAGGAAGCAGCAGATTCATTTATGAAAGCGCATCCAAAGGCGAAAGTTACAATTGAAACATTCTCTTGGTCTGAATTTTATACAAAATGGACGACAGGATTACAGTCAGGTCAAGTACCTGATGTTAGTACCGCTTTACCGAATCATGTCGTTGAGATGTTAGATGCTGAGGCGATCATTCCAATTAATGATGTGATTGATAATATTGGTCGTGACCGCTTCTATGAATCTCCTTTGAAAGAAGGAACTGTAGATGGTAATAATTATTCCATTCCATTGTATTCTCATGCCCAAGTGATGTGGTACCGCAAAGACTTGCTAGAGAAAGCTGGATTAGAAGTACCTACAACATGGGATGAGCTTTTTGAAGCAGCTAAAAAAATTAACCATCCCGAGGATGTATATGGACTATCTGTTCCAATGGGATTAGGTGATTTGCTTGCCACTCGTTTCTTGAACTTCTATGTTCGTTCGGCAGGTGAGACGCTTATAACTGAAGACGGAAAGGCCAATCTTACAAGTAAAGCTGCCATTGATGGGATTAATTATTGGGTGAAGATGTATAAAGAAGTATCTCCAACAGGTTCATTGAACTTTAAAACGTTGGATCAGTCGACACTATTTTATCAAGGTAAAACGGCATTCGACTTTAACAGTGGGTTTCATATCGGAGGTATCGAGACGAACTCTCCAGCATTATTAGATCATATCGGTGCTGCACCCATGCCAAAGATTAGTGCAAGTGATGAAACACGTGGTATAGAAACTTCAAACATTCCAATGGTGGTATGGAAGAAGAGTAAGCATCCTGAGATTGCTAAAGCCTTTGTAGAAAGTTTGTATGAAAAAGAAGAATATATCAAGTTCTTACATTCCGTACCTGCGGGTATGTTACCTGCATTAAAGGATATTTCCGAAGAGCCAGCTTTCTTAAGTAATCCAACGATCACAAAGTTTAGTGAAGCAGTGAAAGTGATTAGTAATGCTGTGGATAAAGGGACTGCTATCGGTATGGAATATAAACCAAGTATTGAAGCAGGAATTATTACAAGCCAAAGTGTGATCGAAGAAATGTTCCAAAATATCGTTCTGAAAAATGAATCTGTAGACGCTGCTGCAGCTGCGGCAGAGAAAAAGCTAAACGATTTATTTCAATTAGCACAATAACTTAAGAAGGGAGGAATGATCTTCCTCCCTTCTCTATGGCTAAGGGTGCATTGTTTAGGGGAAAGGAGTATATATTCTAACATCATCTTCGAAAAGTGGGGTGCATCCGATGAGGGTCATCAGTGAGAAGTTTAGGAATATGAACAAAACGGGCTTGTTATTTATCCTTCCAGCCATATTGATTGTAGTCTTATTATTGATATATCCAATCTTTTCAAGTCTATATTTCAGTTTCACTTCTAAGCATTTAATCAAAACGCGTGTGGAATGGGTCTGGTTAGACAACTTTAAGTTTGTGTTAACTAATCCGGATTTCTATATTGCTTTTTATAATTCGATTAAATGGACAGTGTATTCTATCTTAGGACAACTATTGTTAGGATTCGCGACCGCATTGGCATTGAATAAAATACCGAAATACTCTGGTTTCTTTCGGACGTTACTCATTATCCCATGGGCATTTCCAGCGATCGTTATTGCCTTTACATGGAAATGGATCTTTAACGATGTATATGGATTCATGCCGAATCTATTGACAGCTATGGGTATGACAGATAGTAATATTAATTTCTTTGCCGATCCTAACTTTGTCTTTGGTGCTGTTGTATTCATTAATATTTGGTTCGGCTCTCCACTGTTCATGGTGAATATTTTATCGGCACTCAAAACCATACCTTCCGAACAATACGAAGCGGCTTTCATGGATGGAGCTAGTGCATGGCAATCGTTCTGGTCAATTACCATACGACACATCCGTGGTGTCATTGGGTTACTGCTCGTACTTCGTACGATATGGATATTTAATAACTTTGATCTTCTGTATTTAATTACAGGTGGTGGACCATCCAACTTGACGATGACTTTACCTATTTTCGCATATCGAGCAGGATGGGGTATGAAGCAACTTGGTGTAGCCTCAGCAATTACTGTAATTCTGTTACTATTCTTACTAACCATTTGTTTACTATATTTCAAACTACTGAATAAATGGGAGAGGGAGGATCGCTAATGAGAACTGTAGGTAGAAGTCGCACGGTTATTGCTCTTTTATATGTATTTCTTTCTATCGCTGCTATTGTTGCTGTCTTTCCTTTAATCTGGATCATCTTATCATCATTTAAGTCACCTGGCGAGATGTCTAGTCACCCATTATCATTCTTGCCGAAGAACTTTACATGGGTGTATTACGATAGAGTATTAAATAATTTGCATTTTTTCAGAAATATTAAGAACAGTTTGTTGATCTCTCTAGCAGCTACATTGATCTCCATCGTCGTGTCCGCTCTATGTGCATATGGAATTGTTCGATTCTTCCCGAATACAGGAAGAAAAATGACCAAACTTCTCATTACGACGTATATGTTTCCACCAATCTTACTTGCAGTTCCATATTCTATTATCATCGTAAAATTAGGACTCGTGAATACATGGACCGGACTCGTGATCACGTATTTATCATTCTCTATTCCTTATGCTATTTGGATGCTGACAGGCTTCTTCCAAACCGTTCCGCTTGAAATTGAAGAAGCAGCTAGAGTAGATGGAGCAGGGAAGATGAGAGTATTCATTCAAGTGGTCTTGCCCATCGTATCTCCAGGTATTGTAGCGACAGCGATCTATACATTTATCAATTCCTGGAATGAATTCTTATTCGCTTTACTATTGATTAATTCTTCAGCGAAAATGCCAATTTCCGTTGCGTTATATTCACTAAATGGATCTGAAATCCTCGATTGGGGAGAAATGATGGCGGCTTCTGTTATCGTAATTCTACCTTCCATTGTCTTCTTTATGTTAATTCAGAAGAAAATTGCAGGTGGACTGTCGGATGGTTCAGTTAAATAATAATAATATGATAAAGGGAGATTTTCATTGTGGACATCATAAATTATGGGATTATCGGTACGGGTTACTTTGGAGCTGGACTAGGGAGATTAATTGGAGCTTTGGATGGAGCTAAAGTTGTAGCTGTATATGATCCTGCTAATGCGCAGGAAGTGGCCGTAGAATTACAATGTGATGTGGAAGATAGTATCGAGTCTTTATGTAGTAGACCGGATGTTCATGCTGTGATTGTAGCTTCTCCCAATGGATTTCATAAGCATCCCGTACAATGTGCAGCAGAGAATAAGAAACATGTATTTTGCGAAAAGCCTATCGCTTTATCGTATCAAGACTGCAATGAGATGATTGAAAAAACGAAACAAAATGGTGTGATCTTTATGGCTGGTCATGTCATGAACTTCATGAACGGCGTTCGAACTGCTAAACGATTGATTAACGAAGGAAGAATCGGTGATATTCTATTCTGTCATGCTGAACGCAATGGTTGGGAAGAAGTTCAAGATGAGATTAGTTGGAAGAAGAAAAGGGAAGTCTCGGGTGGACACCTTTACCATCATATACATGAGCTCGATTTCATTCAATTTCTAATGGGCCCAGCTGAACGAGTATGCATGATGGGTGGTAACGTTGCCCATGTGGGTGAACAGTATGGTGATGAGGACGACATGCTATTCATTTCGTTAGAATTTGCCAACAATCGTTTTGCAACACTTCAATATGGATCGGCATTTAGATGGGGAGAACATTATGTCAAAATACAAGGTTCCAAAGGAGCCATTCTTATCGATTTGCAGGATGTGAAAGTCGTTCTGAAAACACCGGAAGGAGAAGAAAAATTTCTTCTCCACGAAAGTCAAGAGGTCGATGATGACCGGACGCGAATTTATAAAGGATTAGAAATGGATGGCGCCATTATGTATGGCAAACCAAACCATACACCTCCATTATGGTTACATGGCATTATGAATCAAGAAATGAACTATTTCCATTCCATCATGCAAGGTGGGGTAGTAGAAGAAGAATTCAAACCGTTGCTCGATGGTACGGCAGCTAGGGCTTCGATTGCTACAGCAGATGCGCTTACGTTATCTAAAGAAGAAGATAGAAAAGTAAGCGTGAAAGAGATTACGGGTGTTACGGGTGTGATGATATGATTTATGACAAGATTACAAATGCAGGACAGTATAGCTTTACAAATGCTAGGTTAAAGAATGCATTGGACGATATGGTTAAAGGTCAATTCACAGAGTCTATGGAAACGATAGATTTCAAAAAAAACCTAGTATCTTTTACAACGAAGCCTAAAGCCGAATGTCGTTACGAAGCTCATAAACATTATATTGATATTCACATCGTCACACAGGGACGCGAATATGTGGAAGTCAGCAACGTAGCATGTCTTTCTAATCTTACTGTTTATATAGAAGAGAATGATATTTATTTTGGTGATGTGACATCGGACCTCAAGTTCAAAGGGTATTTAGAACCTGGATATTTTCTAATCTGTTTCCCTGAAGATACCCATTTAGTGGGTGCGCATGAACTTGATGAACAAGTTGTAAATAAGGTGGTTTATAAAGTAACTATATAAGTAGATTGTATAAATATGTGTGGAAAGGCATAAAATTTCATAATATTGGAGGAGAAATATGACAAGTTTAAAATTGAGTTTTGTTGCGATGGTCCTGTTGTTTTCAACTGTGTTAACATCATCGAATGTGAATGCTCAAATATATACTCCAGTCATTAGTACCAATAATATAACTTTTGCTGCCAATCATTCAGGTTACGATTTATCACCATCCTTCACAGGAAATAACCTGTGGAATCTCGATAAAGGATCTATCGCTATACGATTTACAACTTCAAATTCATCTAGCGTGCAATCTTTATTCAGTGTTAGCAATAAAAGCACAGCAACACCTAATTCTCATTTTCACATTTATGTGAAGTCTAATACGGTAGGATTTGAAATTCGTAATCAAACTGGCGGGGATTATGAGAAGAGAAGTGTTAGAGTTCCATTGCTTAGTAATCGAGAGCATTCTATTGTTTTAACTGCCGATCCAGTTGTTGGATACACTATATTTTTGGATGGTCAAAAGGTATTCGTTGATGGATTAAATGATTTCGTTACTACGCGAGGATATGGATTCTTTAATGTAATACCTGGTGCTAATTCTGCCAAGATAGGATTAACCGATCGAAATGGTTCGAATGCTAACAAATATCCATTCATCGGCGGAGTAACCAGTTTTCAATTGTTCATAGATGTGATTTCTAATGTGGATGCCATTCTATTCACTAAGCCGTCTATCTATAATCCGGTTAGATCTACCTTTCTATTCGATAAGGATGAATGGAATTCACCAGCCTTCCGTATTCCATCGTTACTGACAACAAAAAGTAACAACATTCTAGCAATTGCAGACATCCGATATGGAGACAGTAATGACTCACCGAATAATATCGATATTGGAATTCGACGGAGTCTGGATGGTGGAGCAACTTGGACAAATCCCGCATTATTACTCAATTTCCTAGACTATCCGAACGTTCCAACTAGCCAATTAAACAACAGTGCATCTTATATTGATAGTGTTGTAGTTGAGGGAAACAATAATCGTATTTTTCACTTTGTAGATGCGTTCAAAGGTGGCGTGGGGCAAGCAAATTCCATTAACTCTAGCGGCTACACCGATATAAACGGAATAAAGTATTTAACCTTGGTAAATTCAACAGGGAAAAAGTTTTACGTAGCAGCTGATAAAAGAGTAGTCGATTCAACGACGCAAGCATTTACAACATATTCAGTAAACGATGATTTTGAACTGCTGAATAATGGTAGCCCAGCTGGAAATATATTTTACAAGAATTCTCCATTAAGTGTAGAGGCAACAGCATTTATCATAATGTCCTTTTCAGACGATCAAGGAGCATCCTGGTCCAAACCCCAAATTATTAATAATCAGATTAAAAGTAATGACATGAAGTTTTTAGGGACAGCACCTGGTGTGGGTATTCAACTAAAGAATGGAAGCCATGTTGGGCGTTTACTTGTGCCAATGTACTATACATCAAGTTTAAATAGCACAGAGTATAGTGCTGTTATGTATAGTGATGATAACGGGTTAACATGGATATTAGGTGAATCTCCAAACAACGGAAGAATTGGAGGCGCACAGAAGCTACATGAATCACAGGTTATCGAAATGCCTGACGGACAAATCAAAATGTTTGTTCGAACGAATGGTAAGACAGCCATTGCAACAAGTTTTGATGGTGGATTGACTTGGGATGATCAAGTCGAATTATCCAATGAATTGATTATGAGTAGTTCTTCGGGTTGTCAATTGTCTATCATTAACTATAGTCAATTGATTCAAGGAAGACAGGCGGTCATATTTGCTAACCCTGCTGCAACAACTAGATCCAATGGTGCTATTCGTGTAGGACTACTTAAGGAAAATGGTACGTATATTAGTGCTGATCCTAATAAAAATAATAGAATTATATATTCATTTGATTGGATTTCTAAAAAGATCATTCGTTCTGGTGAATTTGCATATTCCAGTTTGACAGAATTGCCTAACGGTAACATTGGAATTTTGTTCGAAGAGAATAATACAAAATTCACTTTAGATCACTTAGTCTATGAAGAATACACAATACAATCACTTCTGAATTAGTGCTCGTCCCTCCTACCTTATGTCTAATAATAAGGTAGGAGATTATATTCAACTATAGTTCTAAATTCTAATCTAAATTCAACTTGAAAATGGAGTGAAAATGACAATGGACACAACATTAATCTCAACATATGAAGGTATTTATGTCGCGATGTATTCGGTATATGATGAAGCGGGAAATGTCGATCAGAATCGTGTAATGAAGCTAGCAAGATATTACGTAACGACCGGTATTAAGGGGCTCTATGTTGGTGGAAGTTCTGGTGAAGGTATTCTACAGACGTTAGAAGAACGTAAGCAAGTGTTAGAAGCCGTGATGGCAGAAGTGAAAGGCGAGTTAGTTATCATCGTCCATGTAGGTGCTAATTCTACTAGAGAGAGTGTGGAATTATCTCAGCATGCTGAGAAATGTGGAGCAGATGTGATCTCTGCTGTACCATCTATTTACTATCGACTATCAGAAGCAGCGGTGGAGAACCATTGGCAACAAATGATAGACAGTACTACTTTACCTTTCATTATATATAATATCCCACAGACAACTGGATTTAATCTATCGATGAATCTTTTCAAAAGAATGGCGAAGCAGGAAAAGGTGATTGGTGTTAAAATGTCTGGGGAGAGTACGTTCGAACTTCAACAGTTTAAACAGAATGGTGGAGAAGATTTCCTCGTGTTTAATGGTCCGGATGAACAGTTCTTAGCAGGTAGAATTATGGGGGCAGATGGTGGAATTGGTGGAACTTATGGCGTTATGCCAGAATTGTTCTGTAAACTAAATGAATTTTATGTGGAGAACAACCTGAACGGAGCACAGATACTGCAAAATAAAATCAATCAATTTATACTTAAATTGTTAGGTTACCCTTCGTTGTATGGCGCATGCAAATATATCTTAAGTATCAGAGGAATAGAAACGGGACAACCAAGATTACCACTACTTCCAGTAAGAGCAGAAGATCATGAATCGTTAGTAGCGCTAAATACTGAGATTCTAGAGACAATTACCTTTTATATGAAATCTTGAAGTAGCAAGCATATAGCTAGATTGGATAGGCAATCGTATATAATGTACGATTGCCTATTTACGTAAGAATATAACAATAGTAGTATATAGTTCTTTGTAATACCGCTTACATCATTATATTGTACAATATAATATGATGTCTTATACTGACTAACGATCATACAATATATTGATTTCACAACAACATGAGAGAGGTGTTCATAACGTGAAAAGTATTCGAGAATTTCTGAGACGAAGAAATACGATTCGTAACAAGATATTTTTCTCCATTCTACTGTTCTTAATTATTCCTTTTCTACTAACATTCTATATTATGGATAAGCCACTAGAAAGGGTCATTGAACGTAAAATAGGAAAATCAGCACAAGATGCGTTGTTTCTAGTTAATTTTAACTTAGAATTATTTCTACAGGATATGCTACAGTCTTCAGTCAATATCACGGTAAACCCTAGTGTAACTAAACTTCTCTCAGATCCTGGAGCATTTAGTGAATATGAGAAGTTGCGTTTGAATGACAATATTCTAAATCGTCGCTTCAGCTCCTATTTCACAAATACATACTTGACCTTATTCGATCGATATGGCAATTGGCTGAGTACAAGTTATATGCCAGAAAGTCTTCTTAAGGAATATATTGAATCTGATTGGTATAAGGAAATGATGAAGAAACCCTATCAGTTCAAATGGATGTTCAACGATAAGAACTTATTGTATACGGATCGGAAATCAATTATAACTCTAGTAAAAACAATAACAGATATTCAAACGAGTAAAAATATAGGTGTGGTTGTATTTAGTGTGACAGAGGAAGATATAAGAAAGTATTTATCGGGGCTTGAAGGAAGTATATATCTCATCGACAAAAAGGATAAAATTATTTCGAGTCCAGATAAGAAAATGATAGGAAGAAATCTAAAAGAAGAACTTCACATACCTAAGATATGGCAGGTTACAAAAGGCCAGGAGATTATCGAGAAGGATGGAGAAAAGTGGATTGTCAATTACGATACAGTGAAGATCAATGGATGGAAAATCGTACAATTGGTTCGATACGATACTGTATTTAAGGAAATATTCGAAATTCGTCAAACGAATATCGTTATTTTCACTGTGATCTTTATCGTTTTTTCCATTATTACGTTATCTATATCTTACGGGATCTCACAACCTCTTAAATTATTGAAAAAAAGGATGCAGGAATTAGAAGATAAAAATTTTTATTCTGCTATTTCAATTACTGGACCTGAAGAAATATCCTCGCTTATTGAAACGTACAACAAAATGGTTACGGAAATACGTGGGCTACTAATCAATGTAAAGGATGAATACCAACAGAAGGAAGATATGCGATTTCGTGCCTTGCAAGCACAGATTAATCCGCACTTTATATTAAATACATTAAACAATATTAAATGGATGGCATATATTCGCAATGACGGTGAAGTTGGAGATATGCTCTCTAACCTAGGTGGTATTTTAGAAGGAAGCATTGGCAGAGGCGGCAGTCTTATCCCTTTACGAGAGGAACTGGGTTATATAGATAACTATATCCACTTAATGAAGATGAAATATCATGAAAAGGTAATGTTCGACATGCAGATTGCGGATGATCTGATGGATCAAGAAGTGATTCAAATGATGTTGCAGCCTATTATTGAGAATTGTTTACTTCATGGCATAGAACCCATGAATGGTACGGGACGTATCGTCATTCGTGCCTTCCAACAAGAAGAGAATTTCAAATTAGTTGTTTGGGATAATGGTGTAGGAATTACAGATGGTAGATTAGATGAAATTCATCGATTATTAGCGGCTGGCCCTGGCGAGCCACCACCTGAACGATTGGGAGTTAAGAATGTACATGAGCGAATAAGACTGCAATACGGGGAAGCATTCGGAATTCATATCACAAGTGATCCACTACAGGGAACATCAGTGGAGTATAAGTTACCCATAAAGAGAGTACAGAAAGGAATTGACGATGATGTTAAAAGTGATGCTGGTTGATGACGAGTTGCTAGTGCGCTTAGGCGTTAAATCGTTAATCGATTGGGAGAAACATAATTTTGAATTTATTGGTGATGCACCCGATGGAGAAAAGGCGCTTGAACTAATGGAACAAAAGGTTCCTGACATATTATTAACTGACATTATGATGCCTCGTATGAATGGACTTGAATTGATTGAAGTTGTAAGACAGCGCTATCCCAATACACTTATCATTGTGCTTAGCAGTCATAATGAATTCGAATATGTTCGAAAGGCGATGAAGCTTGGGGTAGAAGATTATATGTTGAAGACGTCACTAAAACCTGCTGAATTGTTAGAACTCATGATTGAAGTCGCAGGTAAGATTACCAAAGGTCAGTCGCACGGAATGTCTCAACCTGATCGATTAGAGTTACACGAAACAAGACAGGATGCTATTACGCAACAATTACAAATCAATCTTCAGGATGTGAAGGAAGGTAATTATCTCATGCATTCTGAAGAAACGATAGAGGTACCACCTCATAGCTATCTTTTTGTCATGAGAACGCGACATCATCGTGAAGGGGTGTCTGAATTAACGACAACCCAATTATTGAAACATCTCATTTTATCTGAACTAGAGGATTATCTTGCTAGCGAACCGGTAGCGATTGATTATCGAGAAATGGTTGTTCTACTCGAAATAGAAGATGATGATGACGCTAAGTTGACAAAGATTGTAGAGAACTTGATCCATGTTTCGAATCAATTACTAGGTATTACACTTCGGTCAGAATCATATGGTGCGGTCAACAACTGGGAAGAAATACGTAACATGTATGCCAAAGTGAAAGAGAACATGGGTAATCGTATCATCCGTGAATCGTCCCGGGATGATATTACAACGTTAATTGAATATATCACAAAGAATTTTACACAAGACATTTCCCTGAGATACGCATCGGAGATGATTAATATGAGTGAAAGCTATCTAAGCACTATTTTTAAAAAAGAAACGGGAACAGGATTTATAGATTGGATAAACTTACTTCGAATTGATCAAGCTGCGAAAGATCTGCTAGAAACTAATCTGCCTAGCTATATTATTGCGGAACAAGTAGGTTATCAGAACATTAATTATTTTGGCCGTATTTTCAAAAAAATAAAAGGTGTCAGCCCACAAAAGTACCGTTCTATTCACCAAAGTGAAAGCGTTTAACACACTGATATATCTATAATATTCGCTTGGATCAACTTCTAACAAAAAAAGTCGGAAGATATTGAAAGATTTAAAGGGAATGATCTAAAAAAAATGAACAATTTCTTCGATCTAAATATTGTGAATCATTTGTCGAAAGATACGTTCCTGTTATAGAGAGAGTTCTAAAGTTACAATAAATATGCAAGATATCCTACTAAAAGGACAGACATAAGAGCAAACAAAAGGGGGGGATTGAGCATGATTGTAGGTTCGACTAAGGGGTGGACAGAAGAAAGACAATTTGCACACCCGGTGTTGCAACAAGCGATTGACTTTCTGGTACAGACTGATTTCAGCACACTTGAAGAAGGGAGATACCCGATTTCGGGCGATAAGATGTTTGCACTGCTGATGGGGATCACAACGAAATCCAAGGTGGAGCAAAACGCAGAGAAACATGAACGGTTTCTGGATATTCACTTTTTGATTCAAGGAGAAGAAACGATCGGCTGGCAATGGCAAGATGGGAATATAGAACCATCCCAAACCTATAATTCAGAGGATGACTTCGTACTGTTTACTGAATTGAAGAATGAGACGATGATCAAGTTGACTCCAGGTATGTTCATGGTGTTATTCCCTGGTGATATTCATCGACCGGGTGTTACTGAGACAATACCCTCTAATGTGAGGAAGGTTGTTATCAAGATTGATCAGAGTTTATTTTAAGAGATGCTGAAGAGAAAAATAATATGGAATATTGAAAGGAGTTTACTTATGTTTAAAAAACGTTCATTTACTTTATTTACTTCATTAATCTTGGTGATGTCTCTACTTGCAGGGTGTTCTGGTAAAGAAGCAGATACTGCCGCACCAAACAATGACAGCGCTGTCAAAGAGAAAGAAAAGGTGGAAATTGCAGTATGGCTTACACCGCAATGGAAGGGTGTCTATGATGCGACAGAGAATAATGCGGATTACGATAGTTTCTTTAAAGAAGCAGCAGAGAAGTTTGCAAAGCAATATGATAAGTACGATGTCAAAGTAAATGTTCAAGTCGTAGCTGGCGATCAGAGAGATGAACTGCTAAACGTTAACTTAAATGGTGGAACACCTCCGAACGTGTTTTATGAAAGCGTATTCGCAATGGGTGACTATGCTCATCGTGGAGCGTTAGAACCACTAAATGATATTGTAGACGACAGTGCAAGAAGTGATATTGCAAGTGGTTATTGGGACAACGTAACGTTCGAAGAAGATATCTATTTCTATCCGTTCGCACATAACCCAGGTACATTAGCGTATAACGCAGATATGTTCAAAGCTGCGGGTCTTGAAGATATGCTCGGTGGGGAATTAGAGATCAAGACGTGGACTTTAGAAGAATATGAGCAAATTCTTGAGAAGTTAAAGTCAAACACACCAAAGGATAAATATCCTAATGCCTATCCTATGGCACTTTATGGATTGAACAATCAAGGTGATACTTGGAATCTAGCTTATCTAAGAATGTTTGGAAATAAGTTCTTTGATGATCAAGGTAATATAGTGGTTGATGATGAGAATGGCGTAAAGGCAGCAGAATGGTTGAAGAAAATCAATACAGCTGGTTATACCAATCCAGGGGCTGAATCGGTATCTTCAAATGATGCGAATGCCATGTTCCAGAATCAACAGCTTGGGATCAGCTTTACGAATGCCGTATTGTTTAACAATGCCAAGGCAGATATGGAATCAGGAAAAGCACCTAAATTTGATGTTCGTCTTGCGAATATCCCATCTGTAAGTGGAGATCCTCTTACTTTCACATATGTTGTTGGGGCAAGTGTATTCAAATCAGGTGACGATGTGAAGACAGAAGTATCTAAAGACTTCGTTAAGTTCTTCTCTACTGATCCAGAACTTGTGAAGGCATCAAAGAACAGTATTCCAGTAAGAACATCCGTTGTGTCTCAATACAAGGATCAATATCCTTTCTTTATGGCTTATGATGCAAATGCTAAATATACATTTGCATTCACAGGTAACGTTCCAGGATACAGTGAGCTTAGACAAGTACTATATCCAGAATTGCAAGCGATCTATATTGGTGAAAAGACACCTGCACAAGCGATTAAAGACTATCAAGAAAAAGGCAATGTGGTTATTCAAAAAGCCAAAGAAGGCTCAACACTTTACAAGTAATCTCTTTATTTGAAATAACAATCTGAAGCCTTGTGTTTGCATAGAAACCAAGGCTTCAAATTTAGAAAGGTTACGGATACTCATGAAATTACGAAATCACCGCTTGAAAGAAAACGTGACCGGTTATCTTTTTATTATGCCGCAATTACTAATGTTCTTGATATTTATTGTGTATCCCATTATGGAAGGCATGCGGTTAAGTTTATACAAGGTGCAATACCAGACGGAGACATTTGTAGGTCTAGATAATTACATCACATTGTTCAATGATCCTGTGTTCTTTAAATCTATTTATAATACGGTAATCTTTGTGTTCTTTATTGTCATATTGACTGTTGGATTCTCTTTGTTTGTGGCATCAGCAGTATTTGACAAAAATGCGAAATACGTATCATTTATTCGAGGTAGTTACTATATTCCTGTTATGGTATCTATGGTTGTTATGAGTATGGTATGGGGTTTCTTGCTTAATCCAGCTAACGGACTTATTTCTTATATGGCAAGAGAAATGGATTTGAGTACGATCAATCTATTAGGTAATAAGAAAACGGTTTTACCAGTGATCATCTTTGTAACCTTTGCGACCAACGTAGGGCAAGCTATTATTCTATATATCGCTTCTATGATTGGTGTGCCAAAAGATTTGTTTGAAGCAGCTGAAATGGATGGGGCAAGCAGATTAAATGTGATTTTTCATATTTTGATTCCACTGGTTAAGCCGACAACAATATATATAACTATTATTAACATTATCGCCGTTCTTAAGATATTCGTTGTCATTCAGCTATTAACAGGCGGAGGTCCAAATAATGGTTCTGTAACGATGATGTATTATCTCTACAACAATGCATTCAAGTACAATCAGCTCGGCGTCGCTTCCGCGGTAGGGGTCATTATGTTCTTTATCACATTATTATTCTCCGTGCCTCAACTCAGAGCGATGTTCAAGGATAAGTGAGGGATAAATTATGAGCTCAACCATAGTGAAGAAAAAGAGAGATAAGTACGATATCACGGCGAACGTCATTATTATTTTCTTCGCCATTTTAAATCTATTCCCATTATATTGGTTATTCACAAGTTCATTGAAGAATAGTTCAGATGTGCTTAAAATGCCCCCCGATTGGTGGCCAAAAACGATTACATTCTCGAACTATGCAGATATATTTAATAGTCAGCCTGCATTACGTTGGGCCTTTAACAGTATATTTGTAGCTGGTTTAACGACTATCATGGTTGTAATCGCAAGTTCAATGGCTGCATATGCCTTTTCTAAGCTTCAATTTGTAGGAAAGAACGTCATCTTTGTAATATTTATATCTAGTCTAATGATCCCCAAAGAAGTGATGATTGTCCCTTTGTTTAGAATCGTTCAAGATTTAGGTCTCGTGAATAGTCTCTACGGCATGATTTGGCCTAACGTAGCAACAGCATTTGGCGTGTTTCTATTAAAAGGATTTTTTGATACCGTTCCGGATGCTCTAAGAGAAGCAGCTAGAATAGATGGAGCTGGTGAAGTTAGAACATTTGCACAAATATTACTTCCAATCGTTAAGCCTGGTATTGGTGCATTATTCATCTTGAATTTCGTTCAAGTGTGGAATGATTACTTGTGGCAATTGGTGATTGGTCAGAATAAGGAAATGAAAACATTGATGGTCGGTGTAGCAACATTAATGCAGGATCTTAATCCTAACTTTGCCTATAAGATGGCCGGAGCAACAGTTGCAGCTATTCCAATGTTAGTCATATTTATAATGTTCCAACAATATTTCACTCGTGGACTATCCATTGGCGCAGTAAAGGAGTAACCTTTAGAGATATCCCCCTTTATGTTGTGAACATAAAGGGGAGGTTGAAAGAATAATGGAGATGACATATGAAGCATATCATAGGAATTGATGTTGGTGGTACAGACATTAAATATGCCGTATTCAATGATGCAGCAGAAATAGTCTTGCATGATTCTGTACCAACACCTAAAGGACAAGCAAACCTTAGGATACCTGAAGAGATTGTAAGAATCATCACTAGACTAGTAGATGCTTTCGATGGCATTCAAGGCGTAGGTATTAGTACTGCAGGTGTAGTGGACACATTAAGTGGTGAAATTATTTATGCAGGGGGTACAATTCCTGAGTATAAAGGGACCAATCTGAAACAAGTGATTGAAGATAATTTTGGATTTTGCACAATTGTTGCCAATGATGTGAATGCAGCAGCATGTGGCGAGAAGTGGAAAGGTGCTGCACAGCATAGTGATCATTTTTTCTGTATCACCTTAGGTACGGGGATTGGTGGAGCACTATTCTGTAATGGAGAGTTAGTGTTGGGTAACCAGTTCAGGGCTGGGGAGATCGGACATTCTTTGTATGATAAGTACACTCGAACTACCTATGAACAAAGAGCTTCCATGTCAGCGTTAATGAATATGGCATCTCAACAAGGATTTGTAGGAAATGGACAAGAATTGTTTACGCAAGCAAGAAAAGGTGATAAGAAATGCAATCACATCATAGATGGTTGGACAGAAGAAATTGCGAGAGGATTAGCTGAAGTTGTTCTATTGATCGATCCTGCTATGATCCTTATTGGTGGTGGCGTTTCTGAACAAGGAGAATTTCTATTGGACAAAATAAAGGTTCATATGAATTCTTATTTACCTATGAATTTCTCGAATACAGAATTGAAAACAGCGGAATTAGGTAATAAAGCTGCATTATTTGGTGCGGTGTTTTCTTATTATAATGAAGAGACGGAGTGGAAATGACAATGAAGACAACATTAATCTCAACATATGAAGGTATTTATGTCGCCATGTATTCGGTATATGATGAAGCAGGAAATGTCGATCAAGATCGCGTAAGGAAACTAGCAAGATATTACGTAACGACAGGTATTAAAGGCCTATATGTAGGTGGAAGTTCAGGTGAAGGCATTCTCCAGACAGTAGAAGAACGTAAACAAGTGTTAGAAGCTGTGATGGAAGAAGTTAAAGGGGAATTAATCATCATTGTTCATGTAGGCGCTAATTCTACTAGAGAGAGCGTGGAGTTATCCAAGCATGCTGAACTATGTGGAGCAGACGTTATCTCTGCTGTTCCTGCAATCTATTATCGTCTATCGGAAGCAGCAGTAGAGAACCACTGGCAGCAAATGATAGACAGCACATCATTGCCTTTCATTATTTATAATATTCCACAGACAACTGGATTTAATCTATCGATGAATCTTTTCAAAAGAATGGCGAAGCAAGAAAAGGTGATTGGTGTTAAAATGTCTGGAGAGAGTACATTTGAGCTTCAACAGTTTAAAGAGAATGGTGGAGAAGATTTCCTCGTGTTTAATGGTCCGGATGAACAATTCTTAGCAGGTAGAATTATGGGGGCAGATGGTGGAATTGGTGGAACCTATGGCGTTATGCCAGAATTGTTCTGTAAACTAAATGAATTTTATGTGGAGAACAACCTGAACGAAGCACAGGTACTGCAAAATAAAATCAATCAATTTATACTTAAATTGTTAGGTTACCCTTCGTTGTATGGCGCTTGTAAACATATCTTAAGTATCAGAGGAATAGAAACGGGACAACCAAGATTACCACTACTTCCAGTAAGAGCAGAAGATCATGAATCGTTAGAAGCGCTAAATACTGAGATTCTAGAAGCAATCGCATATTACACGAATTAAAAGAGGGGATGAGTGGAAATGCTTCAGCAGATTCAAGGTGGATTGGTAGTGTCATGTCAAGCACTTGATCATGAACCACTACATAGTTCTTATATTATGTCCAAATTGGCTTTAGCTGCACAAGAAGGTGGAGCAGTTGGGATTCGAGCGAACTCCAAAGTAGATATCATGGCGATTAAGAATGAAGTTTCTTTGCCTGTGGTCGGCATTGTAAAAAGAGATTACGCAGATAGTGAAGTATTCATTACGGCAACGAAGACTGAAATTGATGAGCTACTTGAAAGTGGTTGCGAGATGATTGCGATGGATGCTACGATACGCGTTCGCCCGCAAGGTGAGACCTTGGAAGGTTTAGTAAATTATTGTCGTGAGAAGAATCCTGATATATCATTAATGGCAGATATCTCAACAGTGGAAGAGGCTAAGTTGGCAGAGCAATTGGGATTTGATTGCGTATCCACTACACTTCATGGCTATACACCATATACATCTACAACTAAATTATTTGATCATGACTTTGAATTTTTGAAGGAAGTTCTAGGAGCTGTTGAAATTCCAGTCGTTGCTGAGGGGAATGTGCTGACACCCGAAATGTTCAAGCGGTGCTTGGAGATTGGCGCATCTTCAGTCGTTGTAGGCGGTGCTATTACAAGACCCAAAGAAATTACTGTGAGGTTCTTGGAATCATTAAATAAATAACTAAGTTACATACTTAAGGTGGTGCCCCTAGTCATTTGCGTGACTTCTGGGACACCACCTTATTTGCAATAGTTCTGAACTAAATTCGGCAAATTTCATTTGGACATAGTTCGCAATGACAGATTTCTTGTAGCATTTTTAGATTCTTAATGACAATTAGTCCGCCATCATACTCTACAGCATCCTTTTTGCGTAGATCACTTAACATACGATTAACACTTTCGCGTGTAGCACCAATCATATTGGATAGATCAGTATGAGTGACTTTTTTATTAATAAGAATATTGTCACCTTGTTTCTCCCCATAAGTGTTACCGAGTCTAATGAGAGTAGAACATAGGGCGCCTGGTTTGCCATACAACATTAAATCTCGAAATTTAGTCTGTGTTAGGCGGTGGTGTATACCCATCCATTTCATGAAGTCAATAGAGAACTCTGAATGTTGACAGATCAACATCTCTAAATCTTTATGCTCAATTACACCAATTTCACTTTCTTCCAATACTTCAGCATTAAAGCTGTGTTTGGTGCTAAAGAATATATCCGCTTGACCTACCATATCCCCGGTCTGATACATATACAATATAAGTTCTTTGCCTTCATCTGTAGATTTAGTTAGTTTAATCCGACCCCGTTTAATGTAAAAGAGTTTATCTGATAGGTCACCTTCCCAGAATAGATGCGATCCTTCAGGAATGATGCGATCTTTCATAGTAACTAATAAACGATTAAAGTTAGATTCTGAAAAGCAACTAGTATTTCCACGGGCCTCGATAACATTCACATGTGTAGTCATATTGGTTATCCCCTTATCTTTAATTTTCGGTTAAATTTAAACTAATTATACCCTTAAAAATCACACTTGTGGGGAGATAAACACCCCTAATAGTGGCAAATTTAAAAACTTTGTGATAAATTTCACTTTTATCTAGATTGAATAAGGAGAAATTTCGATAAAGGATATAATATTCATGAATAGATGAAGACGATAATGTAAAGAACAATACAGGCATATAAATACATGAGATGTGTATTACCGTTAGTATTAATGGATAATACAGGATATAATAGAAATGAAAGCGCTATGAAAATAAAATAGAAACTTTGTGAAAGATTTCACTACCAATTTCATAATGCTTGTGTTATGATGAAATCAAGAAAAAGATAACCATAAATTTGCTGGGAGGATGAGTGAAATGGCTGTTAAAAATGAAGTTGTCCATGAGAAGAAACAAGGAGCAGAGGGGTATATTCAATCCTTGATTGCTAAGGCGGATAAAGCACAAGAAGCGTTCATGCAAATGGATCAAGAGCAAATCGATAGTATCGTTAAAGCTATGGCTCTTGCTGGTTTGAACCAACATATGTATCTGGCAAAATTAGCTGTGGAAGAAACAGGAAGAGGTATTTATGAAGATAAGATTACTAAGAATATGTTCTCGACAGAATATATTTACCACAGTATTAAATACGACAAAACTGTAGGTGTAATTGAAGATAATGAATATGATAATTTCCAAAAAATTGCTGAGCCAGTTGGTACCATTATGGGAATCACTCCGGTAACGAACCCAACATCGACAACCATGTTCAAAGCACTCATTTCTATTAAGACTCGTAACCCAATCATTTTCGGTTTTCACCCATCAGCACAAAAATGTAGTAGTGAAGCAGCAAGAATTCTATTAGAAGCAGCTGTGAAACATGGTGCACCTGCAGATTGTATCCAATGGATCGAAGAACCAACGATGGAGAAAACAAATCTTCTAATGAATGATCCTGGGATCGCACTTATTTTAGCAACAGGTGGATCTGCAATGGTTAAGGCAGCATATAGTTGTGGTAAGCCAGCACTTGGTGTAGGCCCTGGTAACGTTCCTTGTTTCATTGAGAAAAGTGCCGATATCGATCAGGCAGTAACGGATTTGATACTATCTAAATCGTTTGACAATGGTATGATTTGTGCTTCTGAGCAAGCTGTTATTATAGAAGAACCTATCTTCGATCAAGTCAAAAAGAAGATGATCAACAATGGTTGTTATTTCTTGAATAAAGAAGAAGTGGGTAAATTGACTGCTGGTGCTATGAATGTTGATAAGTGCGCAGTTAACCCTGTTATCGTTGGTCAATCTGCCATTAAGATTGCTGAAATGTCAGGTATCCAAGTTCCTGCAGGAACTAAAATATTAGTAGCTGAACTAGAAGGCGTGGGTACGAAATATCCATTGTCTGCAGAGAAGTTAAGCCCAGTGTTAGCTTGTTATAAAGTGAAGAATGCTGACTTAGGGATCGCTAGAGCTGCAGAAATTGTTGAATTTGGTGGTATGGGTCACTCTTCTGTTATTCACTCGAACAATGAAGAAGTGATTATGAAGTTCTCTGATCGCCTCAAAACGGGCCGTGTCATTGTGAACTCACCTTCAACACATGGAGCAATTGGTGATATCTATAATACAAATTTACCTTCATTGACTCTTGGTTGTGGTTCTTATGGACGCAACTCCGTTTCTACTAACGTAGGAGCAGTCAACTTGGTTAATATAAAAAGGGTGGCACGCCGTACTGTGAATATGCAATGGTTTAAAGTACCTAACAAGATTTATTTCGAAAAAGGTGCAACACAATATCTAGCTAAAATGCCTGATATTACACGCGTAGCGATTATCACAGATCCAATGATGGTGAAATTAGGATATGTAGAAAAAGTGGAACATTACCTACGTCAACGTCAGATGCCAGTTGCAATTGAAGTGTTCTCCGAAGTGGAACCAGATCCATCAACAGATACGGTAGATCGTGGTACTGCGATGATGAATAGATTTAAGCCAGACTGTATTATCGCACTTGGTGGTGGATCTCCAATGGATGCTGCGAAAGCAATGTGGTTGTTCTATGAATATCCAGACACCGACTTCGAAGGTCTGAAACAAAAATTCATGGATATCCGTAAACGTATCTACAAGTATCCACGTCTAGGATCAAAGGCGAAATTCGTAGCCATTCCTACAACATCAGGTACAGGTTCTGAAGTGACTTCGTTCGCTGTAATCACAGATAAGAATCATGGGAATACGAAATATCCATTGGCGGATTATGAATTGACACCAGACGTAGCGATTGTTGATCCTGAGTTTGTGTACTCATTACCTCGTCTAGCTGTAGCAGATACAGGTATGGACGTACTAACACATGCGATCGAAGCTTATGTATCTGTTATGGCGAATGACTTCACAGATGGTCTTGCTATAAAAGCAATTCAATTGGTATTCCAATACCTAGAGAAATCTGCATTAGAAGGCGATAAGTTGGCTCGTGAGAAAATGCATAATGCTTCGACTATCGCGGGTATGGCATTTGCCAATGCATTCTTAGGTATTAACCATAGTTTAGCGCATAAATGGGGCGGTAAATATCACACAGCCCATGGTCGTACGAATGCAATTCTACTGCCACACGTTATTCGTTATAACGCTAAGAAACCTACGAAATTCGCGTCATTCCCTAAATATTCTCATTTCATAGCGGATGAGCGTTATGCTGAAATTGCTCGTATACTTGGATTGCCAGCACGTACAACAGAAGAAGGCGTTACAAGCTTGATCAACGCTATCCGTAAGATGAACCAAACGTTAGGCATTGAAGAGTCATTCCAACAAATCGGATTTGATGCGAAGGAATTTGAATCTGGCGTTGAATATCTTGCAGATCGTGCATTTGAGGACCAATGTACAACGGCTAATCCTAAGATGCCATTAGTTACTGAACTTGCAGATGTATACAGAGATGCATTCTACGGCAGATTCGAATAAACAATAAACTAGTATAATTGAATATTTTTCAAATAAACGTGACAAATATCACCTCAAAAGTGATGTTTGTCACAGTTGTTTCATCGTATTTGAAGTAAACTAAAAGTAGATAAAGGTTCCAGAATGTTATTAGACAGTGTATTGTGAAAAAAATTACATTCTAGGGTCCATGAGATCTGAGATACCTTCAAACTCTTGATCTCAAAAGAAATATAACTATATAGATGGAGGGATTAATATGTCGGTTATTGAAAAAGAATTAAAGAATGTGCAAACAGGTTGGAGAAGTTACAAAACAGGTACTTGGAGTAGAAAAGTAGATGTGAATGATTTCATATTCAAGAACATTACTCCTTTTACTGGTGACGAAGCGTTCTTAGTTGGACCAACACAAAATACGACAGATCTATGGAAAATTGTCTCAGACTTAACGAAACAAGAAAGAGATAATGGCGGTGTATTGGATGTTGATGTTAATACAGCTGCTACGATTGTCTCGCATGCACCAGGTTATTTAGACAAAGATAAAGAACAAATTGTTGGTGTGCAGACAGATGCTCCATTCAAACGCTCTATTCAACCACAAGGTGGAATTCGCATGATGATTGATGCGTGCGAAGCTTATGGATTTACACTTTCTGATGACATCATTAAAACATTCTCAGATATTCGTAAAACGCACAACCAAGGTGTATTTGATGCTTATACTTCCGATATGAGGGCAGCGCGTAAAGCGGGTATTATTACTGGACTTCCAGATGCTTACGGTCGAGGTAGAATTATTGGTGACTATCGTCGTGTGGCATTGTATGGTATCAATTACTTAGTGAAAGACAAGAAGCGCGAACTGAATGAACTAGAACTAGATGTGATTGATGAACCAACTATTCGTCAACGTGAAGAACTATCTGAACAGATTCGTGCCTTAGCAGAACTGAAGAAAATGGCTGAAATGCATGGGTTTGATATTTCTGAACCAGCAACAACAGCAAAGGAAGCATTCCAGTGGTTATATTTCGGCTACTTAGCAGCGATTAAAGAACAGAATGGTGCGGCGATGTCACTTGGTCGCGTATCTTCATTCCTTGATATATATATCCAACGTGATTTGGCAGAAGGTACTTTAACAGAAGAACAAGCACAAGAAATGGTCGATCATTTCGTTATGAAGTTACGTATCGTTAAATTTCTTCGTACGCCAGATTACAATGAATTGTTCAGTGGGGACCCAACTTGGGTAACAGAATCCATTGGGGGGATGTCCGTTAATGGACAGACTCGTGTAACGAAGAGTAGTTTCCGTTTCCTTCATACATTATATAACTTAGGAGCTGCACCTGAACCTAACTTAACGGTATTATGGTCAGAGCAACTTCCAGAAGCATTTAAGAAGTATTGTGCAAAAGTATCTATTGAGACTAGCGCAATTCAATATGAGAATGACGACCTAATGCGTCCGATCTATGGCGATGATTACGGTATCGCTTGTTGTGTATCCGCAATGCGTATTGGTAAACAGATGCAATTCTTCGGTGCTCGTGCTAACCTTGCTAAATGTTTACTGTATGCAATCAACGGTGGTATTGATGAGAAATCAGGAGCACAAGTTGGACCGGAATTCGCTCCAATTACGTCTGAATACCTAACGTATGATGAAGTGATGAAACATTTCAAACCTATGATGAAATGGTTAGCTAAGCTTTATATGAACTCACTTAATGTGATTCACTACATGCATGATAAATATGCTTATGAGAGAATTGAAATGGCTCTACATGACCGCGATATTCTTCGTACCATGGCATGTGGTATTGCTGGATTGTCTGTTACAGCAGATTCACTTAGTGCGATCAAATATGCAAAAGTTAAACCGATACGTAACGAGCAAGGAATTGCAGTTGACTTTGTAATTGAAGGGGAATACCCTTGCTTCGGAAATAATGATGATAAAGTAGATAACATTGCTATTGAATTGGTCGAAACCTTTATGGGCATGATTCGTCAGAACAAAGCTTACCGTGATGCATTGCCAACACAATCTGTATTGACTATTACTTCTAACGTAGTGTACGGTAAGAAGACAGGAACTACACCAGATGGACGTAAAGCTGGAGAACCATTCGCACCAGGTGCTAACCCTATGCACGGCCGTGATAAGAAAGGTGCTTTAGCTTCACTGAACTCCGTAGCTAAACTTCCATATGAAGATAGCTTGGATGGTATTTCGAACACTTTCTCTATCGTACCAAAGGCATTAGGTAAAGAAGAAGATGGACGTAAATCTAATCTAGTTGCGATGATGGATGGATACTTTGGAAGCAAGGGTCACCATTTGAACGTTAACGTATTTAATCGTGAGCAGCTAATGGATGCAATGGAACATCCAGAAGAATATCCACAGCTTACGATTCGTGTCTCTGGGTATGCGGTTAACTTCATTAAATTAACTCGTGAACAACAATTGGATGTTATTAATCGTACATTCCATGGTTCCATGTAATTTCAATATATAAGGATTAACTAATCTATCTAGACAGCGGATATAGGAAGGGTGACTTCATTTGATCAAAGGACATATACACTCACTGGAGACCTTCGGAACAGTTGACGGACCAGGTATCCGCTTTGTCCTATTTATGCAGGGTTGTCTCATGAAATGTCAATACTGTCATAACCCCGATACATGGGGACTTAATGAGGGCAAAGAGATGACTGTTGAAGAAGTTTTATCTGAGATTGAGCCGTATATCAATTACTATCGTTCTTCTGGTGGTGGTCTTACCGTTTCGGGTGGGGAACCTAGCTTACAGTCTCGTTTCGTCGCTGAAGTATTTAAAGAAGCGAAAAGTCGTTGGAATCTTCATACGGCATTAGATAGTAATGGATTTAATGATCCCGATAAAATTAAAGAACTATTGGATGTTACTGATTTGGTACTTCTAGATATCAAACACATGGATGATGAGAAACATATCAAATTAACATCCAAAAGTAATGAACGAACACTAAATACCGCACAATGGTTATCTAAGAATGGTCATAAAATGTGGATCCGACATGTGTATGTTCCAGGCATTCACAACGAAGAACAAGATCTTCTTCACTTAGGTCAGTTTATAGGTTCGTTAGATGGGGTAGAGAAGTTCGAAATTTTGCCATATCATCAAATGGGTATTTATAAATGGGAAGCGATGGGTAAAGAATATCCATTGCAAGGTGTTCCTTCACCTACAGACGAAGAAGTACAGCGTGCTTATCGTATAATTGAAGAAGGACGTAAGCAACCATATGTAGTGCAATAATTCAATAGAGTGTCCTCAAACCTTATAATATGGTTAGGGACATTCTTTTTTTTGTGTATTAAAATGGCATTTGTATATATTTTAAGTTGCTTAGTAGCAACCTTTTATGATAAGTTGCGTCTATTACTTATGTAAGGTAAGAACAACCAATAGACAGAAATAGGAATAGAGGAGCATACGAATGAATTTTAAGAGAATAACATTTTTAGCGATCTTTGCAGTAACACAGATGTCTCTACATAATCCAGTTAGTGCAGACAGTCTGACACCGGCTCAAGAGAATTCTACTGTAACCGAAAGTGTGTATGGTACGGAGACAAATCTCCCAGTCATTGAAGAAATAGTTGAGAATGAATTCTCAACGAATCCTGGCGAATTGATCATGATGTTAAATAGCGCTGATATGTATCAAGATGGTAAGTTGTATAAAGCCAGTCAACCTATGATGGTTAAGAATGGTGTCTCATATGTCGCAATTCGTTCCATGGTAGATCGAGTTGGACTGAAGCTATCCTATAACCAAAAGACGAAGGAAACGATTATAATAAGTGGTGGTAATGAATTAAGATTCAAGACAGACAGCAATAGATATACAGTGAATGGTGTTTCTCAGCAGATGAAGGGCACCGCATATCAAAAAAATAATATATTTATGGTTCCATTAACTTCTATAACACAAGCACTTCATATTCCTTATACGTATGATTCCGTCAACAAGAGAGTGATCATGAAACTGTCATCTAGTCCAGTGGCTTCATTTAAGATCCAACAAAAAGAGGTTATTGCTGGAGAAACAACGGTGAATTATATAACCGAAGTATCTTCTCCTAATGGACTCCCTATTGTGGAAGAGCGCTGGGAAGGTAGAGAAGAGATCTTTCAAGTAGTAGGGACACATCGAGTTACGTATTCAGTCCTTGATAGTAATGGTGAGTGGAGTGTTCCTTATTCATTAAATATCGAAGTGAAGGCGCCGAACTTACCCCCAGTGGCGAAGTTCACCACAGATAAAGAGGAATACAAGATGGGTGAACTTATTACGTTTCAAGATGAAAGTACAGATGATCGTAATAATATCGTAAAGAGAGATTGGATCAATAAACAGATCGCTTTCTTCAAACCAGGACCGGTTAAGATACAATTGGCAGTAACGGATGGGAACGGTGCACAGGGCCAATATGAAAAGACAATTCAAATAACAAATGAAATATTATATACGGAGCCAGATTTCAATCAACTGTTCACTCCTATTGGAGGTCAATACAGATTTGATGGGAATAGCATACCTTCAATGAAACAAGTTCCGTATAGAGTATCCTCAGAACCTGTAACGTTGTTGCGTAGTAACAGTCCTGAAACAGTCTATTCCGAAGGTGTTGTTTATCGCGAAACAGCTCAAGGGAAAGCTCGCTTTATGATTCATCATGTGAATGCTTTGGCGGTAGATGTGAAAATGTATGTCATTGCTACAAATAAGAATGAATCGCAAGCTAAGATTGATATATTAGATTCTGGATTCGCGGGTCCTAACATTTTCCCAGCTTTTGTCGGAAAATTGTCGGTACAACGTTACTTCCAGTCAATGCAAAATCCTTTAGTGAAAGAGTCAATTTCAATTGCTCCAGGAGAAAGTAAAATCATTCTCAAAGACTTAAATCAATCTAAAATGACGCCGACGCAAGTAATTTCTTTATTAGCTGATTTGGAGAGTGATTCTCCTATTGAGTATAACGTGATTATGATTGAAGCGAATAAGGATCCATTAGTCAGCCTTCCGTATTTAATGGATCTTGGCAGAGACGTACACAATCGGGGGACATATCCTGATTCAACTCGTCTAATTGAATATGATGATGTTGTGGGCACAACACCTGCACGTATCTCGTTAGGTGATAATAATGGAGATCCGAATCTTGTTGGTGTTGACCCGATGACAGGAAACATAGAGTCAAACCGTGGTAACTTTGGAGTAATGTACAAAATTAATATGAATCGAGTAGCAGCTAATACGTTGATCACGTTTAATCCGCGTGGTGGAGAATACTCAGGGATGATCTTGGTTAACGGGAATATTGTATCTGTTCCTGAAGGGAATGGGCAAGGTGGTTCACTGTTAACACCTCACGATAATAGTGTTGTCTACCGCACAGGTCCAAGAGAGCAGCGTGTAGAAATATGGTTCACTGCTTCTCCAGGCAGTAATTTGCCGGTAAACCTAGTGTTTACACCACTACCACCAAGAAAGTAACTGAATTAATCTTATTACCCGCAGAAAATCTCATAGAAATATGAGATTTTCTTTTTTGTGCGTGATGATGCGCTTGTAAATTGACGCTGACGTTATAATGTTGCATGATGAGAATATGATAATGATGATACCATGAAGGACAGGCTATCAACGTTATTACAGGTAGGAATGGAGATGTATTGGAATGACACTAGCCCGTAAAGTCATGAAGGGACCTATCATCGTATATCGCAAAGTGATCTCACCTTTAAAACCACCAACATGTCGGTTCTATCCAACATGTTCTGCTTATGCCCTTGAAGCTATCGATGTGCACGGCCCTTTGAAAGGTGCATGGCTTGCAATGAGAAGAATAGCTAAATGTCACCCTTTCTATCCTGGAGGTGTAGATTTAGTCCCCCCACGGAGAGATGAAGCGTGAAAAAGGTGACTTCTAACTAAACAAATTTCAGATACTTGACAAGTATCAATTGACTTAAGTATATTAATCAATATATGTTGATTTCCAAGGAACGGATAAGTACAAGAATTACACCTAGTACAGAGAGCCGGGCATGCTGCGAACCGGTCTAAGTGAATCTTGGAATATGGTCCGGGAGGAATTGTTTTCGAGCGATTAGGGTACTCTTGAGTATTCTGCGTAAGGGGATGACGTGTGCCAGCGTTAATGGACAGTTCTCATTGATATGTCAATAGGACTGAAAGAGCCTCTGATCTGTAAAGATAGAGGGAATTTGGGTGGTAACACGTGAGATAACTCTCGTCCCATATGGGATGGGGGTTTTTTGTGATTTTATGGTCTACGGACCAAATATAATAACAATGAATGTGGAAGGAATGATTATAAATGACTAATAAGAAAACATTTTATTTAACGACACCGATTTATTATCCAAGTGATAAGCTTCATATTGGGCATGCCTATACAACTGTAGCGGGGGATGCATTGGTTCGCTATAAGAAACTTCGTGGATATGATGTTCGATATCTAACAGGCACAGATGAACATGGTCAAAAGATTGAACGTAAGGCAGCAGAAGCAGGGAAAACACCTCAACAATTTGTAGATGATATTGTAGCTGGTATCAAAGATCTGTGGGAAACATTAGACATCTCCAATGATGATTTCATTCGTACAACAGAAGATAGACATACCAAGGTTGTACAAGATGTATTTGAACGTCTTTTGAAACAGGGGGATATCTATAAAGGGGAATATGAAGGTTGGTATTGTACGCCGGATGAATCCTTTTTCCTTGAGCGTCAATTAGTTAATGGGAACTGTCCTGATTGTGGTAGACCTGTTGAACGTGTGAAGGAAGAAAGTTATTTCTTTAAAATGAGCAAGTATGTAGATCGTCTCTTGAAATATTATGAAGATCATCCTGACTTCATACAGCCTGTATCTCGGAAGAATGAAATGATCAATAACTTTATTAAGCCAGGATTGGAAGATTTGGCTGTCTCACGTACAACATATCAATGGGGAATCAAAGTAAAGAGTGATCCTAAACATGTGATCTATGTATGGATTGATGCGCTGCTGAACTATATCACTGCATTAGGTTATGGAACGGATAATACAGAATTGTTCGATAAATATTGGCCTGCTGATGTTCATTTGATGAGTAAAGAAATAGTTCGTTTCCATACGATCTATTGGCCAATCATTCTGATGGCATTGGATCTTCCGTTGCCTAAGAAGGTATTTGCACATGGTTGGTTACTGATGAAGGATGGTAAAATGTCCAAATCAAAGGGTAATGTCGTTGACCCTGTGACGCTGATCAGTCGGTATGGTTTAGATTCTTTACGTTATTATTTATTACGTGAAGTGCCGTTTGGATCGGATGGAACATTTACACCGGAAAGTTTTGTTGAACGTGTAAATTCAGATTTAGCTAATGATTTAGGGAATTTGTTGAATCGAACCGTTGCGATGGTTGATAAGTACTTTGATGGTATGGTGCCAGCCTATCAATCAGGTGTAACTGAATTTGATGGAGCTATAGAAGAAGCCGCCGTAGCCACATACAACAAAGTTGAAGAATCTATGGAAAATATGGAATTCTCAGTTGCATTAACGGCCATTGGTTTGTTCGTAAGTCGTAGTAATAAGTATATTGATGAGACGCAACCATGGGTTCTTGCTAGGGATGAATCAAGAATAAATGAACTTGCATCTGTCATGACACATCTAGTTGAAAGTCTAAGAATTGCTTCGATCTTGTTACAACCATTCTTAACCCAAGCGCCACATAAAATATGGACACAACTTGGATTGCAACAAGGAGAATTTACGACTTGGGATAGTGGTAAGACATTTGGACTATTCCCAGCGGGTACAAAGTTAGTCAAAGGAGATCCAATATTTCCACGTCTTGATGTAGAGCAAGAAGTATCTTATATTGCTGAAGCTATGGCAGGCGGAGTAGAGGCTGCAACAAAGAATGTGGAGCAATCACAACGGCAAGAGCCAGTGGAACATAATGAGGAAATTGGTATTGAGGACTTTGCTAAGGTGGAGCTTCGTGTAGCTCAAGTTATCTCTGCAGAACCTGTAAAAAAAGCAGATAAACTCTTGAAATTACAACTTGATCTTGGATTTGAGCAACGTCAAGTTGTATCTGGCATAGCTAAATTCTATACACCGGAGCAATTAGTAGGGTGTAAGGTGATCTGTGTTGTTAATCTGAAGCCTGTTAAGTTAAGAGGCGAATTGTCACAAGGAATGATTCTAGCGGCATCACATGGAGATCAATTAACTTTAGCCGCGGTTCCAGAGGGTATGCCAAATGGAGCAATTGTGAAATAAAAGAATTAAATGCTATCGTAAAGAACGGTATCCTTTCATTGGGGTACCGTTCTTTATATCTATCTTATTGACAATAGAAATGATCGTACTCTATAATCAAATAGTAATCTTTACGATTAACAATAAAGGAGATGCTTTCTAATATGAAGAAGATCAATCATAGGGTTGCTGTATACATAATGGGTATGCTACTTGTTCTAATCACAGCAGCTTGTGGGAATACAACAAGTATGATGCAGGAACAAGGCAAGGTGAATGTTGTTACAACATTCTATCCTATTTATATGTTTGCAACAGCTATTGGTGGAGAGAATACTAATGTGACTCATTTAATTCCTGTAGGAGTGGAACCTCATGATTGGACACCCCGGAGTAAAGAAATATTAAGTACATCGAAAGCACAATTATTTATGTACAACGGTGCTGGATTAGAAGGATGGGTTCCTAACTTTTTGAAGAGTCTTAATAAGGATAGTCTTGTCAAAGCAGTAGAAGTAAGTAAAGGAATCAAGCTAATTGAAGCGATAGAATCTGACGATGATGACCACAATCACGGTGAAGCGACGGATGTAGACGGGCATCATATTGACCCACACACATGGGTAAGCCCAAAATCAGCAATTGTGATGGCAGAGAACATTAAGAATAGCTTTGTTGAAATAGATCCAGATCATCAAGTTCAGTATGAACAAAGATACCAACAATTAAATGATAAATTAGTAGAACTAGATCGTAAATTCGAATTAGAGTTAGGCAAACTAACCCAAAAGGAAATGGTTGTTTCTCATCAGGCTTTTGGATATTTGACACGTGATTATGGATTAACACAGCATGCTATTATGGGGCTTTCTCCTGATGCAGAACCTCGTGCTCAAGATATATTGAATTTGGCTCAATTAGTGGAAGAGAAGGGTATCCGATATATTTTCTTTGAAGAGTTGGTATCTGATCGTCTTGCCAAGACATTAGCTGGTGAAGCCAACGTAGAGACGATGGTGCTTAATCCCGTTGAAGGTTTAACCAAAGAACAAGAAAAGAACGGTGAGGATTATTTCACATTAATGGAGAAAAATTTGCAAAATTTATTAATAGCCTTAAAATAAAGGTTAGAACTTAATTAGAAGGGCGGAGTACTCATGAAGTCAGTGACGGCCCAAGATTGTCATCAGCATATTATTGAACTTGATAACGTATCTTTCTCATATAGAAATCAGAGCGTATTATCTGATGTGAATTTTGCCGTAAAAGAGCGGGATTTTGTAGGTATCATTGGTTCGAATGGCGCGGGTAAGACCACCTTGATGAAATTGATCGTCGGTCTTCTACCTATGGATAAAGGCAGCATCAAATTATTCGGTACACCAATTCAATCATTTAAAGATTGGGAGCGTATTGGCTACGTTCCGCAGAAGAATAATTTCAACCCTCTATTTCCAGCAACGGTTCGAGAAGTTGTACTCTCAGGGATGTATAATAATAAATCGATGTTCCGCCGTGTAAGTCCTGCAATGCATCAACAGTGTGATGACGCTCTGGAAGTGATGCGTATACAGGATATTGCTAACAAGCGTGTTGGGGAGCTATCAGGTGGCCAACAGCAACGCGTGTTTCTAGCTCGTGCACTCATTAACCATCCCGACTTGCTTGTGCTAGATGAGCCAACGGTAGGGATTGATGCTGCGACACAGGCAAGTTTTTTTGAGTTAATCACCCATATGCATGCACACCATCATATGACCTTTTTGATGGTATCCCATGATTTGGATATGATTGAAGGTTATTTAGGCAAGTCCCCTAAGCAAAAAAACGGAAATATCAGTCTATTTGTAAGACATTCACATGATCTTCAGAATTGTGATGAACATGATTTAGAACATTCAGTAACTACTAATTAATGTAATCAGTTTAAGGAGTCGTTGTTCGTGCCACTTGAAATTATGTTTAGTGATTTTTTTCAAAGAGCTCTTGCTGGTGGAATCTTGATAGGACTTACAGCTCCCCTTATAGGTATATTTCTTGTGCTAAGACGATTATCCATGATTGGGGATACCATTGCTCATGTGACCATTGCCGGTGTAGCTCTTGGATTTCTAATTGAAGTGTATCCTTTGGGAGTAGGATTAGTCTTTGCCATTCTGGCATCTTTCGCTATTGAGAAATTACGTAAAGCTTATAAAAGTTATGCAGAGCTTTCCATTGCGATTATTATGTCCGGTGGCGTGGCCTTGGCCTCGCTCTTTTTTACTTTAGGCATGGGATATAACACAGATGTGATGAGTTATTTGTTTGGTAGTATTTACACCCTAGACACAATAGACCTATACGTTGTAGGCGGAGTTACTGTCATTGTCGTATTGGTTGTCAGTATGTTCTTCAAGGAACTCTTTCTTTTAAGCTTCGAGGAGGACGCAGCGAGTGTTAGTGGATTACCCGTTAAGATGCTTAATATGATGATAACAATTCTGACAGCTTTAGTTGTAAGTACGGCGATCAAGATCGTCGGTGCATTGCTGGTATCTGCATTGTTGACGATACCTGTTGCGATAAGTCTATTGATTGCAAAAAGTTTCAAATCATCCGTTATATGGTCTGTTATCATTTCTGAGATAGCTGTTGTTATTGGATTAATTGTAGCAGGAGTCTGGAATTTAGCACCTGGTGCAACGATCGTATTGTTGCTAATCACGATGCTCATTGTTACAATGATCGGGAAGAAGGGACTATCTATCTAGGAGGTATACATATGTCTGATATCAGTATTTCGCTCGCCTTTATTGCAGGGCTTGCTTCATTTATTTCCCCATGTTGCTTACCTTTGTATCCCTCTTATCTCTCATACATTACAGGGATGACTGTGCAAGAGCTTAAGACAGGTCAGAACAAGCGAGAAGTACGATTCAGAACACTTACTCATACGTTAGCGTTTATACTTGGGTTTTCTGTTGTTTTCTATACGCTTGGATTAGGAGCAGGTTATTTCGGTCAGTTCTTCTCTAATAATAGGGATCTGATCAGACAATTATCAGCCATATTAATTGTGTTGATGGGCCTGTTTTTATTAGGAATATTCCAACCGAAATTCTTGATGAAAGAACGTAAGATAGATATGAAATTTAAGCCAGCAGGTTATCTGGGGTCATTTATATTCGGCATAGGTTTCTCGGCAGGTTGGTCACCATGTATAGGACCTATTCTTGCTGCTATTATAGCTATGGCTGTAAGCGACCCCGGTGCATGGTTATCTTTAATTACGGCATATACGGTCGGATTTGCAATTCCATTCTTCATCCTAGCTTTTTTCATTGGTTCTACGAAATGGATTCTGAAATATTCTAACATGATGATGAAGATCGGTGGTGCACTCATGTTGGTCATGGGAATCTTATTGTTCACAGATCAAATGTTTAGAATTACAATATGGTTACAACAAATAACACCTGAATGGCTTAAATTCTAAGTGAAATACTCTATATTTGCATTAGGGAAATTCTCAAAAATATGTTCGGTAATAAACTCTCTTAGAGCTTGTTGTTGATCATCGGGGTAGACATATTTATATTGTCCCCATTTACCCCATTTGGTTTTACGTTTGGCCATATCCATTTCAAGCTTAGATTTGGGATATCGTTGTTCAATGATTGTTTTGGCTGTTTTTGTGAAACGGTGCTGTATCATCTCAAAGGTAAGATCTTGTGTTGCATCTTTTGGAAGTGCTTCTCCAAGTCGTTGTAATAAATCTGCATATCCTTCCTGCCATCCCTCGTACCATATGATCGGCGCGATAATGAAACCAAGAGGGTAACCAGCGTGTGCTATTTTGGTGGCAGCTTCGATTCGTTCATCAAAGTTAGACGTTGCAGGTTCGAATTGACGGATAACATAGTCTGCATTGATACTGAATCGAATTCGTGTATGTCCGTTGTGATCTAGATGGAGAAGAGGGTCTACATGATGGAATTTGGTCACGAATCGTAATCTACCCAATTCTTCTTTGGCCATAAATGTAATTAATTCAGCCAGAGAACCAGTGATATGTTCTATCCCAACAGGATCAGATGTACATGCCGCTTCGAATCGAGTGATTTCAGGACTGCGCTCTTCAATATAGTTTTTGGCAGATTTGAGTATATCATCTGTATTAACATACACACGAATATAGGGTTTGGCACCAAGCGTTGTTTGTAGGTAACAATAATGGCAGTGTCCCATACAACCCGTAGATATAGGTATTGCAAATTCAGCAGAAGGCTTGGATTGTTCGAATTGAAGTGTTTTACGAAGGCCTACAACCAATGTACGTTTAGCATTTCGATATTTCTCTGCGTCGGTATCACCAGGTAGATTCATGATTCGATTATGTGACGTTGTCATTCGGTAAGGAATATCATTGTCCTTCACCCATTTCATGATAGACTCACCCTTTGGATAATGAAGTGATTCTGGTTCGAAATATACAAGATCAGGTATAAAGGGCTTTGTTGTTCTTACTCCCTTGGAGGGACGTTTCTGAATTTCATTAGTCATGTGTATGCCTGCCTCTCCTTGTTAATACTGAGTAGTTTGTTTCATTAGGGTTCGTAATAGACGTGTAAAATATAGGTAAATAGGCTACACTATATCGTCTAGACTTGCCAATTGTCTTGTAGAACATGTATCATTACATAAGCGGGTATTCGGGTTTAATTTGGTGTTTATAAAAGATAGATTAATCAGATCTGTAACATCGAGATGGATAGTCTGTCAACAGAAAAGAGGGAAGAAGATGCCAACGCCGAGTATGGAAGATTACTTAGAACGCATCTACCAACTGATTGATGAGAAAGGTTATGCGCGTGTATCAGATATTGCCGAAGGTTTAGAAGTTCATCCTTCGTCGGTTACGAAGATGATTCAGAAATTAGATAAAGATGAATATCTCATTTATGAGAAATATCGTGGGCTTATATTAACTTCTAAAGGAAAGAAGATTGGAAAACGTCTTGTGGATCGACACCAATTGCTTGAAGAGTTTCTTACGGTTATCGGTGTTCAAGAGGAAAATATTTATGGTGATGTTGAGGGTATAGAGCATCATTTGAGTTGGGATTCAATTACACAAATTGAGTTGTTAGTAGAATATTTCAGACGTGATGAACAGCGCTTACAACAATTACGTGAGGTACACAAGGAATTAAAGGAATTAGTTAGAGATTCGTAATGAAAGCATCTGTCCCCTCACACAGAGACAGATGCTTTTTAACATGAGTTCAAATGGAGATTCCTAAATACAGTTAGTTATGGAGGTGAATCGTGATGAAATTAAGAAAGTGGACGTCGTTGATACTTATTATGATTATCCTATTGCCTGGAACTAATCATACAACGCAAGCGAAGAGTGCAAAGGAGATAAGTATTATATTAGATGGTATGAACTTGAAGAGTGATGTTGCGCCATATATTAATCCGAAATTAAATGTGACCATGGTTCCACTTCGAATCATTAGTGAGGGGTTAGGTGCAAATGTACAATGGTCACAATCGACTAGAACAGTAACGATAACTAAGGGACCTACGATCATTCAGCTTACTAATGGTAAAAAGATAGCATTAATTAACGGTTCTACGATCCCACTTGATGCTTCTGTTGACAATATCAATAATCGTATAATGGTCCCTTTACGGTTCGTAGGTGAGGCCTTAGGATTACAAGTCAATTGGAATCAGATAGAGCGTAGTGTGAACTTGATAAGCCAAGTTGGAGTGCCGGATAAAGATGAAGTGGTGACGCATACGTCACTTCGAGGTGTTTGGGTATCGACTGTATATAATTTAGATTGGCCATCCTTATCATCCTCTAGTAATGTGGAGAAGCAGAAGAAAGAATACATCCAACTTGTAGATCAACTTCAAGCTATAGGGTTCAATTCAGTGTTTGTCCAGATTCGCCCGTCCGGGGACGCTTTCTATACGTCGGATTTGGTTCCGTGGTCGAAGACATTAACGGGTAAGCAAGGTGTTTATCCTGGATATGATCCGCTGCAATTTATGATTGATGAGACGCATGCTAGAGGGATGGAGTTCCATGCATGGTTCAATCCGTTTCGTGCCAATACGGATACAAGTACAGCGAATCTAGCAAGTAATCATGTACGTATTCAGCATCCAGAGTGGATTGTGGCTACCAAGAATCAACTTATCATTAATCCTGGAATACCAGATGCTCGGGATCATGTCATCGATGTAATTATGGAAGTTGTTCGTAATTATAATATTGACGGGGTACATTTAGATGACTATTTCTATCCCACTGGCGTTGCCTTTAATGATGATTACACATTTAAAGTATTTAACGCTCAAAAGATTATATCGAAAGCTGACTGGCGTCGTAATAATGTCAATCAATTTATCCAGAAGTTAAATACATCCATTCAAACCGTAAAACCACAGATAGCCTTTGGTGTAAGTCCATTTGGTGTATGGCGTAACAAATCCGTCGATGCTACTGGTTCCAGTACAAAAGCTGGTATAACCTCATACGATGATTACTATGCTGATGTTCGTACATGGATCAAGAATGATTGGATTGATTATGTTGCACCGCAACTTTACTGGAGCTTTGCTAATAAGAACGTACAATACGATACATTAGTGCAATGGTGGGTAAATGAAATTAAGAATACCAATGTGGAGCTCTATGTAGGTCATGCACCTTATAAGCTGGGCACAAGCGAAGTAGGATGGCAGAGTTCCCAAGAGATCATAAACCAATTGAAATATAATGAAGCTGAACCACAAGTGCAAGGAAGTATCTTTTTTAGTTCTAGACATATTCTAAATAATCCACTTGGTTTGATCCCTGAACTTATAAATTTTTATAATAAATAATCATTTCTAGTGTCATGAACAGTCCCTCGTTCTCATAGATAACAATATGAGAACGGGGGACTGTTATATGTTAATCAATGCCGTTTTTGAAGGAGGCGGTGTAAGAGGAATATCTCTTGCAGGCGCTGTTAAATCTGCTGAGGAGGCAGGTGTAGGTTTTAATAGGCTGGCGGGGACATCATCAGGTTCCATCGTTGCGACGTTGTTGGCTGCAGGGTATACGTCTGACGAGATGAGTGAAATCATTAAGCAGATGCCATTTGCTTCTTTTTTGACGAGGTCACCCATCTTTAACACGAAAATGATTGGACCACCCTTACGCGTACTTATCAAGAAAGGGTTATATTCAGGTGAGGCTCTGGAACATTGGATAAGACAAATATTATTGAAAAAGGGGATTTCTACATTCTCAGATCTACCGCCTGGTAAATTACAAATCATTGCTTCGGATATTACCAATGGAAGAATACTTGTTATTCCAGATGGTGTTAGAGAATATGGATTCAATCCAGATACATTTGAAGTGGCTAAATCCGTTAGAATGAGTACCAGTATTCCTTATTTTTTCGACCCTGTTATGCTTCGAATGAAAGGGACAGCGGCAAGAGGGAAATCTTTTCCAGATCAATTTATTTATATCGTAGATGGCGGAATGTTAAGTAATTTCCCACTTTGGTTATTTGATGGGCAAGATAAGACCACGTTAGGGTTACCTATACCGACAATTGGGTTTCGAATGGTTGGGCATAAGAAGAGCATACCTCATACCATTCGTGGACCTTTCAGTATGCTGCAAGCGATGGTTGAAACGATGTTATCTGCGCATGATGAGAGATATATTGAGAAAGAAGATACATTTCGCACGATAAAAATACCAACGCTAGGTATTAGCAATACAAATTTTCATATTACAAAAGAACAGAGTATGTCATTGTTTCAATCAGGATTTGAGTCTGGCAACAAGTTCTTTGGACAATGGAAAGGTTGAAGTAAACCGGATATAAAAAAGTAAGGCCTACAATCCAGTGGATTATAAGCCTTACTTTTTTTGTCGAGAAAATCTAATGATATTTGGGAGGATCTTCTCGTTTGTCTTTTTGACCATCGATGACTTGAAATGGATACTTCTTATTCTTACGAGTTGATGAATGTGAGACAGTCTTTTTAGCAAGTGTGACTTTATTCATCGTCTTGTTAGAAGGTTTAATTTTAGGCCGTTTGTTGAATCGTCCAGGTTGAGAATATCTGAATAATAGAAAGATAACAACGAAAACAATGACTGGGATTAGAAGGTTCTTCAGTAAAGTGAACTGGTTGAATAAGATATCGGTTAACAATCCTATCCCTGCCAACACGACCACTGTCCATGTAGAAATCGATTGACGATTCATCTCAAATTCACCCTTTCGCTGTTTCTAATACTCCGCTCACATCAGACGAATTCACTTTCGCTATTTCTAGTTGTGCGTCTAACTCCCTCATTCGATTGAAAGAAGCGATAGAGACCTCTACTTGCTCATCTAAAGGTTCTTTCGTTGTTAATAACTGTAACCATAATCCCGGATAACCTAAATAGCGTAACACAGGTGTTTCTCTCAGGTTATTAGTCAGCTTAAGAAATTCGAAAGAGACGGCAATAACGACTGGTAATAAAATAAGTCGTTGCAAGACACGTTCCCATAAATTGTCCCAAGGTACGACAGAGTAAATGATTACCCCTAATAGAATGGTTAGCATCATAAAGCTACTCCCGCAACGATAATGAAGGCGACTATGTTTCTGAACATTGGCTACTGTAAGTTCTTCTCCTGCTTCGTAGGTCGAGATAACTTTGTGTTCAGCACCATGATATTGAAACAATCGTTTGACAACAGGTGTTAAGGTGATGGCCCATAAATAAATCAGAAGTAGTGCAAGTTTGATGACACCTTCTAATAAGTTATGCAGAACGTAGTTATCAAACAACCCGCTAAATATGAAATCTTCAAGAAATACGGGTACAAATGTAAAAATGAGTTTACCTATAATGAAAGAAAGTACTCCAACTGCGGCAACTCCAATCATCATCGAAAGGCTAAATCCGGAGTCTTCCTTTTCCTTCTGTATCTTACGTTCCTCAGGTTCTATCTCATCATCTGCATAGGCATCTGCTGAGTAATTTAAATGTTTGGATCCCTTTGCACTGGAATCAATAATGCCGACAATACCACGAATAAATGGGATTCGACGTAGTTTAGTTACCCACGACTTATCTTTTCGAGGTACTTCTAGAAATGTGATTTCATTGTTCTTCCGTCTAACTGCAGTGACATTGATATTTTTCCCGCCGAACATTACGCCTTCAATGACGGCTTGTCCACCGTAGCTAACAGATTTAGAATCTTGAGGCAAACACTTCACCTTCCCTAAGCTTGATTATTTTGTGTGAACCATGGACTGCCATGACTAGTCTTGCAAGTGTTGACAACCATTTGTTCGTATAGATACATATTCTATTGTATCGAATTTTTGCTTCAATATCTAGTTTCAAAGAAATTGATTTATTTATAGTCTTAGGGAATGATATTGTCCTGATCATGATTGTTCCATAGTTGAATTGAACATACTAAGAGAAAAGAAAAGCAGTCATCGTAATTTTAGTAGGAGGATTAAGATATGAATAAACATCAACAACGGCAAGGTGAATATACGAATAAAATGGCGTTCGCTTTGGAACTAGGATTCTTCGCAGGTCTGATCTGGGGCTCGATTCATTGGATCTTTTACGTCTTCAAGTTTACAAAAGTCATTCCAGGCTATTTAGCAGAACCGTTCTTTAAACATTCATTCCTGAAGAGTGGGGCAGGACATTTGGTAGGATTGCTTGTGTTTATTGCCTTTTCAATAGGAGTCTCTTTGATCTATGTATTCTTGTTTCGAAAATTGAAAGGGCCATGGCCGGGGATAGCCTATGGCATATTCTGGTGGACGATTATTTATGTCGTGATTGGACCATCATTTGAGATGGTTAAGCCTCTTACCAAGCTTTCTATGACAACTATAATTAGTGAATTTTGTTTATATCTCTTGTGGGGATTATTTATTGGATACACCATTGCTATGGAATTCACGGATGAGAGAATGAGAGAACCAAAGAAAGTAAAGGGCTGAGCGCAAAATAACTTCTCAAGAACGCATCAACTATGGTAAAATAGCAGATGGTTATTTGATAAAAAGGTGGTAATATCATTATGACAACGATATGGGTCATCAATGGACCGAATCTGAATCTGTTGGGAGTACGAGAACCCGGCATTTATGGATCAGTAAACTTACAAACTATTGAAGACAATATTCTAAAACAAGCCAGTAACTTAGGCGTAGATATTTCCTTCTATCAATCAAATCATGAAGGAGTTATGATCGATTGGATTCATAAAGCAATGGATATAGCGGACGGAATTATCATTAATCCTGGAGCGCTTACCCATTATAGCTATGCGATACGCGACGCAATTAGTTCTGTACGTATCCCAACAGTGGAAGTGCATTTGTCTAATATACACGCAAGGGAACCCTTCCGTCACAATTCTGTGATTGCACCGGTTGCTATTGGGCAGATCGCTGGTTTTGGTGAGATGAGTTATGAACTGGGATTGATAGCACTAGTACGTCATTTGGAAGAACAGAAAAGATAACTCCGCTTTTTTGTAAGTGGTTAGAAAGGGTGATAGCATGTTGGGAAATTCAAGATTATTGAAGTTGCAAGAAGCTATGCGAATTAAGAATGTGGAAGCTTTATTCATCACAAGCCCGATTAACCGTCGTTACGTAACTGGTTTTACGGGATCAGCTGGATATGTTCTAATCACGTTATCTGATGCTTATTTATTAACTGATTTTCGTTACATGACTCAAGCTCCGCAACAAGCACAAGGATTTACGGTTATCGAACATGGAACGCAAGTAATGATGGATGTTAAAGAGTTACTTACAAGTAACAACATTAGTCAACTTGGCTTCGAACAAGATGATGTATCCTATAGTATATACATGTCCTATAAGGAACAGTTAGATCCTGAGATTAAGCTGCTACCTATAAAGGGAATTGTAGAACAACTACGTATATTTAAGGATGAAGACGAAATAAGAATCATGCAACGCGCAGCCAAGCTTGCAGATGATACATTTAATTATACATTGGGTGTTGTAAAGCCAGGGATGACAGAGCGCGAAGTGGATCTTGCCATGGAATTCTATATGCGTAAAGAAGGAGCAACCGCTTCTTCATTCGATACGATTGTAGCTTCGGGTGAACGATCAGCATTGCCACATGGTGTTGCAAGTGAACGAATCATCCAAGGTGATGAGTTCATTACCTTTGATTTCGGTGCTTTGCTTGATGGGTATTGTTCTGACTTAACAAGAACTATTGCATTAGGAAAACCGAACGCGAAATTGAAAGAAATATATGATATTGTATTAGAAGCCCAATTACATACACTGGCACATATCAAGTCAGGCATGACGGGGCGTGAAGCTGATGCATTAGCCCGTGATATCATTACCAAATACGGATATGGCGATCAGTTCGGTCATAGCACTGGTCATGGATTAGGTATGGAAGTTCATGAATCTCCTCGACTATCTAAGTTAAGTGATGATATTCTACAACCAGGTATGGTTGTTACGGTTGAACCAGGTATTTATTTACCGGGTATCGGTGGAGTACGTATTGAGGATGATATCCTTATTACGGAGAATGGGATCGTGATATTAACGCATTGCAGTAAAGATTACACCGTGCTTAACTAATAGATAAGAGTAGTAACGCTATAAAAAACTTAAGTAACGCTTACGAAGTGAGTTTTTCTCGAAGTATATTCAGGTAGTAACGCTATAAAAAACTTAAGTAACGCTTACGAAGTTAGTTTTTCTCGAAGTATATTACAAGTAGTAACGCTATAAAAAACTTTTAGGAGGTTATATTTATGATTTCAGTAAACGATTTTAAGACAGGATTAACAGTAGAAGTAGATGGTGATATTTACACGGTAATTGAATTTCAGCACGTTAAACCAGGTAAAGGTGCAGCATTTGTTCGTTCTAAATTAAAAAACTTACGTAACGGAAATACAGTTGAGAAGACTTTTCGTGCAGGAGAGACCATTGGACGCGCAGTCATTGAGAACCGTCCTGTACAGTATCTATATGCAAGTGGCCAAGAACATGCCTTCATGGATAACGAAACGTATGATCAATTTTCTCTAACTAGCGATCAGCTGAAATGGGAACTTAACTTCATTAGAGAAAATATGGTTGTGAACATTGTTAGTTATCAAGGCGAGATTCTAGGAATTAACTTGCCACATAGTGTCGAGTTGAAGGTAACAGAAACAGAGCCAGGTGTAAAAGGAAATACGGCTCAAGGTGCTACGAAGAGTGCTAAATTAGAAACGGGTCATACGGTTCATGTACCTCTTTTCATTAACGAAGATGATGTATTGTTAATTGATACACGTGATGGTAAATACATTTCTCGTGCGTAATAATAGTTTTTTCTTCATAAATAGTGTTATTTAGACATCATGTTTATTTAAAGTGGGGAGTGAGTTCAAGTTGTCACTGTACGTCATGAAGTTCGGAGGAAGTTCTGTTGGTAATACAGAACGTATGCAACGTGTTGCGAAGCGTATAGTCGAGAAGCAAGATGAGGGTCATCAATGTGTCGTTGTTGTCTCAGCAATGGGCGATACGACAGATGATTTGATTGATCAAGCGATGTTATTGAATCCGACGCCACCTGCTCGGGAAATGGATATGTTAATGACAACAGGCGAGCAAATATCGATGGCGATGCTATCGATGGCTATTCATCAATTAGGACGCGAAGCTATTTCACTTACGGGATGGCAAGCTGGATTCCGCACGGAACCAGTACATGGTAAGGCAAGAATTGTGGATATTCTTCCAGAGCGTGTTCAAGCTGCATTAGAACTTGGGAAAATAGTCGTTGTTGCAGGATTCCAAGGGATGACGGAAGATGGCGAGATTACGACGTTTGGTCGTGGTGGTTCAGATACGACTGCTGTCTCACTAGCGGCTGCAATTAAGGCAGACGTATGTGAGATATACACAGACGTAGACGGTATTTATTCAACAGACCCTCGTATTGTGAAATGTGCAACCAAGCTTAAGGAAATATCTTATGATGAAATGTTGGAATTGGCTAGTCTGGGTGCTGCTGTGTTGCATCCACGTGCAGTAGAGTATGCTAAGCACAATCAAGTTCGCTTAGTTGTACGATCCAGTTTTAATAATAATGAAGGTACTGTTGTTAAGGAGGAAGCAAGCATGGAGCAAGGAGTCGTAGTTAGCGGGATCGCATACGATAAGAATGTGGTTCGTATAAGTATATTGGGCGTATCTGATACTCCAGGTGTTCTTGCAGAGGTATTCGGTGCATTAGCTAAAGCTGAGATTAACGTCGATATCATCGTGCAAAGTGGCGTACAAGACGGTGAAGCTGACTTCTCATTTACAGTATCAGGTTCTGAGTGCACCAATGCATTGTCCGTTATCGAAAGTCTAAGAAGTCACGTTCCGTACCAAGAAGTGACATTTGAAGACAAGTTAGTCAAAGTATCAATTGTTGGAGCAGGAATGATAAGCCATCCAGGTGTTGCGGCTAAAATGTTCGACGTTATCTCTAAGCAAGGTGTTAGTATCAAGATGGTTAGCACATCTGAGATCAAAACATCGTGTGTAATCAATGGGGATAACTTGAATGAAGTGATTAAAGCTCTTCATACTGCTTATAATTTAGATAATGATAGTCAAGTATCTATTGGGGGTCCTGAAGACCGCCGCTAATATCGATTATAAATGGGCATGATTCAACTTATACGTAAGACCTATCAGATCGTTATCTGATAGGTCTTTTTCTCATGACTCACAAGTACACGTTATTGTGCAGATCTTTAGATATATTCCATGTGAACGATGCTTAAGCATCTACAGCCAGCTACAGCGGTACAGTAAGTGCTTAAACAAGACTTAAATGAGTACATTTGTCTAACAAAGTAACATTAAGTGCCCAGATGACATTTAAAATTATGATAATGGAGGTAACGGACTTTTTTGGAAAAATTAAATGTTGTTTGAGCAACTAAAGTGAATGGAGACACAATAATGGTGGGTGTAGAGGACAAATTTGCAACTATCTTTGATGATAACGAATAAAAACGATGTTAGTCAGCACCAATTGAACTATCACACGAAGGATGCCTAAGGGTGTCCTTTTTGAGTTTCCTTTTAAGTAAATGAAAGAATCTAAGAAATGATGCAACTAAAAAAGAGATTCGTGCATATCTTAAGTAAATAGATTTCAAATATAGGTGGTGGATCAATGTGGACAAGTTCGTAGTGAGTATGTCTTCTTTGCGAATAATCTCAGGAAGTCTTGAAATTGCAGCAGCGTTATGGATGTTAAAGGTAGGACAAGTGGATAAGGCGCTAACGATCAACACGATGTTGGCCTTTGTGGGGCCCACTGTACTCATATTGACGACCAGCATTGGATTAATAGGGATGGCTGATAAATTATCTTGGGCAAAGATGATCTGGATTCTGTTAGGTGTGACTTGTCTTTTAATAGGTATTCTAAAAAAATGATAGACTTCATGGTCATAAATATGGAGTACAGGCATACATATGATGTATGAAAACAACGCGTGACTCTATTGATAATGTGCGAATGAGTATATGCTTCCGAAGTATTTTTGTTCCACAAAAATTGTAGGAGGGTTGATTCGTGAAAATGCATTGGTTGGAGTTATTTCCTGAACCGATCAAGTCGCTACTTGAACAATTACCATCCTCTATGCTAGAGCGGTTGGAAGAGGTTCGAATCAGAGAAGGAAGACCACTTGAGATTAACGCATCGGGTGATCATCATTTCGTAACAGCAGGCGGTAAATTGACATATCGTGTCGAGGATTCGTACAAGCCAGTAAGGGAGGACAGTCATCGATTGTTGGATAGAATCAGTAACCATTCCTTATACACAATGGAAGAAGAATTGCGAAAAGGATTTATTACAATACCGGGTGGGCATCGCATTGGATTAGCAGGTAGAACCGTACTAAGCGGAGGTAAGGTGGAGCATCTAAGGGATATTAGTGCGTTTAACGTTAGGATCGCCAAAGAAATTCATGGGGCTTCGAATGTCATACTCCCGTACTTGTTAGATCACAAGGCGAAGAGAATCTGTCATACGCTTATTCTCTCGCCTCCACAACATGGGAAGACAACGCTAATAAGAGATTTGGCTAGACAGATTAGTCAAGGCAGTTATGGTAACTCCGCAATGAAATGGTCAGGTATGAAGGTAGGTATCATTGATGAACGATCCGAAATTGCTGGAAGTATTAGGGGTGTACCAAGCTTCGACGTTGGACCTCGAACAGACGTTATGGACGGCTGTCCCAAAGCTGAAGGCATGATGATGATGATTCGTTCGATGTCACCTGAAGTCTTGCTCGTAGATGAGATTGGACGCTTTGAAGATGCAGAGGCGATCACAGAAGCGCTGCACGCTGGAATATCAGTCATTGCAACAGCGCATGGTTCATCAGTAGACGAACTTTCACAGCGACCGGCATTGGCATCGCTGATCCAGAATCAGATGTTTGAGAAGTACGTCATTCTCAATCGAACAGAAGGACAATTGAACTTTCGTGTTCTGGATAGTCAACAACGAGCAATTCAACAATCTTTGCCGATACAACAAGGGATTGATGTTCATGGTTAAACTGATTGGAATGTTGATCATTGTGCTCGCCGGTGCATTAGCAGGCATCAATAAAGCTAGACAGTTTGAAAACAGACCCAAACAGATTCGTGAACTCATTCTAGGAATGCAACGACTTGAGACGGAAATATCATATGGATACACACCGTTACCAGAGGCATTAGACAAGATGTCCACACAGATGAAGGAGCCGTTAAAGTCTTTTTTTCACAAAGCGGCTATGGGAATGAATGTCCCTCACAACATGACCGCACAAGAGAGCATACAGCAGGCATTATCGAGCCATTGGAGACAGACATCTATGAAGAATAGTGAGAGAGACGTGCTTCATCAACTAAGTTTCACATTAGGGACAAGTGATCGCCAAGATCAAATGAAACATCTTGCGCTAGCTGCTCAGCAATTGAAACATGAAGAGACGTCAGCAAGGGAGGAACTAGACAAATACGGGAAATTAAGCAGAAATCTAGGGCTTCTAGTTGGAATATTGATCGTTATTTTGATCTTTTAGTGAGGTGCAGAATATGAATGTTGACGTGAACGCCATTTTTCAGATTGCAGGAATCGGTATCATCATCGCCATGATTCATACGGTACTCAAACAGATGGGGAAAGAGGATATGGCACATTGGGTGACGGTAATTGGTTTTATCGTGGTGCTATTCATGGTTATTCGAATGCTTGATGACCTGCTACAAGAGATCAAATCCATCTTTTTGTTCCAGTAGGAGAGCCATTATGGAAATCATACAAGTCGTTGGGTTAGGAATAATATCAACGATTCTCATTCTAATTATTAAAGAGCATAAGCCGATGTTTGCATTCCTGCTAACTGTTGCTACAAGTGTTCTTATCTTTCTGTTTCTGATCGGTAAAATTGATTCTGTTATCAGAGAACTAGAACGAATGGCAGAATCCGCAGGTGTCCAGATGATTTACTTGAAGACCATTCTCAAGATCATCGGAATTGCCTATATTGCAGAATTCGGGTCACAGATCGTAAGAGATGCTGGTCAAGAAAGTATTGCTTCTAAGATTGAACTGGCTGGGAAGGTTCTCATTATGGTACTAGCTATACCCATCATCGGAATTATTATTGAGACCGTTATGAAGTTACTGCCTCACTAGAAAGTGGGATTTAACGATGTTAGGAAAACAACGTTCTTTAGACGTTAAATATATATTGATGATGGTATTCGTCATGATGTTGTTATGTGCTGGCAATGTCTATGCAGATACTCCAAGTAATCAACTTATACAACAACAAGCGAACCAATTACCTAAGGATCAAGTTGAGAACTATTGGAATGAACTGATGAAAGATTACGGTGGATTCTTTCCTGATCAGAAGACACCTTCCTTTATGGATATGTTACTGCCAGGCGGTGAAGGATTTGGCATCAAAAATGTTATGGCAGGTCTAACTTCTTTTTTCTGGCATGAAGTGCTCTATAACGGGAAGCTCTTAGTTTCAATTGTAATGCTAAGTATTATGAGTCTTATTTTAGAAACGTTACAGACCGCGTTTGAACGAAATAACGTTAGCAAGGTCGCTTATTCTTTGTGTTATATGGTCATTATGGTGATCGCCATTAATAGTTTCTCTGTTGCCATTGGTTATGCCAAGGATGCTATTAATAACATGATTGAATTCATGATGGCAATGATACCGCTCCTATTCTCTTTATTAGCATCTATGGGGAATGTCATCACAGTATCCGTCACACACCCATTGATCGTATTTATGATTCACACCGTAGGAGCGGTTGTCCATACGACCATATTTCCACTCCTATTCTTCTCAGCATTGCTTCATATTGTAAGCTCTCTGTCTGATAAGTATAAGTTGACTCAAATGGCTAATCTATTGCAAAAGGTAAGTGTAGGTTTACTAGGTATATTGCTAACTATTTTTCTCGGGGTCATTTCTGTGCAGGGTATTACAAGCTCAGTCACAGATGGTGTAACGATTCGGACAGCGAAATTTGTATCTGGAAATTTCATCCCTGTCGTAGGAAAGATGTTTGCAGATGCAACGGACACGGTCATATCTGCTTCGTTACTGGTGAAGAACTCTATTGGGCTAGCGGGTGTCATTATCCTTCTTTTCCTTTGTGCCTTTCCCGCGATCAAAATTCTGACACTTGCCCTTATTTATCAAATGTCAGCAGCTGTACTGCAGCCACTAGGAGATACGCCGATAGTTACCTGCTTACAGACCATTGGTAAAAGTATGATTTATGCTTTCGCAGCCATGGCGGTTGTGGGGTTGATGTTCTTTCTAGCGATTACGATTCTTCTGATGGCTGGCAATATAACCGTCATGATGAGGTGATAAGGGAGGGTTGGTATGACGTGGTTAAACGAATGGATGAGGGAAGTCATCATGATTGTATTACTCGCTACATTTGTTGATCTTATTCTACCCAGTCGATCTATGGAACGCTACGTCAAGCTCGTTCTGAGTCTACTGATCCTACTGACGTTGATGCAACCGATCATCAGATTGTTAACAGATTCGCCTGAAGCGAAATTAAGTGCTGCTTTTGTGAATCAAGAGATGAGCGCAACACATTTTACGAACGGTAAAGAGACGACATTACAACAGATAATGTCCGAGGCAGAGAAAATAAAATCGCAACAACAAACACAAAGTCTTCAATGGACTGGAGAAGAGATCGCAAGACAGATGAAACAACAAATCGAACAGAAAACAGGTAAACAGGTACAAGAAGTCATGGTGTTCATGTCTCTGACCCCATTAGAGAAAGAGGAGAGGGCAGTGTCGCCATGGATTAGTTCCGTTGACGTTGTCATGCAGCAACCCACAGAACGTAGTGAAGGATCATCCGTGCAAGATGCTCCTAATTCGATGTCCGTTACCCCCATTGATCCAATTAAAGTGGAGATTGATGTGGGAACTGTAGATATAGGAACGGTTCCATTAGATCAGAATGGTCCACAGAACAATCCACCTGAAGAAGCGACAATTCAACAGATTCAAGGTGCGGAAGACATACAGAAACTACTCAGTAATGAATGGAATTTAAAAGCAGAACAAATCCGCGTGTTAACGAAAGACAACGATGTCAAAGTATAAAGGGGGTGATTGGAATTGCGAAGTTGGTATAAGAGAATTGAGCAATGGGTAGGTCGTTCTGGTGGAACAAAAAGAATATCTGCCTTTCGATGGCTTATCATTCTTGGCCTAGTTGGCGTAGGCATTGTATTATTCAGTTCTTTTGTCAATGTAAAGAAGGTTGAGAACGAGAATATAGGTCGGGAGCCACCGACCCCAACACTGACACAGGAGACGTTTCAAGATACAGGCTCAGACATTGATTCTTTTGGAAGCATTGAGAATGTATTCGAGAATAGCATTAAAGATATTTTAGAAAAAATAGTAGGTGTTGGAACGGTGGATGTCTTAGTCACGGTCGATTCAACTGAAGAAATTGTTGTTCAACGAAATGTGAGAGATTCACAGCAGACATCAGAGGAGAACGATTCTAACGGTGGCAAGAGGAATACTACACAATATACACGAGATGGTGAGATCGTCACTTATGAGGCACAAGGCAATCAGACACCTATTATTACGAAGAGAGTCAAGCCACAGATTAGAGGTGTGTTAATCGTAGCCAAAGGGGCAGAGAACCAAGTGGTACGCAATCTTGTTATAGATGCCGTTGCAAAAGGACTAAATGTACCTAGCTATCGAATATCAGTTGTACCACGTAAACAATATTAAGGATTCATCCATTCTTGTGAAAAGACGAAGGAGGAAATTTGAATGAATAATAAAAGACAAACAATATGGTTAGTATCGATGCTTAGCTTGATGGTGGTATTATCCGCTTATTATCTCTTTACTGAAGATTCAGGAACATCCAAAATCCCTGTGGCAGATAGTCAACAAGTTGTAGGTCAAAAGCCGGTAGTGGATGAAGAAGTAGTGATTACGGAAGTTGTGGTAGAAAATAAGGATGGTCAACTGACTGCGACAACGAAGACGCCAGAAAACAAAAACGAGAATATTACGGAGTCACAAGAGACTGTAAAGACAGAGGATAAGAAGACGGATGATGAGGTATTGGACGAAGTTGCATCGCAGACGGTGTCAGGTCGAAATGTATTAGATTCAATGCAATGGGAACGTAAAGAAAGTAATATTAAAAAAGAAAGTGATTTATATGTAAAATTAGACAATCAACAGAGTACACCTGAAGATTTAGCAAAAGCGAATAATGAACTAAAGAGTCTAGAAGAAAAAGAATCCATCATTACTGGTATTGAAGAGGAGCTTCATCAGCAATTTGGAGAAGTTGTTCTCAAAGAAGAGAATAACCAGTACGAAGTGCTTGTTCTCGCTGAGAAATTAGATACTAAACAAGCTGCAAATATCGTTGAACTCGTCATGAAAGAATTAAATGTGTCTCAGAATAAAATAAGCATTCGAAAAGTAGCGCCTTAAAATCAGATGATGTTCGCTATAATTAGACAGTTGCGGAGAAAATAATGAAAGAGTCCAGTTCATTCTGGACTCTTTTCATTTCGTGTGATTATGATATAATACATATCTATATAAGTTTGTATGGGGTTTTCGATAGTTGAAGGAGTGAATTAAACATGTATAAGTTAAATGAGATAAAAGAATTAATTAAAATGTTAGATGAATCTTCTGTTCAAGAATTGGAAATTGAAGTGGAAGGTAGTCGGTTATCCATTCGTAAACCAGCACCAATTGAGGTTATGAGTGTTCAGTCATCTTTACCGCAATCGTATTCAATGGCACCATTACAAATCCAGACAACGAATCAAGTATCTGAACCAGGTGTAACTGGTAGTGACCAACAGCCAATAGCAGATACGCAATCAACATTACATAAAATTGTGTCCCCTATGGTGGGAACGTTCTACAGAGCCGCATCTCCGGATGGAGCGCCACTCGTGGGCTGTGGTGATAAGGTGCATGCTAAATCCACAGTATGTATTATAGAAGCTATGAAGCTTATGAATGAATTGGAAGCAGAAGTAAAAGGTGAGATCGTTGAGGTGTTGGTTGATAATGGACAGCTCGTGGAGTTCGGTCAACCTTTATTCCTTGTAAAAGCGGAGTAAGAAAAATCAAGTTAAGATATAAATGCTTTCGAAGTGAGTTTTCCTTCGGAAAACTAAGCGAATGCTTTCGAAGTGAGTTTTCCTTCGGAAAACTTTTAGGAGGATGGTACTAGCAATGAAATTTCATAAAGTGCTCATTGCGAACCGTGGAGAGATAGCGGTTCGTATTATCCGAGCTTGTCGTGAACTTAATATTTCTACCGTGGCAGTCTATTCTGAAGCAGATAAAGACTCGTTACATGTTCGTTTAGCAGATGAAGCTTATTGTATAGGTCCATACTTATCTAAGGATAGTTACCTTAATGTTACTAATATTATGAGTGTAGCGACATTAACGGAATGTGATGCCATTCATCCTGGGTATGGATTCTTAGCTGAGAATGCTGATTTTGCTGAGATTTGTGAATCATGTAACATCACATTTATAGGTCCATCTGCAGAATCGATAGCACGAATGGGAGATAAGTCTGTTGCTAAATTGACGATGAAAGAAGCGGGTGTACCGGTTATACCTGGCTCTGATGGGATTGTAGACAATTTAGTCGAAGCGATCGTGATTGCACGTGAGATTGGTTACCCTTTAATTATCAAGGCAACTGCTGGTGGTGGTGGCAAGGGAATCCGAATTGCAGATGATGAGGAATCTTTAATTAAGCAGATCACAGCTGCACAACAAGAAGCACAGAAGGCATTTGGTAATGCAGGAGTATATTTAGAGAAATACTTGACTGGAATGAAGCATGTAGAGATCCAGATCATTGCAGATAATTACGGTCATGTTGTGCACCTTGGTGAACGTGATTGTTCCATACAACGTCGTAGACAGAAATTGCTTGAAGAAGCTCCATGTCCTGTACTATCACCAGAAATTCGTGAGCAAATGGGTGAAGCAGCTATTCGAGCTGCCAAGTCTGTTCAATACTCAGGAGCTGGAACACTTGAATTTCTCTTAGGTCAAGATGGACAATTCTATTTCATGGAGATGAATACACGTATTCAGGTTGAACATCCAGTAACTGAAATGGTAACAGGTGTTGATATCATTAAGGAAATGATATGTGTGGCCGAAGGTAAAGCACTATCTTTTACACAAGATGATATTGTTATCAATGGATGGTCTATCGAATGTCGTATCAATGCCGAAGATCCTGAACGTAACTTCATGCCATGTCCTGGTGAGATTACATTCTACCTTCCGCCAGGGGGCCCTGGTGTTCGAATCGATAGCGCTGCTTATCAAGGCTATCACATTCCGCCTTATTATGATTCCATGATTGCTAAACTAATTGTCTGGGCACCAACAAGAAATGAAGCTATTGCCAAAATGAAACGTGCTCTAGCGGAGTTCACGGTTGGAGGAATACATACAACTATTTCCTTCCATCAAAAGTTGTTGAATCACCCTACATTTATCGATGGCGATTTCGATATTAAGTTCCTTGAAGATAACGAAATTATTTAACACTTTGTTTGTCTTAAAGAGATCAAAATGCTATAGTATGAATAACTTATTTAATAGGCTTGGATTACGTTATTTGATATTATAGAATGAAAGAAATTTACTTGGAGGGTGTGACGAATTTATTATGAGTACATTACCGACTGAGTTTGAACGTACGGATATCGGTGAGATTCAAATCGCTCCTGAAGTGATCGAAGTGATTGCTGGATTAGCTACAGTGGAAATTCACGGTGTAGCAGGAATGAGTGGCGGATTTGCTGGAGGTATTGCTGAACTTTTAGGTCGTAAGAATCAATCCAAAGGCGTAAAAGTAGAAGTAGGACAAAAGGAAGCCGCGATTGATGTGTCCGTCATTATAGAATATGGCTATCGCTTACCAGAAGTAGCAGCTCAAATTCAGCATAACGTGAAGCGATCCATTGAGAACATGACAGGATTGACAGTCATTGAAGTAAATGTTCATATTCATGACGTTATTTTTAAGCAAATTGAGAAAACTAACGATGATGTTGATTTCACTCAGCGTGTTAAATAACGGAGTCTGATAGTTCATTAAACCCCCGACGTAGGTGTCGCGGGTTTACTATAATTTTAGGAGGTTGGATTGTTTCGTGGCTAAAATACTTGATAGACTTTTGCTGTTTCTTTATAGCTTGAGTATCGCTATTCTTTCTGTAGCTGCAATCCTTCAACTAAACGGTGCGTTACCATTCAAATGGGTGGATCAATCCAATTACGGAGTGTTTATTACAGTCATCATAGGTCTGGTTATTCTGTTCCTACTTAGTATTCGTTTCTTCTATATTTCTATTCGAAGAGATCATAATAAGACGACATCCATTGATCAGCACACAGAGTATGGAGATATCCAGATATCGGTAGAAACCATTGAGAATCTATGTCTAAAAGCAGCTTCAAAAGTGCGTGGAATAAGAGACTTAAAGGCTAGAATTAGAATGGATCAAGCAGGTATTGATATCAAGATTCGTGCTGTTGTAGATGGTGAATATTCAATACCTACATTGTCTTCGGACATACAGAAACAGGTTCATGATTATTTGCAGGAAACGACGGGTATACCCGTAGCTAATGTAGCTGTGTATATTGCGAATGTGGCATTGTCCCCAAGTTTCAAGAGTAGAGTGGAATAGAGGTGAATTTCCCCATGTATTGGAAAGAAGTATGGGAGAGTCACGGAGGAAGAATTGGTGGATTAGCAGGCGGAATCGCTTTAGGTATTGTTTATCTAATATCTGGTTTTTGGGATATGTTGTTCTTTGCATTAGTTGTGTTCATAGGATATATCTTCGGTAAAAGAAAGGATCTGCGTCAGGAATCTCCATTTCAGTGGAGGGAAACTACGCAGTGGTTATCGGAGAAATGGCGTCTTTTCAAATGAACCCTAAGATATGCTTTCTCCGGAAAAAAGAGCTGCAGTTTCATGATGCCTATTTTTGGAGGAAGATATCTTAGGTTTTTTTTGCGAATAATTAGAAATACTGGTGGACAACAATCATATAGAGCTTAAGTGAAGTTCAGGAGGAAAGATATAATAATGAAAAGACGAGTAGCTAGAGAAATCGTAGTACAAAGCTTGTATCAGATGGAAATGAATTTGGTAGATAGTGAAGAGGCGGTATCCATTCTGTTAATGGAAGCTTCTGAAGAGAATGAGACAGACCGAATCATCAAAGACGAGACAAAGTTGAAGCAATATGTGATCGAATTGGTGAATGGCACATGGAATAATAAAGTCGCCATTGATGAATTGTTAATTCATTATTTGGTTGGATGGCAGATCAGTCGATTATCCCGTGTGGATCGTCAGGTATTGCGTCTAGCTACGTATGAAATGGTATATCAAGAAGATGTTCCTGCAAAAGTAGTCGTGAATGAGGCGATCGATCTTGCTAAGCATTTCGGTACTGAAGATTCGGGTAAATTCGTAAATGGTGTTCTAGGTAAGATGATCGGTGACTTAGTTGAGTTAAAAGAAAGAAACCAATAATAAATCATAATGAATAGATAGGAGAGATAATGATGACATCAAAGATAATCAGTGGTAAGGAAGTATCCAATGAAATTCGTGTTGCATTGACAGAAGAAGTCAAGGAGCTTGCAAATGCAGGAGTAATCCCTGGTCTTGCAGTAATATTGGTTGGTGAGGACGCTGGTTCACAAGTCTATGTCCGTAACAAAGAGAAAGCTTGTCAAGATTTAGGCTATTATTCTGAGGTACATCGTCTATCTGCTCAAACGACACAAGATGAATTATTGGCTCTAGTCCATAAGCTTAACAAGCAAGAGAATATTAATGGGATACTTGTCCAACTTCCATTACCTGCACATATCGAAGAGAAATCCATCATCAATGCGATAGCTGTTGAGAAAGATGTAGACGGATTTCATCCAATCAATGTAGGGAACTTAGTCATTGGCAATGAAAGTCTACTTCCTTGTACACCAGCAGGTGTCATCGAATTGATTGAGCGTACGGGTATTGAATTGTCTGGTAAGCATGCTGTTGTTATTGGTCGTAGTAATATCGTAGGTAAGCCTGTCTCATTATTGCTTCAACGTGAGAATGCTACGGTCACTATGTGTCACTCACGAACTGCAAATATGGCTGAAATTGCTCGCCAAGCTGACATCCTAGTCGTTGCAATTGGCCGTGCGAATTATATTGATGCAAGCTATGTTAAACCTGGAGCAGTCGTTATTGATGTGGGTATGAATCGATTGGATAATGGTAAGCTTGCTGGCGATGTTGATTTCGAAAGTGTTAAAGAAGTATGTGGTGCAATCACACCTGTACCAGGTGGTGTTGGTCCAATGACGATTACTATGCTTATGAAGAATACACTCGTTGCTGCTAAACGGCATCACGGGTTATCATAAAGGGTTCTGCTATGGAAGATCAAAAGGTATTATCTATTAAGGATCTAAGTCGTTATATTCGCATGAAGATGGATTCAGATTCATTGTTGTCTGATGTGTGGATTCGTGGAGAAATATCTAATTTTACTCATCACTCTAGTGGGCATATGTATTTCACTTTGAAAGACGAGAGCAGTCGTATAAAAGCGATCATGTTCGGATCATATAATCAGAAGTTACCTTTTCTGCCTAAGGAAGGTGCACGGGTTATTGCCCATGGAAATGTAACTGTCTACGAACGAGATGGGCAATATCAGTTCTATGCGACACATATGCAACCTGATGGCATTGGAAGTCTTTACCTTGCTTTTGAACAGTTGAAAAAAAGATTGGAATTAGAAGGTCTATTTGCAACGACTCATAAACAGCCGATACCTGTATACCCGAGAGCCATTGGTGTGATTACTTCACCTACAGGTGCAGCGGTAAAAGATATTATGATTACCTTACAACGTCGTTATCCACAAGTACACATCACGTTATACCCTGTACTTGTCCAAGGTAAAGATGCTGCACCTTCTATTGTGAAGGCGATTGAAATGCTGAACACCATGGCTGAGGTTGATGTTATCATTGTCGGTCGAGGTGGCGGTTCACTGGAGGAATTGTGGGCTTTTAATGAGGAAACCGTTGCTAGAGCTATATATAAATCTGCGATCCCTATCATATCAGCCGTTGGTCATGAGACAGATTTCACAATTGCTGATTTTGTGGCTGACCTTAGAGCAGCAACACCTACAGCAGCAGCAGAACTTGCCGTACCTAATATGGCGGATGTTAAGGCTTCCTTAGCGAATATGCAAAGACAGCTTCGTCAGTCGTTGAGACAGCGTGTATCCTATCATCGTGAACGTTTATTAGCGCTACAGCGTTCGCCTGTATTGGTTAACCCCAAGAGAACGTTACATCAACACACGGAGCGCTTGGACAAGCTGCAACAGCAACTGACCCGGTCAATTCGTTCCGAAATGAAGTTAAACAAAGAACGGAATTCACGAATGCATCAGAGTCTGTTGCGATTCAATCCTAAGAATCAAGTTGCTGCGGTTAGAAAACACAAAGAGAAGAATGATCATCAACTTCAAATGGCTATGACAGCCATCCTTAAAACGAATAAGAATCAATTAGGTACTGCAATCAAACAATTGGATGCGCTTAGTCCGTTGAAGGTCATGTCTCGTGGATATAGTCTGGTCTATGATGAGCAGGATTCTCATTTGGTTAAATCGCTTGAAGATGTAAAGGTAGGAGATTTGGTGAAGGTTAGATTGAGTGATGGTCAATTTGACGCTCGCGTATGGGCAATGGAGGAGGACTTAGATCATGGCAAAGGCGACTGAATTGAAATTTGAACAAGCAATGAGTCAGTTAGAGGCTATTGTTGATGAGTTAGAGCATGGAGATGTTCCATTGGAAAAAGCAATTGAATTATTCCAAAAAGGGATGGGACTATCACAATTATGTAACCAAAAACTTGAGCTAGTTGAACAGAAAATTGAAATGATTGTTCAAGAAGACGGCGAATTAAAAAGAAAACCATTAGTTGCTTCTCTAGAGTCAGAAAGCGGGGAATCAAATGATTAACCCTCCACCACTTCATGAGTATATAGATGATGTAACGGATAAAATGACAACGTCCTTGCTAAATATTATTCCTGTGACTTGGGATGTGCCGGTTAATCTGAAGGAATCCATGACATATTCTCTCCTCGCTGGAGGGAAACGATTGCGACCTTTATTGGTTATCGCGGCATGTGAAGCGATGGGTGGGGATCGTGAAGCGGCTATAGAAGCGGCATGTTCTGTTGAAATGATACATACGTACTCTTTGATTCATGATGATCTACCTGCAATGGATAATGATGATTATCGTCGAGGTAAGCTTACGAATCATAAAGTATTTGGCGAAGCAATGGCTATTCTTGCGGGGGATGGGTTGCTTACACATGCATTCTACCATTTAGCCCAAATATCGCGAACGCACGGCATTCCTGCAGAGCAAGTCGTTGACATCATATCTGATCTATCAGAAATGGCTGGACCAAGAGGTATGGTTGGAGGTCAAGTGGCTGATATGGAAGGTGAACAAGGATTAACGAATCTAACGCAATTAGAGTATATTCATCTTCATAAAACAGCTGATTTGATCATATTCTCTCTTGTTGCAGGTGGACGTATTGCTGGAGCGGATAAGGTTTGTATTGAGGCGCTACGTTCTTATGGGCATCATCTGGGTCTTGCCTTTCAGATACAAGATGATGTGCTTGACCTCATTGGTGATGAGAAGAAGTTAGGCAAAAAGACGCAAAGTGATATCAAACAAGACAAAGTGACGTACCCTTACTTCATCGGCCTTGAGAATTCGCAATTGGAAGTCGCAAGACTTACGCAAGAAGCGAAAAGAATTGTATTAGAAGCACCCATTCCCAATCCAGCGTTACTTCTTGATATAGCAGATTATTTGGTCAGTAGAGATCACTAAAACTGTCAAATTATAATAATAGGTGTCGTCTATGATATAATGAGCGAAAAGTTTCTATTCGAAACATTAATAAATCCTATTGAAGAAAAGTGGGGAGATTATAGTGCAGCTTCCACAATTAAATAATCCAGAACAGTTAAAGTCTCTTTCCGTGGATGAATTGAATTCTTTAGCGAGTGAGATTCGTCAATTCCTGATCGAGAAATTATCTGTTACGGGTGGACATCTTGCATCAAATTTAGGTGTGGTAGAACTTACGATTGCCCTTCATTATTGTTACAGTAGTCCAAAAGATAAATTCATATTCGATGTTGGTCATCAAGCATATGTCCACAAAATACTTACTGGACGCATGGATCGCTTCGATTCATTGCGTAAATATAACGGGCTATGTGGATTCGTGAAGAGATCAGAAAGTGAACATGATGTTTGGGAAGCCGGACATAGTAGCACATCTCTTTCTGCTGCTATGGGAATGGCTCTTGCGAGAGATTTAAAAGGCGAAGATAACAAAGTAGTTGCTGTTATTGGAGACGGTGCACTTACTGGTGGTATGGCATTTGAAGCTCTGAATCATATTGGTCATGAGCAGAAGAAGCTTATGGTGATTCTTAATGACAATGAGATGTCTATTGCACCGAATGTAGGAGCAATGCACAATTATCTAAGTAAAATCAGATCAGATCGTCATTATTTACGTGCAAAAGATGAAGTGGAAGTCTTGTTAAAGAAAATTCCGGCGATTGGCGGTAAATTAGCGAAGACGGTCGAGAAGTTAAAAGATAGTCTGAAATATATGGTCGTTCCAGGTATTTTGTTCGAGGAACTAGGTTTAACCTATCTTGGACCTGTCGATGGACATGATATGTCGAAATTAATTGAAGCTTTTCGTCAAGCAGATAATGTGGATGGTCCTGTATTTGTTCATGTGCTTACAACCAAGGGTAAAGGTTACACACCTGCCGAAGCAGATTCCTATAAATGGCATGGAATTACACCATACAAGATAGAATCCGGTCAAGTAGTGAAATCGGTTGGTAACCCAATGTATACAGATGTGTTCGCCCAGACATTAATTGAACTTGGAGAACGAGATTCAAGAATAGTAGCTGTAACCCCTGCAATGCCTGGAGGTTCTGGACTATTCCCATTCAGCAAGCGGTTCCCTGAGCGTATGATTGATGTTGGTATAGCTGAACAGCATGCTGCTACAATGTGTGCTGCAATGGCAATGGAAGGTATGAAGCCTGTATTTGCTGTGTATTCCACATTTATGCAACGCTCTTATGATCAGATTGTACATGATATATGCAGACATAATGCAAATGTCATGTTCGCTATAGATCGTGCAGGATATGTTGGGGCAGACGGAGAAACACATCAAGGTGTTTATGATATTGCTTTTATGCGGCATATACCGAATATGGTTCTCATGATGCCTAAAGATGAGAATGAGCTACGTCATATGATGTTCACGGCACTAGAATATAATGATGGCCCGATTGCTTATCGTTACCCACGTATTAATGGACTCGGTGTTGCGCTGGATGAACAGTTGGTTTCTATTCCAATTGGTTTATGGGAAACGGTTCGTGAAGGTGAGGGCTATGCCGTACTTGCTGTGGGTCCTATGGTGCAAATCGCATTAGAAGCTGCAGAACAGTTGAAACGTGATGGAATTCAATTACAGGTTGTGAATGCACGCTTTCTAAAGCCTGTAGATGAAGTGATGTTAAGATCACTTGCTCAGAGGAATACGAACATGATCGTTCTAGAGGAAGCATGTGAGGCAGGTAGTCTGGGCAGTGCTGTTCTCGAGTTCTACGCAAACGAACATATATTTAATACAACCGTATCTATTATGGGAATTCCGGATCGATTTATTGAGCATGGTAGCATTAAAGAGCAGCGTGAGGAAACAGGTCTGACTGTTGATGGCGTATGCGAGGAAGTACGTAGACTGGTTGCGTTACATCCTTATGAATATGGAAAGAGTAACTTTTCGTCCTAAGGCGTAAAGACGGAAATAAGGTGAATAGATGGTAAAAGAACGAATTGATGTTCTTCTGGTTGAACAAGGATTATATGATAGCCGTGAAAAAGCAAAGGCAGCAATAATGGCGGGATTAGTATTTGCAGCTGAAGAACGTATTGAGAAGCCAGGCATGAAGATCCCAAGAGATGCTGTGATTAGGGTAAAAGGTGCTGTTCATCCTTACGTGAGTCGTGGTGGATTAAAGCTTAAAAAGGCGATTGATACATTCGAAATTAATTTGCAAGATTCCATCATGCTTGATATCGGGTCTTCGACAGGTGGATTTACCGATTGCGCTCTTAAGCATGGAGCTCAACATGTCTATGCTATTGATGTAGGCACGAACCAATTAGATTGGTCACTTCGTAGTGATGATCGTGTCTGTGTAATGGAGAAAACAAATTTCCGCTACATGACACCTAGCGATTTGGTTGGACCTTCTCCTAATTTTGCAAGCATTGATGTTTCTTTTATTTCACTTCGAATCATTTTGCCACCGTTAATGGCATTATTGAACCCATCCTCACGTATTGTTGCTTTGATTAAGCCGCAATTCGAAGCAGGACGGGAAAAGGTGGGTAAGTCTGGTGTTATCCGAGATTCCGCTGTTCACCGTGAAGTGTTAACAACGGTTCTTACGTTAGCAGAAGAAATGGGTTACCGATTGCAGGGACTCACATTCTCACCTATTACAGGTGGGGAAGGGAATATCGAATTTCTAGCCTATTGGAAGTTGAATGAAGATACATTAGAAGTATCCCCGATGAATAATGAACGTTTGATGACGCTCATCAATCAAGTCATACAAGAAGCTACACATACATTTAAGGGGAACTCATCTAAATAGATGAGTTTTCTTGCTGAAAAAGGTTTTTTTCTGAAGTTCTCGAATACTTCTAACGGGGTGATTCTTGTGGTAGAGACAACAGATGCGTTAGTGATGGCTATCGTTAGTATTGTCCTCATCGTGGGGGTTGTTATTCTAGTAAAGAACTGGTTATCAAACACGACACTGGACGACAGACTGAAGATACCTTTTAATGATTACATACCTGAACATCCTGCTCTGGATGTCATGCGAAACAACGGATATGATGTCGTTGGTGGTAGAATCAAAATTCCCCTATATTTCGAAGTGGACCAGGAGGAATTCTTCAGCAGAGTATTTATTGATTATGTAGCATTAAATGAAGAAGGTGCGGTATATATGGTTAAAATAGCACGTAAACGGTTACCTTTAGAGTGGACAGGTAGTTCATTAAGGGACCATTTATTAACGTTGTTTCTATTATATCCAGATGCTGCAGGAGTGCTCTACGTAGATGTTTACGAAGAAAGAATCAGGCGGATTCATTTCGATTGGGATGAGGAAGAACTTATAGGCGATAATGCCTAAAATAAAAACAAGCAGGAGGCAACTATGAAGGGACAGCGACATATTAAGATTCGTGAAATCATTACAAATCGTGATATTGAAACACAAGACGAATTAGTGGACTCTTTACGAGAATCAGGATTTCAAGTGACACAAGCTACAGTATCGAGGGATATTAAAGAACTTGTACTTATCAAAGTACCAACAGATCAAGGTAATTATAAGTACTCAATGCCTACGGATCAGCGTTACAATCCAGTCATTAAATTGAAGAGGGCGCTTGTAGATAATTTCGTGCATATTGATCATACAGGTAATCTTGTCGTTCTGAAGTGTCTTCCGGGTACAGCGAACTCAATAGCTGTATTGTTAGACAATATGGAATGGAATCAGATCATGGGAACCATTTGTGGCGATGATACGATTCTAATGATCTGTCGAGTTGAAGAGGATAGTCTGTTCGTTATCGATCAAATTATGAGTTTTATTTCTTGAAATAGTAAAGTCAGTAAGAGCAGAGGTGGGATTGATTCATGTTAACAACATTATCCATTCGGAATTTAGCTGTTATTGAAGCGATTGATGCACATTTTTATCGAGGATTTCACGTATTAACAGGAGAGACAGGAGCGGGTAAATCAATCATCATTGATGCTCTGGGTCTCTTAGCGGGTGGCCGAGGTTCTGCAGATCTTATCCGTTATGGCTGCGATAAAGCGGAAATTGAGGCGTTATTTGAACTTCAAGAAGGACATCCGATATGGGCAACCCTTGCTAAGCTTGGTATTGAAGGGAATTATGAAGAACATTTAGTTATTCGACGTGAAATTACATCTCAAGGTAAGAGTATTTCTAGAATTAATGGACAACTTGTAAATCTAACGATGCTACGTGAAGTTGGCGATCATCTGATCAATATTCATGGACAACATGAGCATCAAAGCTTATTGCGACCTGAAAGTCATTTATTTATGCTGGATACATATGGTGAACGAACGATTGCTCCATTGAAGGATAAGTATCAACAACAATACTCTATATTTATTAAAGTGGAAAAAGAACTTCGAGAGTTACAAGAGAACAGCCAAAAGGCATTCCAAATGTTAGATTTATATCAGTTCCAATTAGAGGAAATTGCGACTGCAGATTTAAAAATAGGTGAAGATGAATGGTTAGTTGAAGAAAGGGTCAAGCTATCTCATAGTGAGAAAATGATGGATTCTGTGACGGGTGCCTATGATATTCTATACGGACAACATGGCATAAGTTCGATGAGTTCTGCAGTTACCTTTCTAAAAGATATTGTTCAGTATGATGAGCAAGCGCTAAAGCCATTACTCGAACAGCTTCAATCCGCCTATTTCCAATTAGAAGATGTCACATTTCAATTAAGAGATTATCGTGAACAAATTGAATTTAATCCAGAGCGATTAGAAGAAATAGAACAACGAATAGATAAAATTATTACCTTGCGAAGAAAGTACGGAGATAGTATTGAACAAATCATGAACTATTATGAGTCCATCAAGAAGGAAGTTGACTTAATGGAACATAAAGATGAACATGTGGAACAACTTCGTAAACGCAGGGATGATCTTTTTGTGGATTTACTCCAAATGGCGTTCGAATTAAGTCAAGCTAGGAAACAATGTGCCAACGATTTAGGTGTCCAAATTGAGGGTGAGCTTAAGGATCTTCAAATGGAACGTACTTCACTTAAAGTTAAACATGATTTATTGGAGGATCCACGGGGATATGAGATTGAAGGTCATAAAGTTCGTTTAACGAAGCAAGGTATTGATAATATAGAATTTATGATTTCTCCAAATCCCGGCGAGCCTTTAAGACCTTTAGGTAAAATAGCTTCAGGCGGGGAGCTTTCAAGAATTATGCTTGCTATGAAGACGATATTTGCTCGTCATGATCGAATTCCGGTTCTAATATTTGATGAAGTAGATACTGGTGTTAGCGGTCGAGCGGCACAATCCATTGCTGAGAAATTATTTAATTTATCGGAGGAGTGTCAAGTATTCTCTATAACGCATTTACCACAAGTAGCTTGCATGGCCGATCATCATTATTTAATCGAGAAGAATATCCATGATGGTCGAACGATGACAAGCGTAAATCATCTTACGGAAGTTCTGCGTGTTGAGGAACTTGCTCGTATGCTTGGTGGCGTTGAGATTACGACGAAGACACGTCATCATGCTAAAGAAATGCTGAAGTTGGCTGAAGCGAGAAAAGCTGGCAGGTAAGGCATTGGAGTAATGATTGACAGTAATAAAAGCCTGAGGGCGGGGTTATCTTAAAGGTACGCATTTGGCGACCACCTTTCGTCAAGCGAAAGAAGTAAAAGGGAGTGTGACAGCCATTGAGCTCCAACCTCAGGAAGAAATTTTTTGGCCTATTATCTGTCTCTATTCTGTGTTTAATCGGTACAAGTGAGTCTGTACAGAGTTACGCTGCGTTACCTACTATGCAAATGTCGTCTGGTCAGCCACTGCAAATCAGCTCCAGTCATAGTGGCAAGGATCAACTTTCCTCGAAATCCATCAGTACTATGCCCATGGAGACAATGGGGATTCAAGTCATACCTGGATTAAAGGTGTATCCAGGAGGACAGACCATTGGTGTTAAGGTGAAATCGGATGGGATCTTAGTTGTTGGACATCATTTAGTGAATGTCATTGACAATCATCGAATATCACCCGGTGAGGATGCTGGAATTCAATTAGGTGATTTGATGACACATATGGATGGCGTCCCACTGACGGACATCACTAAAGTTGGAAAGATTGTCGATCAAGCAGGATTAAGTAAAAGCAAACTTGAAGTCACCTTCAAAAGAGGGGACAAGATCTTATCAACAAAGTTGACACCAGCGTATGATGAAGAGGATAAGGCTTGGAGGCTTGGGCTGTATATTCGTGATTCAGCAGCTGGGGTAGGCACACTAACTTTCTATGCACCTGATCAGGGCGTATATGGAGCGTTAGGGCATGTTATAACAGATATGAATACTCAAACGCCAATTGTTGTTGGAAGTGGTCAGATTGTTGAATCGAACGTCACCTCTATTTCAAAAAGTCAAGATGGAGAACCTGGTGAGAAACGAGCTCATTTTTTGAAGGAATCGAATATCTTGGGTAATATTGTTAGTAATACTCATTTTGGGATCTTTGGTGAGATGACTAAGAATCCGGAGCATAGTTTATATCAAGAACCAATCCCAGTTGCACTTGCAGATGAAGTCAAAGTAGGTCCTGCGGAAATTTTAACTGTCGTAGATGGACAACAAGTTGAAAAGTATAATATTGAGATCGTACATGTGGCGAAACAGGATACACCCTCAACAAAAGGATTAGTTATCAAGGTCACCGATCCTAAATTAATTAGCAAAACGGGTGGTATTGTGCAAGGGATGAGTGGTAGTCCCATTATCCAAAATGGTAAATTGATAGGTGCTGTGACACATGTGTTTGTAAATGATCCGAAATCTGGATATGGATGTTTCATTGAATGGATGCTACAAGATTCAGGAGTTATGCCCAAGACCTCTGATCAATCCAAAAACCTTAAAGCGAGTTAGCTTTAAGGTTTTTTGTCATAATTAGATGAATTAAATCATAACTTGTATAAAAATATTCTATTATAAATGATGCTGATAAAAAAATAAAGAAAAATATATTTCGACAGAAGGGATTTGGATTTCAATGTCGAAATTGTGTTGTCAGAGGAAAAAATTCTCAGTTTTATATTATCGAAGGAAACCAAGGAGGAACCAAAATTGCAAAAAATAGAGATCTTATTAGCGGATGACAACAGAGAATTTACAAATTTGCTTGCCGAGTACTTATCGGATCAAGAAGATATGGTTGTTACCGGAATCGCTTATAATGGCGAGGAAGTGCTCAATATGATCAATGAATCTAGAAAAGCACCTGATGTGCTTATCTTGGATATCATTATGCCTCATCTTGATGGTCTTGGAGTTCTTGAACGTTTACGTGAGATGGATATTTCACCTCAACCCAAAGTTGTGATGTTAACGGCTTTCGGTCAAGAGAACATTACCCAAAGAGCTGTGCAACTTGGTGCTTCATACTACATATTGAAACCATTTGACATGGAAGTGCTTGCGAATCGGGTCCGCCAATTGGTTGGTCAATCCTCCGTCAGTTCATCCCATATGTCAATGTCATCAAACAGATCTAACGTGCTTTCATTAGGCAAGGGGAGAAACCTTGATGCAAACATTACATCCATCATTCATGAGATTGGCGTTCCTGCACATATTAAAGGATATCAATATCTGCGCGAAGCGATCACCATGGTGTATAACAACATAGAAATTCTAGGATCCATCACAAAGACGCTGTATCCAGCCGTAGCTGAAAAATTCAAGACTACACCTTCAAGAGTAGAACGTGCGATCCGTCATGCGATTGAAGTGGCATGGACCCGCGGCAACATCGACTCCATCAGCCACCTGTTTGGCTACACGATCAATATAAGTAAGTCTAAGCCGACCAACTCGGAATTCATTGCGATGGTAGCAGATAAGCTTAGAATTGAGCATAAGGTTAGCTGAGGGCTTGAACGGTCGAGTTAAAGTGATGGGTAGTGGAAATTAGGAATTTGTTTTAAAGGATTAGCTTCATCACATGATCTAACACCGCTAGATATTGGAATTGTATAAATTCAATATCTAGCGGTGTTTTTCACTATCCCAAAAGACAAAATACAGGAATAAAGACACAAAACTGTAGGAAGAAAAAACGTAGGATTTTTTGTAGAATAGAGATATCACAACATGAAAAAGCGGGGGCGGAAATAATGATCAGAGTAACCGTTTGGAATGAGTATCGTCAAGAACATTCGGACGCTGAAGTCCGAGAAGTATATCCGGAAGGTATTCATGGTCAATTGGCAAGTTTCTTGGAAGAAGCTGGTATAGATACAAAGACGGCGACGCTGGATGAACCAGAACATGGCTTAACAGAAGAGGTTCTTAATCATACAGATGTTCTCATCTGGTGGGGGCATGTCGCTCACGGCGAGGTGAGCGATGAGATTGTTAACCGTGTACACAACCAGGTGTTGAAGGGAATGGGACTTGTAGTGCTTCATTCAGCGCATATGTCGAAGATTTTCATAAAGCTGATGGGTACAAGCTGTGACTTGAAATGGCGCGAATCGAATGAAAAGGAACGCTTGTGGGTCATGGACCCGAGTCATCCGATTGCCGAAGGTATTGGTGAATATATTGATCTTGAACAAGAAGAAATGTACGGTGCGCATTTTGATGTTCCAGCGCCTGATGAACTAATCTTTGTTGGCTGGTTTGAAGGTGGGAATGTGTTCCCAAGCGGATCGACTTACCGCCGCGGAAATGGAAAAATATTCTACTTCCAGCCGGGTCACGAATCGTATCCAACTTACTATCACCCTGACATTCAGAAAGTCATCGTAAATGGTGTGCGTTGGTGCATGCCTGTGAACCGCGACTATCCGGTATACGGGCATTCCGAAGCGTTGGAGACGATAACAACGAAACTCAAATCATAATTGAAATTTCTTTTTAGAGGGAAGGGGAATATATTCATGGAAAATACACAAAAGTATCATCTTGCCATTATTGGCTACGGTGGAATGGGCGATTATCACACACAGTTAATTGATAAAGTTGAGCAAATTACGGTGACTGGGGTTTTTGATATTGTTGAGCTTCGTATGAAACTGGCGGAGTCTAAAGGATATAGAGCTTATGATAGCTTGCAAAGTATGTTGACCGATGAAACCGTTGACATTGTGTTGATTGCGACACCTAATGATGTTCATAAGGAACTGGCCATTCAAGCATTACGTGCAGGAAAACATGTTGTTTGCGAAAAGCCTGTTACCATAACTAGCTCGGATTTGCTGGAAATCATGAAAGTGGCAGAAGAAGAGAATCGTATCTTTATGGTTCATCAGAATCGTCGTTGGGATGAGGACTTTCTCATCATTAAAGATATTGTGGACAAAAGAAAAATTGGGGAAGTCTTTCATCTGGAATCGCGTGTTCAAGGCGCTAATGGTATCCCGGGAGATTGGCGCCAACTGAAGGCATACGGCGGAGGAATGCTTCTAGATTGGGGCGTACATTTACTAGATCAACTTCTTCTTCTTACGGATAGCAAAATAGAAAGCGTCTCAGCGAACCTAAGTACAATATTGGGTACAGAAGTTGATGATGGATTCACTTCTTATATCCGATTCAAGGATGGATTGACGGCTGTCATTGAGGTCGGAACGACCAATTACATCAAGCTGCCACGCTGGTATGTAAAGGGATTGGAAGGTACAGCTGTAATCTTGGATTGGGATCTGAGCGGAGAGATCGTTAAGAACAATCCAGCGGTGGATAAAGTCGAACCTATACCGATTCAGGCAGGAAGAGGATTAACCAAAACGATGGCGCCACCATCCGAGGAATCAACTGTGAGATTGCCAATAGAACGAATTAGCGATTCTGGCCAGGAATTCTATTCTAATTTGGTAGCTGTTATCGAAGGGATAAACGAACCTGCTGTGAAGAACGAAGAGGTTTACCGTGTGTTGGTTCTTATCGAGACTATTTTTGAAGCTGCAGAGACGAATAGCGTTATTCATAAAGAGTTATAAATTTTCAAATATAATATTGTATTTTAATAGAAGGATCGCAATGTGCCCGTGATAACGAGCATATTGCGGTCTTTTGCTCTTTGAAAAGTTTAGATGAAAGGATGCTTTAGTCAACTCTTGTTAACATAGTCAACCTTTTAATGTACAATTGTTAAAGGAATGATAAAAAAGATTGAAGAGTGCGAGGGAACAAAATGAGCTTTTATTTAGAGATTCCGGAGTTGGATAAAGATCTTTCTTTCCGAAGCTTTGTCGATCTGGGAACTGCATTATGCTATCCTCACTGGCATAAAGAGATTGAAATTATTTATGTTACCAAGGGAAGTTTTGATATAGGCATTAATGATGTACCGATTCGCATGCTTAAAGGGGAGATTCAATTCATTATTGGTGGTGACGTTCATTACTTCCTAGCTTCACCCGATAGCGAGCGGATTGTCATCCAATTTGATTTGAGTCTGTATCATGAGATATCTATGCACCAGGATAAGACAAGATCTAGCGGGGAAGCCTTTATGGGGATGGAGCATTCTAGTTCGAAATGGTCAGCATATACGACAGAAAGAATGCGTTCACTGATTGAGAGCATTCACGATGAAAATGTCCAGAGTAAAGAAGGCTATAGATACATGATTAAGGCGAAGTTGTATGAGATGCTTGCGCTGATTTATCGTGATGTCCCTCGAAATAGCCAACAAAAAAATATTGAATTTTCGATTAATGGGAATATACGCTCTCGCGATATGCTAGAGAAGCTTGAACGTATTTTTTCATATGTAGAAGATCATTACCGTGAACCTATCACACTGAAGGAAATTGCTGAGTATATGGGCTTTGATTCTTTTTATTTCAGCAAGATGTTCAAAAAGAACACAGGAAAAAATTTCACCACTTTTCTTAATGATTACAGATTGAACAAAGCAAAGTGGTTATTATTGACTGGCGACGAGCCCATGATAGAAGTTGCCGAAGCTTCGGGTTTTGGAAGTGTTAAAACCTTTCATCACCTCTTTAAAGAAGCTACAGGCATTTCACCTTTGAAATACAGAAAGACATTAGCTGGAAAGATTTGAATGAACATCATAGCATGATAACACCCCTTGGCGATTTGTATAATACATTATAAATCGCTGAGGGGTATTTGGTAGTATCGTTCATCCAGCTAGAACGAAATGAAAATAAGGGACATCGCTATAGACCTTTATAAGTCTATAGCGTTGTCCCTTACAGAATGATTGAATTAATCGTTACGTTTTGAAATGGAGAATGGTAGCTCGTCGGGCCCATAGGAGCGGTAGGTTGGAGCTAGTCCGAGACGGAAATCCAATGATTTGCCTTCTAGAATATCCTCATGTGTAATATACAGCTTGTTATATTCCTCGTCTTCTAACATCACATTAGCAACGAAATTGGATTGAGGATTATTGTTCTCCGTATGAATATTCATATGTTTGCCATTTGGTAGTTCAATCGAAACACTGTCGAACAACGGAATTCCGAGCACGTATTCATTGCTTCCCGGGCATACCGGGTAGAAGCCCATGGAGCTGAATACATACCAACCAGACATACTGCCATTGTCTTCGTCACCAGGGAATCCGTCAAAACCGCTATTGAACAGGTTGGTCATAATTTGCTTAATGACAACTTGAGATGATGCAGGCTGTCCGACATAATTAAACAGATACGGAATGTGAAAGCTAGGTTGGTTTGAAATAGCCACTTGACCGAAATCGATAGCTGCCATTTCACTCATCTCATGAATCTCAAAACCATATCCTAAAACATCGAAATCTGGTACTTTGTTGCACAGTTCAGTGACTTTGTTAAAGAATGGTTCCTTGCCACCATAAGCTTCGATTAACCCTTCGAAATCTTGAAATACTGCAAAGCTGCTCTGCCATGCACTGCCTTCGGCATAATCAAGCCCCCAACTGGTATCATTGAAGTTGGGACGGAAAAATCCCTCTTGATCTTTCGACCGCATAAATCCGGTCTCGGAATCAAAAATATTCTGGTAATTCAATGCGCTTATTCTATACTGATCCGCAATATCACGCTTGCCTAACACTTCGGCGACGCGGCTGATACAGTAATCACTGTAGGCATAGTCTAGCGTATGATTCACACTCTCGTGATAGTTGTTCGGAACGTATCCATATTTGATATAGTCCAGCGTTCCTTGACGACCATAGCAATCCTTCTCACTTTGCGTCGTTGCTGCAGTTAACATCGCTTCAAGCAGTTCAGGCATTAGATGAGCTGCGATTCCTTTCGATGCCGCATCCGCAATAACGGCATCAATAAGTGTACCAGGCATTAATCCACGTTCATCTGGGGACAACCATTTTGGCAAAAATCCTGTCTCTCGATATGAATTCATAAAGCCTTCAAGCATTTCCTCATATTCCTTAGGTGCAATGATGGAGTATAAAGGATATACCGTTTTATATGTATCCCAGAATCCGTTATTGGTATAAAGAACGCCTTCTTTGACGGATTTGGCAGTCGTATCATAATGAACTGGCTTCATATTAGCATCTAACTCATAGAATTTCTGTGGGAATAGGAACATGCGGTACAAGCAAGTATAGAAAGTTCGCAAATATTCTTCGTTCGTGTGAGTGACTTGGATTTTGTTCAGGTAGTGATTCCAAGATTGAGCAGCTTGTTCTTTCTGTTCATCGAAAGATGTAGACATATCTCGCTTCAAATTAATCTCTGCTTGCTCGATGCTGATAAATGAGGTGGCTAGTTGAACATCCAGCGTACCTTTCTCACAATCTGTAAAACGAATGACCACATGCTGATCATCACCGCTTAGGGTACTTACATTGATTAAGTTTCCTTCAGCATTATAATAACCAGACTGCTCAAGATCTATGTCTTTGTTGAAAGTCATAGCCACGTACATTCGAAGCCCTTCGTCATGAGAACCAGAAAAGTTGCTGACATATCCTGTGAGTGTACGATTTGCCACATCTAGATGGAATTCGCTCTTTTTCTTGGCGTTCAGTACGAAACCAGCTTGATGGTTACCGTTATATTTGATCCGTAACGATGCACCGTAGCAGCTTGGAACCAGTTCGCTTGTGATGTTGTAACGTTGTTGTTTCACTTTAACATAATGAGGTTTAAATATTGCCTCTTCCGGTCGGTAGGAGCTTTGGCAAGTAAAGACAGATCCTCTGATTTTGTCATCTGCGATAGGTGTCATGAGAAAATGGGAGAAATCACCCATCCATGGACTCGGCTGATGTGTTAGACGAATACCTTGAAAGATGCGGTCATTCGGATTGAAGAACCAACTTCCCTCATCGTGCGTCTGTACGACAAAATGATTCATACCGAAAGGTACTCCGGTGTACGGCAGTGTATTTCCGTTGGAATAAGAATGTTTGTTATTGGTGCCTTGACGAGTGTCGATGTAATGCAACATATAGAGTTAGTCTCCTTAATATTAAGAATTGATATGGGCTACAGTTTCTTTACGGTCTGACGTTCAATGAGTTGAACAGGGACGATCATGTGTTCTTGCAAATGCCCCTGAGGACTCTCAATGAGATGAATAAGGCTTTGTGCAGCCAGATATCCCATTTGGCTGAAGTCCTGTGAGATCGTAGTCAGATTGGGCTCTACGAAGCTTGCAAGGTTAATGTTATCAAAGCCGATAATCGATATATCATCTGGTACCGAGAGACCTAACTCCTTTGAAATTTGAATAATTTCAATAGCAATGAGGTCATTCTCTGCAATAATCCCGGTGACCCCTTGCTCTATAGCGGATTGTAGGAAATTAATATAGTATTCTTTCCCATTATTACATTCTTGAGTCAAAAAACGATCTGTTAAGTCATTCACAGCGTAATCGATGAGGTTGTTATCATACAGCGCCTTTAAGTACCCGAAATATCGGTCCCGTATAGATGAGGAATCCTCTACCTTCAATGAGGAAAGGAAGGCAATTTTCTTGTGATTATTCTCAATCAGATGTGTGACAGCCAGATATCCGCCATCAAAATTATCGGAGACAACAGATGGGAATGGGATCCCCTCAATACATTTATCCATCGTGACCAGTGGGTAATTAGATAGATGATATTGATATAGAATACCAAGATCGCAAATACTGCTTACCGGGTAGAAGATCACTCCCGAGTTGGTGCTTTGAAGAGCAGCCTTCAATAGTTTTCTTTCTTCAACAATGGTGTTGGACTGGATGTTTAATGTGTAGTCACTATTCTTGAGATATTCGTTAATACCTTTCTCATAATCCCCGAGTCCTGGATTGTGGGAGAACGGCAGAATTAACAAAATCTCCTTGCGTGTATGAACTGAAGAGCGGTTCGAGATATGAATTGAATTCACGAAACTTCCCTTACCCTGTACTCGATAAATCAGATTTGAATTTTCCAATTCCGTCAGAGCCCGCTTTGATGTGATACGGCTTACGTTATATTGCTTTGATATTTCTGCTTCGGTTGGAAGTTGATCCCCACTTTTTAACTCCCCGGATTGAATCTTTGCCATTAAAGCATTCACGATATTTTGGTATAGAGGAACCTGTCCCATAACCTACCTCCTTGCTTAATTTGATATATCATTAACGTAATGGTTAAGTCAAATTTATATTTTAGGTTCTTACTCGAAGTTAAAGTTGTTATGTTGAATATACGACAGATCAAGGCTTTCGGCAATAGGAAAGAGATAACTAACAAACAGAGTTGAAATTCACTAGAGATCAGGCCCTGTATATTATGTGCGCTTAGTAAATCGAAAAGTTGTCTAACAGATTATGAGCTTCATTATAGGACGTTTTTTGGGGAATGGTGGTTTACAAATTTCGTGAATAATAGAAATATAAGCGCTAGACAAAATGGTTGGTATATCATAAGATAGGTTATGTACTAGGAAATGATATATCAAATATAAGGGGTTGATTGGATGTTACGTTCTAAAAAAGGAAAAACAGTAGTGTCATTAATGCTAGTGTCGGCTCTTCTTCTTACGGCTTGTGGAGGGAATTCAGAGAATTCCAAAGGGACAGCTTCTGATGAATCGGCAAATACAACCGAAATTTCACTTTTACGCCCAAGTTGGACTAACCTAAGACCTGCTTCAGAGGATTTATGGATGTGGCAAGAATACGAGAAAATGTCCGGAATTAAGGTGAACTGGGAAGAACTTAGTGATATCGGCGAGAAGAAAAATGTGATTTTGACTAGAAAGAAACTACCAGATGCTTTCTATCAAGTGGACTGGAGTAACGGAGATCTTCTGAAATACGGACAGCAAGGAATGTTTATTCCACTGGGAGATTTGATTAAAGAGAATGCACCAAATCTTCAAAAATATATGGATGAGAATGAGGACGTACGTAAAGGCTTGACCAGTGCTGATGGTCATATTTATGCAACCCCTTACATAGATCCATACCCAGAAGGAAATCGGACGATTCGGTTGTATATTAATAAGAAATGGCTAGACAACCTCGGTATGGAAGTTCCAAAAACGACAGACGAATTGGAAAAAGCCCTTACTGCATTTGTTACCCAAGACCCGAACGGTAATGGTATTAATGATGAGCAGGGATGGTATATGCCGAGCGGTTCAATAGGTTGGACCTTCGAACAGATGATGTTGGGTTCCTTCGGTATTGGCAACGGTGGCCGTAAGGCAGTGGGTGACTTTATCTATGTCGATGACAATGATGAGATTCAACTTACGATTACATCCGATGGGTACAAGGAGATATTCAAGTACGAGAACCGCATGTACAAGAGCGGTGCGATCAACAAGCAGGCATTCAGTGGTGTGGATTATGACAAATGGACCGCTGATGCTGCAAAAGATACGGTTGGTGCATGGAACTGGGCTGCTCCAGATTATATCGGAGAGAGTGTAAAGAGTGACTTTGTAGCGATTAATGTCCTTGCGGGTCCTAACGGAGATACGGCTTCGCTAACAAGTTCTCAGGTTGCGGGAGGATCGAGCCTTGTCATTACCAAAGATGCGAAGGATCCTGCCGCGATATTGAAGTGGGTTGACTATTTCTATAGTGAAGAGGGCAGTACATTTGGTTACATAGGTAAAGAAGGCGTAACTTACAATGTGGAAGACGGTAAGAAAGTTTACATCGATGAGATTTTGAACTACAAAGATGGAATCGGGTTGGGTGCATTTCAATATGTCGATAACGTGTATGGCGGATATTTCCCATATATTGAACTTTCACCAGAGATCAGAGCAGACGCAGGACGTCAAAAGGTACCAGTATATACTGATTTGAATGAAGAAACCCTGCCTAGTGTGATGTTACCTGACCTACCAGCAACGATCCAGGAAGCCAACGAAGCCTCTTCTATTATTGCAGATGTTGGTAATTATGTTGGTCAGATGCGCGTAGAGTTTGTTCAAGGTACTAAGGATATCGACAAGGAATGGGATACTTACATTGCTCAGTTGAAAAAAATGGGATCGGATAAATACTTGGAAATAAAGCAAGCGCAATACAAACGATACAAAGATAGCTAAACCTTTTATTGGGGGGAGATCCTTTTGCGAATCTCCCCCGAATTTTAAAGAGAGGGGAATACCATGGAATCTTCAGTTCACAAGAAGCATCTTCTCAAGTCGAAACGTAAATCTATTCTGAAGCAAAAGTGGCTGTATTTTATGATGCTGCTGCCTCTAACCTCTTTGATTATATGGAATTACATACCGATGTATGGAATTGTTATTTCTTTTAAGGATTACTCTCCTGCATTTGGTATTATGAGTAGCCCTTGGGTGGGGTTTGCTCACTTCGAGCGATTCTTTAACGCCTTCTATTTCTGGGATGTTATTATTAATACTCTTCGAATTAGTCTATACAGTCTCCTTGTTGGAGTTCCACTTCCGATCATATTGGCACTTATGTTTAATGAACTTCGCAATAAGAAATATAAGTCTATTGTACAAACGATTTCTTATATTCCTAATTTTATTTCTGTAGTCATCATTGTTGGTATGGTGACGTTCTTTACGTCCCCGGTCGACGGTGTTATCAATGCAGTGATTGAGTATTTCGGTGGTACGCCAATTGACTTTATTGGAAATGCCAAGCTATTCCCACACGTCTTTGTCTGGTCTGGTATTTGGCAAGCGGTTGGTTGGGGAACTTTGATCTATACCGCTGCGATGTCGGGTATTCCACAGGATCAATATGAAGCAGCTTATCTTGAAGGAGCATCAAGGATGCAATGCATTATTAACATCACTATTCCGGCAATCATGCCGACCATTATGATTTGTACAATACTAGCGACAGGTTCCGTGATGTCTGTAGGATTCGAAAAAGTTTTGTTGATGCAGAATGATGCAAACCTGGCTACATCAGAGGTTTTATCAACATATATGTATAAATCCGGTATTCTAAACGCGGAGTACAGCTTCTCCTCTGCTGTTGGTCTATTCAACAACTTAATCAATTTTATGATTTTGTATTTAGTAAATAAATTTGCTCAGAAATATAGTGAGACAAGCCTGTGGTAAGGAGGGACAACCATGCATCTACAACTAACTAGAAGTGACAAAATCTTTAATTGGCTCAATATTATCGTGATTGGAATCTTTACGCTGATTATTTTGTATCCATTGTTATTTGTTGTGTTTGCATCGTTCAGTGATCCGCGACAGATCTTCGATAATGTGTTATTGCTTTGGCCTAGAGGTTTTACTTTAGAAGGTTATAAGCGGGTATTCGAGAACCGTGATATATGGATGGGATTTAAGAATGCCATTATCTACACGGGGCTTGGTACAGCTGTTAATGTCATTATGACCACACTTGCTGCGTATCCGTTATCCCGTAGGGATTTTAGAGGGCGGAACGTGATTACGATTTTATTTACCTTTACCATGTTCTTCTCAGGCGGTCTGATTCCGACGTATTTGCTTAACCAGGAACTAGGTATCATCAATACCATGTGGGTTATGATTCTTCCCGGTGCGGTTAGTGTATATAACATGATTATTATGCGTACGTACTTTCAGCAGAACATACCACAGGAGTTAGAGGAAAGTGCATTTATTGACGGCGCGACCGACATGCAATTGCTGATCAAGGTTGTCCTCCCACTGTCCACGCCAATTATCGCCGTAATGATGATGTTCTATGGTGTAGGCAGATGGAACGGATACTTCGATGCAATGATTTACCTGTCTGATCGCGAATTGTTCCCACTCCAATTGATCTTGAGGGAAATCCTCGTACAGAATCAGATGGGAGACGCGGCGAATCAGGCAATCATGAACAGTAACCAAGGTGAAGTTAACGCACTTAAGCAATCGATCAAATATGCAGTCGTTGTCGTATCCAGTATACCGGTATTGATCTTATATCCTATGGTGTCCAAGTATTTTGAGAAGGGTATTATGGTTGGGGCTATCAAAGGTTAAATCTTATTAAGATTCTAAAATGTATAATTCAATGTAATTGTATTATGGAAGGATAAAGGTCTGTCTGAACCTGTTTTGAACTGTGACCTTTGACGGAAGCTTTGAAAATAAGTGAAAACTCTTGGGTGACAGTTCAGATTAAGGTGAAAACTTGATTATAAGATTGTGAATTACTCTCTACCTAACTCAATAAGAAATGTATTTCTCATCTCCATTATCTTTATCTTTGGGATTTGGAATAGTATCCATTAATTTCATGTAAAGATAGTATACATACAGCGGTAGAATTAGCCCTCCAATGAAAAGCAGTATTTTTCCAATCGACCATAATGTATCCAAATACCTCACATCCCTTATTGAATTTCTTCCATTATATCACTTATTATCATAAAAATAACCCCTTAAAGTAAAAACTTAAAAGGGGTTATTCCATATCGAATAGAACCATTTTCACGCATTCTTGCGGCTCATTAAATTATTGCAATCGCTAGTAAGGTGAACAAGCTCAATGTAAGGATTTGGGCTCCATATGGATTATAGTAGGCAGAGGTGTACACTTGACCGTTATTATTTGTTTTCAAATATACATTATTGCGATCTACATTGGTGATAACACCTTCATGTGTTCTTCCATCTCTCGTGTATATCCGAACTCTACGATTCATGCATCGCATACAGTTATAATAGGCTTCCATAGCAGTGAGTCAACCTCCTTTCGTGTCTTGTGCCATAGTATGAACGGATAGATTTACATGTGTCGGCTAAGTGACCTCTAGATGATGTGGTAATATAATGTGGCGGATAAGTTATTGCACGGAATTTTTGGTACAATGGGAACGTATCATTGAGAAACATTCTTAATGGAGAGGGAGATTTATAAATATGAATATAACGGAAGCGATACGTACCAGACGCAGTAACGGAAGAGTAAGCCAAGAAGAAGTACCAAATACAATGATTGAACAGATTCTTGAAGCGGGAACTTGGGCACCTAACCATCGTTTAACTGAACCATGGCGATTCTTTGTTCTACAAGGAAAAGGGAGGGAACTGTTGGGTCATGCACTAGCAGATATTGCGGTGAGTTCATTCAGTGATCCAACTTCAGTGGAAGCTTTAGTAGCAGCGGAATCGGCAATGAAGAAGCCATTACGTGCGCCAGTTATTATTACTGTAGCCGTGGCACCGAAGACTCGTGCTAATGTCATTGAGTTGGAGGAGTATGGTGCTGTCTTCTCGGCAATTCAGAATATGTTACTTGAAGCACATGGGCAAGGTCTTGGTGCAGTTTGGAGAACTGGGGAACCTACGTATAATGCTCAAATGAATAAAGCGTTCGGACTTGCACCGAATCATAAAGTTCTGGGATTTATTTATCTCGGATATCCAGTTGAAGGTTTTACACCACAAGGCAAACGCACATCTTATAAGGATATGACGGTTTGGGTAAATGAGCCTAATTCATTGGCTAAAAATAATGATTCCATATGAAAAAAATTGTATGATCTTGTGGGACAGGTTTGATATTAAATATGAGTTTTATAGTAACGTAAGTATGATTATTGAATATGTTGTTGAATAAGGGAATATCGGTGAATGAATTTTACTAAATCCTGTTCTCTCACACACCAAGAAATGCTTGTGTAAGGACAAAATATGGTGGGAGGAAGAATATATGACTTCCTTTAACAAAAAAAAGAAACAAACAACGAATTCAAAGAAAAATTGCAATAAAGATAATGCAACAACATTAGATTTATTGAATGGTAAAAATCTAGAAATTGTTGTGGCCGCATTACTTATAACTGGAAAGTTAAGAGTTGATGCTGTTCAATTGTTTAGACAAGCTACAATGATTGTCAGTTTAACGGGTCAATATAAAACGTTACAAAAGATGAATAATTCTAAAGTGAATAATCTAATTGATTTCATTAACAATAATGGAAACTTGACGTTGGATGAATTAATGCAGGGGATTAGAGGCAGTACAGAAGCATGAAGAATCGTATAAGAAATGAGGGTACATCATGAGTGATTTTGATGGTGAAAATTTCTCTGTTGGTTTAATTATCATTATATTGGTTTCTTTGTTTTTCTTTGGTTCAGAGGATATCGATGGTCTCTCCGCACAGCCAACAAAACCTTAGTTAGGGTATAGACTAAGTTAAAATGTAGTGTGAATGATTAATGAAATAAGACCATATTAGGATTGTGACTATGTGTTGCGAAATAGTTACAATCTTTTTTCTAGTAGTTATGGCAAAAAGAGTATACGATAGAGATATAATAATGATATGTAGCAAATTAGCGAAAGGTGGGTAAACTTGAAACCTAAGAAATGGGTTGTAGCAACTACCGTTGTAAGCGTATTAATTGGAACATCTATCTTTTTACTAACATCTAATATGAATAAATCAACAATAAATGGTGTTGGTTATTACACCGTATCACCTCATGAAATCACGAATGGACAAGCCATGGTCTCTTTTAAGACTGTTGCAGAAACATTTAACCATAGAGTAGCCAAAGATTCGAATGCAAATATGATGGTAATAAATTATATCGAAGATGAGATTATTTCGGAAATGAATGATATCAAGATCATGGGAAAGAAAAGTAATAGGGCTAGTTATGAACAATTACATGTGGTTACGAATCAATTCAGTCGAATATTGAGTGGTTACAACGTCACGAACCCAACATATGCTCCAGAGATCATCTCTACGGATCTAAACCGTGATGGAAATCATGAAATCGCTGTTATATTGACAACAGGATATGGTACAGGGGTATATCACAATGAGCTTATCTTAATGGATGAGAATACGGGTGAAGATATTCCAGTGGAGGATGCATCGAGTGTTTTTAAGAACAATAAGAATGGTTTCTCACCATCTGAATGGGGATCGATTCTTTGTTATTCGATTGAGGATAATCATTTGAAGGCATCAACTAGCGTACAAATAGCACCTAATGAATTCGTAGGAGAGCTCGTGACTTATTATGAATATGTAAATGGAACTTACATTGCAGGAACGGTTATATTCGTGCCAAATGCAGATTAGCTTTACAACCGTTCATTCTCGTTATCTGGCCAGGTATGAATTGAGTTTATTGAGGTGGGTGTGCATGACATTTGCGACAGACGGGGTAATAGGTTTCATTGCCACCAATCTGAATCTGTTGACCTGTGTAAATTGGTTGTCCGTTCTCCATACGTAGGGTCATGGTTGCTTTACGCTCACAGAACCAGCAAATGGTTTTGAGTTCTTCTATCTTATCCGCATAGATCAGAAGATATTGACTCCCTTCAAATAGGTTGTTCTGGAAGTCATTCTTTAGACCGAATGCCATAACGGGAACTTGTAACTCGTCTACAATTTGGACTAGTTGAAGGATTCCCTTTTTGCTCATGAATTGACATTCATCAATCAGTATACAAGATGGTTTAGGTTGATGTTCTTGTACGATTTGAAATAGATTCGTATCCTCATATATGGGGATAGCTTGTTTACGCAATCCAATTCGTGATGATACATAACCCACTTCGTCTCTGTTATCTATTGCGGGTGTGAATATCAATACATGTTTATGTTGTTCTTCATAATTATGAGCACTTTTAGTATTTCTATCGATTTGCCACTATTCATTGCCCCATATTTGAAAAATAACTGCGCCACATCACAACTTCCTTTCAATCTGCCATTGATTTATACTAGTATGTTGAATACACATATAGCGTACCCAAACGGAGGGAATAGAATGAATGAAACGATAGAGAAATATAAGGAACAGATTGCAGTCTTAGAGAGTGGAGATTCGCTTCATTCGGACATACTTGAACTATTGAATCGACTTGTAGAGGACCTTGAGAAATGTGTGCAACAGAATCTTTCCCTAAGAAAAGCTGTGCTGAAATCAAATGCGAAAGAATCAAGAATGTCGAGTAAGCTTCGAGATGCCTTGTACGAATAAATTAAATACAATTTAAGTTAGTAAAATGTGCTTATCTATAACACCAATTCATAAGCCCCGCTATATGTTATAAAAAGGAGATGGGGAGCTATGATGAAGGGTGGAATGATAAATGGGTGCTTCCTTCAACAGTAAGAAACGTAATGAAAAGATACGGATTTCCAGCAAGAAAAAATGTAAAGAAACCCCTGCTCCAAAATTATCTCCACAGCAGATTTCCATTATTGCAGCACTGCTGGCGGGCTATTTTAATATAGATTCTGTGATTTATACCCGAGATAATGTATTACAGGTATTACTGACTACAGATAATCTAACAGAGTTGCCTATATTGGGTCCGCCAAGAAACCCCTCTGAGGTCGACCTAATGAATGCTATTGATGTCATTTCTAGTAATGAAGGTAGGTTCTGATATAAGACATTGGTGTAGCAAACAAAAGACTCCGTTCGACGTACAAACAGAGTCTATTTCTTATGTCTTACTATAGTTAATGATCATGTTTAGTTGGGGTTGTTATTGGATTAGGTTTGCGTTTCTCTTTGAAGCGTGGCCCAACATAATTACGTTTACGATCTCTTGTAAGAATCCAGCCGCCTAGAAACGTCATACCACAAGCAAATAACAATACTCCGCCTCCAAAATGAAGCCATTCAAAGCTTGGAACTAAGACGGTATCATCCCCATGAACGGACAGATAATTAAATAGTGAGTCTTTTATTAACAGAAATCCTTTCATAGCCATTAATCCTGGAATAACTAAAATAAGTATGGCGATGAAACGAGAAATAAGTAGTTTCATAATAGGGACCTTTCTTGAAATATAATGTTTATCTTCATGTATAATACCGTGTCCACGACGTATTGTCTATTTGAGAAGTTAGCATAGGCTTTGTAATAACGCTGAAAAAGAGTAGAATATAGGAAAGTAACGAATGGAACATCCTGAGCAAAAGGATGAATAAAGCATTAAGTGAAAAACAAATAGGTGGAGGATGGTTATGGCTATTTCATGTGATATCGCAATACTTGGTGGAGGAACGGGTGGTTATGTAGCTGCTATACGTGCTGCTCAATTGGGTAAAGATGTCGTCATCATAGAAGAGGACAAGCTTGGTGGGACGTGTCTACACCGAGGATGTATTCCCAGTAAATCATTGTTGCGTAGTGCGGAAGTCTATGCAGATATACTAGACAGTGAAAGCTATGGTATTGAGACCATGGGGGCTACATTAAATTTCTCTAAAGTACAGCAACGTAAAATTGATATTGTTGAACAGCTACATCAAGGTGTGCAATATTTAATGCGCAAAAATAAAATTAGAATCATCCACGGGAAGGGACGAGTAACCGGTCCTTCCATATTCTCACCTCAGAGTGGGGCAGTAGCGGTAGAATTGTCAGATGGTGAGATGGAAACGGTCCTTTCTAGTCATTTGATTATGGCCACTGGTTCGCGTCCGCGTACCTTGCCAGGGCTTGAACGTGATGGTGTACATATTCTAAGCAGTGATGATGCATTAGTGATGGAACAATTGCCACAATCGATGATCATTATTGGTGGCGGTGCCATTGGTGTGGAATGGGCATCGATGTTGAGTGACTTCGGTGTTCAAGTTACCTTAGTAGAAGCAGCGAATCATTTGCTACCGCAAGAAGATGAGGATATTTCGAAGGAGTTAACAAAGATATTTGATCGTCGTGGAATAACCGTACTGACGGGCAGTACGATTATAGCGGATTCATATAAGATGAATGATGGCGTGATCACTGTTGACGTACAACAAAGAGAAACTGTAACAAGTCTTACGGCGGAGAAATTACTCGTATCCATTGGACGACAAGCAAATATTGAAAATATAGGCATTGAGAACACAGATATTCGTACGAATAAAGGCTGTATTGCGGTGAATGCTTATATGCAGACAGGCGAAGGACATATTTATGCGATTGGAGATGTGATAGGTGGCGTACAACTCGCTCATGCAGCAAGTCATGAAGGGATTGCAGCTGTGAATCATATCGTAGGTGACTCGGTGACACCTTATTCATCACATCTTATTCCACGTTGTGTATATACAAGACCAGAAGTGGCAAGTGTGGGATACACGCAGAAAGAATGCGTAGAGCAAGGAATTGAAGTGAAGGTAGGACAGTTCCCTTTTCAAGCAAACGGGAAATCATTAGTACAGGGAAGTAAAGATGGATTTGTTAAAGTTGTCGCCGATGCGAAAACGAATGATATTCTAGGTGTGCAAATGATCGGGGCACATGTGACGGAATTAATCAGTGAGGCAGCTTTGGCCCAAGTATTAAATGCAACACCATGGGAGGTAAGCCAGACAATTCACCCTCATCCTACGTTATCTGAAATCCTTGGTGAAGCTATGCTTGCTGTAGATGGATTAGCATTGGGTATGTAGTGTGATGAAAGTATCTTTTCTTTTTCCATGTAAAAGGATTATAATAGGTATAACCTAGTCTTAGTACCTGGTTTTAATATCAGATCAAAGTAGCCAATTAGGCTCGATGAACATGGAGGTACCTTTAATGACTGATAAAGATAATATGGATGTAAATAATGAGCATGAGCCACTTGGTCTAAGTGATGGTCAAGTGTTAGACATGTACAGATATATGTTGTTAGCACGTAAATTTGATGAACGTAATTTATTGTTACAACGCGCTGGAAAGATTAACTTTCACGTCTCAGGTGTGGGTCAAGAGACAGCTCAGGTCGCAGCAGCGTTCGCCTTAGATCGTGAGAAGGACTTCTTCTTACCATATTATAGAGATTATGGATTTGTATTAGCTGTAGGCATGACACCGCGAGAGTTGATGTTATCTGCTTTTGCAAAGGCAGAAGATCCTAACAGTGGTGGACGCCAAATGCCAGGTCACTTCGGTAGCAAACGGTTGCGAATTGTAACAGGTTCAAGTCCTGTCACAACACAAGTTCCACATGCTGTCGGATTTGCTTTGGCAGCAAAGATGAAGAAACAATCATTTGTTTCCTTCGTTACATTCGGGGAAGGGTCTAGTAATCAGGGGGATTTCCACGAAGGATGTAACTTTGCTGGTGTAAATAAACTGCCAGTAATACTGATGTGTGAGAATAATCAATATGCGATATCGGTGCCATTACACAAGCAGATTAGTGGGAAGATTAGCGATCGTGCGTTAGGTTACGGTTTCCCAGGTATCCGAGTAGATGGTAACGATGCATTTGAAGTATATCGAGTCGTGAAAGAAGCAAGAGAGCGTGCGATTCGTGGAGAGGGTCCAACATTAATCGAGGCGATGATGTACCGACTATCCCCCCACTCCACATCAGATAATGATTTGGCCTATCGTACACAAGAAGAAGTAGACGAGAACTGGAAGAAAGATGGCGTCGCTCGAATGAAGTCTTATCTCATTGGTCATGGAATTTGGGATGAAGAGAAAGATGCTGATCTAATCGTGCAACTAAATATGGAGATAAAAGAAGCTACAGAATATGCTGATCGTGCACCGTTCCCTAAACCAGAGGATACGCTTCTGCATGTCTATGCAAGCCCGGAGGAGGAGAAGTCATGCCAGTAATGGAGTATATTGACGCGATCCGTCTAGCTATGAAAGAAGAGATGGAAAGAGATGAGAATGTGTTCATTCTCGGCGAAGATGTCGGTGTTAAAGGTGGCGTATTTACAACAACCAAAGGCTTGATGGATCAGTTCGGTGAAATGCGCGTCATGGATACGCCGCTAGCTGAATCCGCAATTGCTGGCGTAGCTATTGGTGCTGCCATGTATGGAATGAGACCTATTGCTGAAATGCAGTACTCTGACTTTATGTTGCCGGCAACGAATCAGATTATTAGCGAAGCAGCCAAGATTCGCTATCGTTCAAATAACGATTGGAGTTGTCCTATTGTCGTGCGCGCACCGATTGGTGGCGGTATCTTCGGTGGACTGTACCATTCACAATGTCCAGAATCGATCTTCTTCGGTACGCCAGGACTAAAGATTGTAGCTCCCTACTCGGCATATGATGCCAAGGGACTCTTAAAGGCAGCTATTCGTGATCCCGATCCTGTCCTCTTTTTCGAGAATAAGAAGTGTTATAAACTCATCAAAGAAGATGTTCCATTGGATGATTATGTCGTGCCTCTAGGTGTGGCTAATCTACTCCGCGAAGGTGAGGATATTACAATTATCGGATATAGCATGCCTCTTCATTTCTGTATGCAAGCTGCGGAAGAATTGGAGAAGGAAGAAGGTATCACAGCACATATTCTTGATCTGCGTACATTACAACCGTTAGATCGAGATGCCATTATAGCGGCGGCTCGTAAGACAGGGAAAGTACTTATTGTCCATGAGGATAATAAAACAGGTGGCATCGGTGCAGAAGTGTCAGCTATTATCTCAGAAGAATGTCTATATGAGCTTGACGCGCCAATCATGAGATTATGTAGTCCAGATGTACCTGCGATGCCGATTAGTCCACCGATGGAGAAGTTCTACATGTTGAGCAAGGATAAAGTGAAAGAAGCCATGCTACATCTGGCGAATTACTAGGAAGTGTAGGAGTGAGAATATGTCAGATAACAAACAATTAAGCGATGTGTTAATGCCACAGCTTGCCGAATCACTTGTGTCTGCAACGATCGGTAAGTGGCTTAAACAACCGGGAGATCCAATAGAACAGTATGAACCCATTTGTGAAGTTATTACAGATAAGGTGAACGCAGAGATTCCGGCTACCGTAGATGGAATTATGGGCGAGCTTATTGCGGAAGAAGGGGAAACAGTTAAAGTGGGTCAAGTGATCTGTAGAATAGCTGTGGAGTCGATGGACAACACCGTTGTTGAACATGCTAATGGTGATTCGAACGCGGTATCTTCCTCATCCACAAGTATTGAATCAAAGGATCTATCGATGAGTGGTAGATACTCGCCTGCGGTTCAGACGCTTGCAGCAGAGCATAAGTTGGACTTAAATGATATTGTCGGGACGGGGATGGGTGGAAGAATCACTCGTAAAGATGTCTTAGCACATGTTGAAAAAGGACCAACGACACGAAATAGTGTGACAGCTTCATCCACAACGATCGAGCGTTCCGAAGTGTCTTCTCCTTTTAAAGGACTACCTTACACGGATCCGGCTATTAATCCTTCACAATATGTGGAGGATGCTAAAGCTACGGCTCGAAATACAGGGCTTCATTTTAATGGAGCATCTCAGATTTCGAATCCCAATATACAGGACGAAAGTAGAAGAAAAGACTCGCTTATTGAAATTACGCCAGTCAGAAATACGATTGCTACACGTATGAGACAGAGTGTCTCGGAGATACCTCATGCTTGGACAATGATTGAAGTGGATGTTACGAATCTCGTCCTATTACGCAATAAGTTGAAGGATGAATTTAAGCGCAATGAAGGCTATAACTTAACATATCTAGCATTTCTACTTAAAGCTGTTGTGAACGCGATTAAAGATTACCCAATCATGAACTCGGTGTGGGGTGTCGACAGTATTATCGTCAAACGTGATATTAATATTTCGTTGGCAGTAGGAACTGAGGATACGGTCATGACACCTGTTATTCAGAGAGCAGATCAGAAGAATATTGCGGGTCTTGCGAAGGAAATTGAAGAGCTTGCAACCAAGACAAGACAAGGCAAATTGAAGCTTGATGATATGCAAGGTGGTACATTTACCGTAAATAACACGGGTTCATTTGGCTCTGTATTGTCCTATCCTATTATTAATTATCCACAAGCCGCGATCTTGACATTTGAATCTATCGTTAAGAGACCTGTTGTGATTAATGATATGATTGCCGTACGCTCTATGGCGAACTTATGCTTATCCCTAGATCATCGGATTCTAGATGGCGTCATTTGTGGAAGATTCCTTCAGCGAGTGAAAGAGAACTTAGAAGGTTACACTTTGGATACGAAATTGTATTAAGAAACGCAACAGTAATGAAGGTGGGATTGACCTTGCGTAAATTACTTGATATTTCATATACACCGTTAATGGATTATGGTGAAGCATGGGATCTACAGAAAAGACTAATTCGTCAGATTGATGCTGGGGAGAACAACGAAAGTCTGTTACTCTTACAGCACCCTGCTACCTATACAGTTGGCGTACAGAACCACCCTGAGAATCTTCTTCTTAGTAAAGATGAATTACAAGAACGTGGCATTTCTGTCTTTGAAATCGATCGTGGCGGAGATATTACTTATCATGGTCCTGGTCAACTTGTAGGCTATCCATTGTTATTACTTAATGGTCGTGAAGGTCTGAATTTGCATGGTTATTTACGCGATCTTGAACAAGTTGTGATTGACTTCTTAGCACAATATGATGTGCAGGGGACTCGTAAACCAGCGTATACAGGTGTATGGGTTGGGGAACATAAGATCTGTGCGATTGGCGTAAAGTTCAATAGATGTCGCTATAGTCGAGGGTTTGTGACAAGTCACGGATTTGCCTTCAACATTAAAGCGGGTATTCAGAATGATGGATTTCAAGGGATTGTTCCTTGTGGTATTCAGGAATTCGGTATTACAACGCTAGAGGATTGTACGAAGAGAACATTCAACATGGAGCAAGTGGCAGAGGAGATTATTCCTTTGTTCACCCGATTGTTTAATTATGAAGGTATACGATTGGATAATATGAAAGAAGCCCGCTAAATTTAGCGGGCTATGAAAGGTTCTACCAGCATCAGAAGGGTAGAGCCAAGCATGGCAATTAGCATCAGATAAATAAAAATGCGAAATATTTTTTTGCGTTGCATAGGAAAAGAGCTCCTTTAGAATTTATTTTGATGTATATAAAGTGAAGGTTACTCGCCTATTGTAACGTATATGAGAGAGAGAGGGAAGTCCTGTGGTATTAGAAGAACGTTTAGTCCAAGAATTTATGGAATTGGTGCAGATTGACAGTGAAACATCTCATGAAGAGGAAATATCGATTGTACTCAAGAAGAAGTTCAGTGAGCTTGGGTTACAAGTAGTAGAAGATGATAGCAAGACACATACAGGTCATGGTGCCGGAAATCTAATTATTACGTGGGAAGCAGATCAACTTATTGATGCTCCAACTATATTTTTTACCTGTCATATGGATACGGTGACACCAGGTGTAGGAATTCAACCTATTCTTCATGAAGATGGGTGGATTACGAGTGATGGAACGACTATTCTTGGAGCGGATGATAAAGCTGGCATTGCTGCACTTCTAGAGGCCATTCGTGTCATTCAGGAGAATAAGATTCCTCATGGAACCATCCAATTCATCATTACAGTTGGTGAAGAATCCGGATTACTTGGTGCCCGATCATTCGATCCTAAGCTCATGGATGCCGAGTTCGGTTATGCTTTAGACTCAAATGGCGAGATAGGTGCTATTGCTGTTGCAGCACCTACTCAGGCTAAGATTACCATGACGATTACCGGCAAATCAGCACATGCGGGTGTGAATCCAGAAGATGGTATCAGTGCCATTCAGGTGGCTTCTAAGGCGATTTCACGCATGAAGTTAGGACGTATTGATCATGAGACGACAGCGAATATCGGTAAGTTCTTCGGTGGCGGACCAACGAATATTGTATGTGACTATGTCCAACTTGATGCTGAAGCTAGAAGTATTATTCAAGAAAAAGTAGATGTACAAATAGAGCAAATGAGGGAAGCGCTTGAGGTGACCGCCCGAGAATTTAATGCGAATTGTGAATTTCGAAGTGAAATTGTATACCCTGCATTTCATTTTACAGAGGATGACGCTGTTGTGCAATTAGCCCAGCGTGCTATTGTAAATATGGGCTTACCAACTCATGTATTCCATTCAGGTGGGGGTAGTGACGCCAATATATTTAATGGATTTGGAATTCCTACAGTGAATCTTGCGCTTGGGTATGAGAATATTCATACGACAAAAGAACGAATTAAGGCTTGTGACATGGCGAAAGCATCTGAGATGGTGATTGCCATTATTCAAGAAACAGGCAAAGAAACAGGTAAAGAAAAAGCAATTAAATAGACTGAAAAAATCAAACAATAATTAGTAATAATAAGGGGTCCTACAAAACACAATGAGATGTTGGTAAGCTGTGCAACAATTCCTTGATTGTGATGTGTGGGCCCCATTGCTTTTGTAGTTGTTGTAACATGATTCTAATTTGCCAGGCTTGTCCAACGATATGTAATGAGTTGTTTGATGGATAACTCTTCATTGAGATTCCTTCTTTCATATGAATATGGTTATACCAACAACATATGTGGATACTCATTCATTCATGCATAAATTATAATTTTACTTGAGGAGGAAATACTTATGGACAAAAATATAATGAACCGATCATCTTCTTTGGATGAAATTACGATATCTACACAACCTATATTTGAAGGCAAAATCATTACCTTACAGGTAGATACGGTACGTTTACCTGACGGAAATACGGCCACCCGTGAAGTAGTAAGGCATCCTGGGGCAGTTGCAGTACTAGCAATATATAATGGCAAGATGTTAGTTGTTGATCAATTCCGACAAGCGATGGGACGTTGTGAAGTTGAGATTCCAGCAGGTAAGCTTGAGCGTGGGGAAGATCCGCAAGAAGCCGCAGTAAGGGAATTACAAGAAGAAACAGGTTATAGATGTGGTGAAATCAACCTATTGCAATCATTCTATACTTCACCTGGATTTGCCGATGAGATCATTCATTTGTATGTGACCGAAGATTTAACACCTGGTGAAATGTCATTGGATGAGGATGAGTTTCTAGAACTTTCTCAGATTACACTTGAAGAAGCATATCAATTCATGCGAGAAGGGCGAATTAGTGATGCGAAGACGATGATGGCAGTGTACGCTTGGCATTTATATACATTGACAGGAAAGTTCGGTGAATAACGATGAATCTGTTGAATCCATCAGAAGACGAGCTGCATGAATATTATGCTGATCTGCATATTCATATTGGCAGAGCCACAGATGGACAAGCAGTCAAAATTACAGGAAGTCGCAACTTAACCTTTGCTAATATTGCTAAGGAAGCGGCGGAACGTAAAGGGATAGAACTAGTTGGTATTATTGATTCGCACTCACCTTGCGTTCAGAAGGATATTCTCTCTTGTTTACATTCCGGAGAGATGTGCGAAGTGGAAGGCGGCGGGATTCATTATCGTGGCACGACCATCCTGCTCGGTTGTGAGATAGAATTCAATGAACCAGGAAAAGGCGCAGCACATGTCTTGACATATTTTCCAGATGTGGATGCAATGCAGCAATTTACTGCTTGGTTGAGTACTCATATGACCAACATTAATCTAAGCACACAACGGATTTATGTTTCTGTCCGAGAATTACAACAGGAAGTTATTTCACGTGGGGGCATATTTATTCCAGCACATGTATTTACACCACATAAGGGAATATACGGCAATATTACGGACTCGATGGCAGATATATTGGACGTTAACTTAATCAGTGGTATTGAACTTGGGTTAAGTGCAGATTCCGCAATGGCAGGGTTATTAAGTGAACTGGATGACATCACTTTCTTAAGTAATTCGGATGCACATTCGCTTGGCAAAATAGCCCGTGAATACAATGTCATACGTATGGCTCATCCGTCTTTCACTGAATTCCGCAAAGCATTGAATCGGGAAGACGGACGTCAAATCATTGGTAATTATGGGTTGAATCCCCGTCTAGGGAAGTATCATCGAACCTACTGCAATAGTTGTAATCATCTTGTTGAAGATCAATTAGAAGCGATAACGGAACCATTATGTATCCATTGTGGAAGTAGCAAGGTGGTTCAGGGTGTCTGGGATCGAATTCATAGCATCTCTGATCGGAATGAACCTTACATCCCTAAACATCGCCCATCATATCATTACCAAGTTCCGCTGGAGTTCATCCCTGGTCTAGGCAAAGCAAAGATGAATCACTTGCTAGAAGCGTTTGGGACGGAGATGAACATTCTTCATCAAGCCCAGGAAAATCAGATCGCAACGGTTGTAGGTTCTGATATGGCGCAATGGATCATACAAGCACGAAATGGAACGCTGAACCTATCATCAGGTGGTGGTGGAGTATACGGTAAAGTCATATCACATCAATCGGACAAGTCATAGTTTCAAGGAGTCTCTCATAACTTAGATGTATGTGAGATGAAGGGAGACTCTTATACTATGCAATATATTCGGAATACACTAAGAGAGCAAACAACGCTTTTTATTTTCGTAGCGGTGTTATTTCTCGTTGGTGTGGTCTTTGGTGCACTCATGGTGAATGCACTATCATTAGAACAACAGCAAGATCTGGCTGCTTATTTAGGCAATTACTTCGTCACCCTTGAACAAGGGAGTAATGGGGTTGAACAAGCTACTTTCTGGAGCATCGTGATATTAAATCTGAAGTGGGTAGGATTGATCTGGATATGTGGTTTGTCTGTAATCGGACTACCGGGTATTCTAATATTGGATTTTCTCAAAGGAGTTCTCATTGGGTTTACCGTAGGTTATCTTGTGGGACAGTTTTCATGGAAGGGCTTCCTATTTGCTATGGTATCCGTTGCTCCCCATAATTTATTCGTTATTCCTGTCTTGATGTTATGTAGCGTTGCTGCAATAACATTCTCGTTACATATTATTAAAAATAGGATGTTGATGTATCGACAGGGTAATTTCACACGTCCATTCGTCACCTATGTCTCGCTCACATTGGTTATGGGTCTATTGATGATAGGTATTGCTGCGTTTGAGACTTGGGTTACACCGGCAATGATGCGATGGGTAACCCCTTTCTTGATTTGAATAAAAGGTGTTCATAAAGAAGTAATCGGGTGATCAGTTGTTTTAGTTATGAAGTGGTCATGTACATACACGATGATCGTCTTTTTGTATATTAGAAATGCGTTTGACTTTATTTATAAATTCCCCCTATAATGAAAGAAGCGATTAAATTAGCAGTATTTCCTAGGGGGGAGAGTATGCAGGCTCGTATCGATAAAATCAAACAACAATTACAATCCCAGGGCTATAAGCTGACACCCCAGCGGGAAGCGACCGTCAGAATATTGCTAGAGAATGAAGAAGATCACCTTAGTGCAGAAGATGTATTTATGTTAGTGAAGGAAATTGCTCCAGAAATTGGACTGGCTACTGTGTACCGTACACTTGAACTTCTTAGTGAATTACATGTTGTTGAGAAGATTAATTTCGGTGACGGCGTTTCTAGGTATGACTTAAGAACAGACACAGCCAAGCATCATCACCATCATCTCATATGTGTTCAATGTGGACGTATGGATGAGATTCGAGAGGACTGGCTCGGAGCACTAGAAGAGCGCTTGGATCGTGAATATAACTTTACTGTATCTGATCATCGACTTGATTTCCATGGAATCTGTAGCCGTTGTAATGAGAAGAATAGCCATCATAACAACTAACTGAATTATATACGTTTAAATATGCAGGACTCCCAACATTCGTTTGTTCGGGGGGCCTTTTTGCTATATACTTAATTGAATTCTTCATCATATTCATGGACAACGAATCATATGTTCATAGAAATGAAGGAGGGTTCTCATGGTAATATCATTACGAAAAGGACTTAATTATATTCGATTTGTACTTGTGTTCTTAGCCTTTAGTTATTTGTTATTTAGATTATTTAGTATGTTCGGTTATCAATTTAATCCGGTAGATCAGTATAGAGTGCCCCAAGGTTATGCCGTGAAGGTATTTCAGCTAGATGATTTAGAAAATGAGGTTCATTTTACTATGGCAGAACGTCTGCGTATCTTTTATTGGTATGGTGAATAATGTGTATGATGCAGGAAAGAAGTGAACACTGTCGAATAAATTATTTAAGAAAATTAGGATTCTAATCGTATTTCGTGAACAAGAATAATGAGTTGACAAAGGAGCGCACTGACACATGAACCAACATCTGGCATCCTTTATTCAATATATGGATGAAGAGAAAGGGCTCACTCGAAATACACTGGAAAGTTATGAGCGAGATATGACCCAATTCCTGAATTACATAGATGAACGAGGGATTGATTCTCTTCAACAAATTAATAGAAGTCATATTATGATGTATGTAACAGACATGAAGCAAAAAGGTCGTGCTCCAGCAACTATAACACGTAAGATTGTTTCGATTCGTGCATTCTTTCATTATTCACTGAAAGAAATGATTGTTAATCAAGATCCAACACTGCAGCTGGAGACTCCCAAACTTGTGAAGAAATCACCTCAAGTGCTTACGGTAGAGGAGATAGATTTATTACTATCTATGCCTGCAGAGATAGGTATTCAAGGTAAAAGAGACAAAGCTATGTTAGAACTAATGTATGCGACGGGCATGAAAGTTTCTGAAATTGTATCCGTAGACATACAGAATGTACACACAGATCTTCGATATTTACACTGTATAGGTGCTTCTGGTAAAGAGAGAATATTACCTTTCAATAGCGTAACTGCGCATTATTTGGACATATATATAAAGGATGGCCGTGACAAGTGGATAAAAGATAATAAGGATATTCAAGCACTGTTCCTAAATACATTGGGTGGTCGATTGACACGTCAAGGTTTCTGGAAAATTCTTAAAAAATATGCAAAAGAAGCTGGAATACAAATGGATATTACGCCGCATACATTACGGCATTCCTTCGCAACGCATTTATTAGATCGTGGAGCAGATATAAGATCTGTTCAGGAAATGCTTGGGCATGCAGATATTTCTACAACTCAATTGTATAGTTCTATGTTACGTAAGAACATGAAGGAAGTATACGATGATCATCATCCACGGTCTATCATATAATGGTCTTCGTTATAAGATGTATTGAACACAATATGGAAGGGGTTACACAAGATGAGAGCAGTAGACATTATTCAAAGAAAACGAGACGGACATGAACTGAGTACGGAGGAAATAGCATTTTTAATCAAAGGGTACGTCACGGGAGAAGTCCCAGATTATCAGATGTCTGCTTGGGCTATGGCGATCTACTTCAAAGGAATGACACCACGGGAGACAGGCGATTTAACAATGGAGATGGCACGATCCGGTGATCAGGTGGATCTTAGTCCAATTGCGGGCGTAAAAGTGGACAAACACTCTACAGGGGGTGTAGGTGACAAGACAACGATTGTACTCGCTCCATTGGTTGCTGCTGCGGGAGTGCCTGTAGCCAAAATGTCAGGACGTGGACTAGGTCATACGGGTGGTACTATTGATAAGCTGGAATCGATAACAGGGTTCTCTATAGAAATGGATCGCAATTCTTTTCTAGAACAAGTTAATACAGTAGGCGCTGCTGTGATAGGTCAGAGTGGCAACATCACGCCAGCGGACAAAAAACTATATGCGCTTCGTGATGTAACAGCAACCGTGGATTCGATTCCTCTGATTGCAAGTTCTGTAATGAGCAAGAAGATTGCTGCAGGTGCAGATGCCATTGTACTTGATGTAAAGACAGGTAATGGTGCCTTTATGAAGACGCTCGATGATTCTATTGCGTTAGCGAAAGCCATGGTTGATATCGGAAGTCATGTGGGAAGACAGACCGTCGCTATTATTAGCGATATGGATCAACCGCTTGGTTTTGGCATAGGAAATGCACTTGAAATCAAAGAATCCATCGAAATACTGAATGGGAAAGGTCCCAAGGATCTTCATGAGGTATGTCTGATTCTTGGATCCCATATGTTAATGCTTGGTGGTAAAGCAAAAGATGAAGAGGAAGCGCGCAAGATACTTATAAGTCATCTGAACGATGGATCGGCACTTGAGAAATTAAGACAGATTGTAAAAGCCCAGAATGGTGATGTAGGACAAGTAGATGATCCAGACACACTTCCAACAGCCAAACGAACGATTGAAGTGAAATCATTGCAAGCGGGATATATTTCTTCGATTCAGGCAGAAGCTATTGGGATTGCAGCCATGTTGCTTGGAGCAGGACGTGAGACAAAGGAATCCGTGATAGATTTAGCTGTGGGTATCACATTATGCAAGAAAATTGGTGATGCTGTGCAACAAGGTGACACGCTTGCTGTGTTACATGTGAATATGGATGATTCTGATAAATTACAAGAAATAGAGAATAAAGTATTGGAATCATACCAGATCGATAAGGAAAAAGTGGAGGTTCCTCCGCTAATATATGCTATCGTGACGCGTGATGGCATCCAGAGATTCTAATCTAATATGTACGAAAAGAAGGGATTATCCTACGAAGCCAATGATCATGGCGTGGGATAATCCCTTTGTTTTGTTTAAGAACGTAACAATAATAGCAACATGTATATTTTATGGGGAATTAGATTATTAAATTATGCGTTAATTGGAATATATTTCAGCCAACCTGACAACACTAGACAAAAAGGCGTATTGTCACAATAACCCATTGTAACAAAATGCGATTCACCCATTACAGATCAGGAGGGACTCATATTGAAAAGGATGTTTCGAATTGCTGTAACGTTGTTATGCCTCATGGCTCTAAGTAGTCCAATAAAGGGATATGCCATGGAGGAGAAAGCGGCTAAGCAAGAGCTTGCCCCTCAAGCAGTCTCAGCTATATTGATGGATGCAGATACTGGCACGATTATTTATGAGAAGAATAGTCATGCTAAACTTCCACCAGCGAGCATAACGAAAGTGATGACGTTGTTATTAATTATGGAATCGATTGATGAAGGTAAGCTTAAGCTTACTGATAGAGTCATCACAAGTGAATATGCTGCATCGATGGGTGGTTCACAAATATTCCTTGAGCCAGGTGAGGAAATGACGGTAGATGATTTGTTAAAAGGAATATCGATGGCATCGGGAAACGATGCATCTGTAGCGATGGCTGAGAAAATTGCAGGTACAGAAGAATCCTTTGTGCAAATGATGAATGAACGAGCAAGTGAGCTTGGACTGAAAGACACTCATTTTGTCAATTGTAATGGGCTTCCAGCACCCAACCACTATTCATCAGCACATGATATTGCAGTGATTAGCAAAGCGTTATTGAAACATTCACAGATCACGAAATACACAGGAGTATATCAAGATCATCTACGTAAAGATTCAGAGAAACCATTCTGGCTAGTCAATACCAACAAGCTGGTTCGTTTCTATGATGGCGCAGATGGATTGAAGACAGGGTATACCTCTGAAGCTAAATTCTGCTTATCCGCAACAGCAGTTCGAGATGGTTTAAGGGCTATTTCTGTTGTTATGGGAGAGCCCAATACGAAGACTCGTAATAGTGAAGTTTCTACGATGTTCAACTATATGTTCGCGCAATATACGAATCATACGTTATATAAACAGGGCGATTTAATCGGTACATTTAACATTAATAAAGGGAAAGATAAGCAAATACAACTGATGGCGGGACAACCTTATAGCGTGCTTATGAAAAAGAGTGGCAAAGATAAAGAGATCAGACATGAATTACAAATGGAACCCGAATTAAAGGCGCCGATAGCAGAAGGACAGGTTCTTGGTCATCTAGTAGTATACCAAGGCGACCAGGTTATCAAGAGATTCGAATTGAAGTCACCATCTGCAATAGACAAGGCGGGTTGGTGGATGATGTTTAAGCGGACAACGGCTAAGTTATTTTTTGTAGATTGATAGCAGTTTTCTTCTACTTTTGTCAGGATGCAGGAATATCATTTTCATATCTAGAACTCTTTGATCATGATAGGGAGGAGAGTGAGAAGAATATGAATCTTAAAATGGAAATGGAGCATCATCGTCAAGTGCTGATTGTACGTTTCTCGGGAGAGCTTGATCATCATACGGCAAATCATGTTCGTACGAAGCTCGATGAAGCTATCCACACTAGGCAGACGGAACATATTGTGCTTAGTCTGAAGGATTTACAATTCATGGATAGTTCAGGGATAGGTGTTATTCTTGGGAGGTATAAGCTGATTAAGAGCAAAAGTGGAAGAATGGCTGTATGCGATGTCAATCCCGCCGTTTATCGACTGCTTCAGATGTCTGGGATGCTCAAGATCATGAATGTGTATGAGAGTGAAAACGATGCACTTTCAAGTCTGGAGGTAGTGTCATGAGTGAAGAACAAGCCCTAACACATAATTTCATGAAGTTGCAGTTCGCTGCCAAATCAGAGAATGAATCTTTTGCTAGAGTGACTGTCGCTGCCTTCGTATCACAGCTAGATCCGACGATGAATGAATTAAGTGACCTTAAGACGGTTATATCCGAGGCAGTCACGAACAGTATTATTCATGGATACAATTCGGATGCTACAGGAGTGGTAACGATCACGGCAGAGATCTCTGGAGAAACGGTCACAATGACTGTAGAAGATCATGGTCAGGGGATTGAAGATGTAGATTTGGCGAAGCAACCTTTGTTTACATCCAAACCAGAATTAGAAAGATCAGGCATGGGATTTACCATTATGGAGAATTTCATGGATGAATTTGAAGTATCTAGCGAATTGGGGTCTGGCACGTCCATTAGGATGAAGAAGAAGATTGAATCCAAGAAAGCTTTATATAATTAGGGGTTGGAGTAATGGATGCTGAAGTGAAAAAAGTCTCACAAACCTACTTGGAAGATTCGGAAGTCAAACGTCTTATTGCACTTAGTCAATCAGGAGATACCGTTGCCCGAGATACATTAGTAAACTGTAACATTCGTCTTGTCTGGTCCGTCGTGCAAAGATTTATGAACAGAGGATATGATCCAGAGGATTTATTTCAAATCGGTTGTATTGGATTGTTGAAATCAGTTGATAAATTTGATCTGAGCTATGATGTTAAGTTCTCAACGTATGCGGTTCCCATGATCATAGGAGAAATCCAACGATTCTTAAGAGATGATGGGACAATTAAAGTCAGTCGTTCGCTGAAAGAAATGGCTAATAAAGTTCGTAAGAAAAAAGATGAACTTTCGAAGTTATTAAATCGATTGCCAACCATCAAGGAAGTAGCAGAACATCTTGGTGTTACGCCAGAGGATGTGGTCTTTGCGCAGGAAGCGAATAAGCCGCCAACATCTATACATGAGACTGTCTACGAGAATGATGGGGACCCGATTACGCTAATGGATCAGATCGCCGATGAATCCCAAGATAAATGGTTTGAGAAGCTTGCTCTGAACGAAGCGATTGAAGGATTATCTGAACGTGAACGACTTATTGTCTATCTAAGGTATTATCGTGATCAGACCCAATCGGAAGTGGCAAGCAGGCTCGGTATTTCTCAAGTACAGGTATCTCGATTAGAAAAGAAGATTCTTCAGCTTATACGTGAGCAGATTGCTCAATAATAGGAAGAATGTATGAACGTCAATTGCATAGGAGCATTATTTATTAGCCTACTTCTATAAGAATTCACATTCTTATAGAAGTAGGCTTTTTTGTGAGTAAATAATACTAAAGTTTCACATACTACCTTTAATTTAACTGTAAAGGAGTGATGTGTAATGGAGTCCTCTTCCACTCCCACGGTATATCTGCAACTGAAAAAACGTGTTCAACTTCCTCGAGGAAATACCGTTACGCTTGGAGCAGTAGCTCTTATTCTAACTGAACCAGAATGGGAAGAGGAACTGTTCAATCTTGAATTAGTTGTGCCACAACAAGTGGATGGTAATTTACTTGTTGTGGACCTTATGAAGATTATTCCGCTTGTACAGGATGTGATTCGTAATGTGCATATTGAATCTATAGGTATGCAGCAAGTGATCGTAGAGATTGTTGAGAATCCTAAGCAGGCATCGATTCCCTTGTTTATACTCGTATGGTTATTGCTGTTCTTTGGCTCTGCCCTAACCATTATGAATTTCCATGCAGACGTGAATATGATGGAGGTGCACATTAGAGTAGTTGAGATGATTACGGGTAAACGAAATGAACATCCGTATCTTTTTCAAAGTGCGTATTCATTGGGGATTGGGTTCGGTATGGTTGTGTTCTTCAATCATTTATTTAAGAAGAAATGGAATGAAGAACCGACACCACTTGAAGTTGAAATGTATCTATATCAAGAGAATATTGATCAATTCGTTGTAGCCGAAGAATACAAAAAGGTTGGTTCTAATCTTCACAAACGAGATAGGAACTCATGATAAGTGCTATGGGAATGATGGCCGGTGTTGTGGAGATTATCTTGGGCATTGCTGGGGGTATTGCTGTAGGTAGTGGTGTTATCGCCTTTATCCTTGTCCTGGATATTATTCCGCGTCTCGCTCAATTAACGTTCACTTATCATAAAGTACATTGGTATGAAGCGGCCTTAATTTTGGGGTCTCTCATCGGAACGATTAGTGACTTCTGGCATTGGACAGCATCGTTCAATCCAATTGTCTCTATCATCATCGGCTTATTTTTCGGTGTGTTTGTAGGCTTGCTTGCAGCGGCTCTAACAGAAGTGTTAAATGTACTGCCCATCCTAGCCAAACGCCTACATATGAAGAACTACATTGTAGGATTACTGATGGCGATGGTTGCAGGGAAGATTCTGGGATCGTTTTTTGATTGGTTTATATTTCGGAATTAGATAGATATAAGGGAGTGAAGACCATGCCACAACAATCACCTAACGATAATGAGAAGAATGAAGAGCAAGAACATAAGCTTCAGGAGAAAAGAGATCGGGAAGTCTCAAATACGCTGGAAGAATCCATCATATACTGGCAAGATGACGATTATTTCTCAGGAGATCTCAAACAAGTTGAAAAGGTGCTCAACGAGGTCGTCGGTCTGGGGAAATCATTTGATGTAGTGTTTAGAGAGATGGTGTTTGGTGGCGTTGAGACTGGCATTCTATTTATCAATGGATTCACGGACAGTGATATTATGACAGAGATTCTCACTAGATTGACTTATCTGCAGCATGAGGGGGTTCACTCCGATATGATGAAGGCAATGTTCAATCAATATATCCCTCATATCCAAGTGGAGAAAGTAGAAAAATTAAGTCAGGCAATCAATAAGATGCTTACAGGGATGAGCGCGTTCTTCATTGAGGGTGATCGTACGATGCTACTTGTCGATTCACGTACATATCCTTCCCGAAATCCGGACGAATCGTCCATAGAACGGGTAGTACGAGGATCAAGAGATGGGTTCACAGAAACGATGCTAACGAATGTGTCGTTGGTAAGACGCAGAATAAGAGATCCTGGATTAATGTATGAAGTTGTCCAAGTTGGACGAAGAACGAGAACGGATGTATGTATAGCCTATATCGATGACATTGTAGATAAGGTGCAGGTCGATACGATCCGACAGAAGATCAAAGATGTCAACATAGACGGTCTACCATTAGGAGATAAGCAACTGGAAGAAGCTATTATTAACAAAGGGTGGCTTCCGTACCCCTTAGTTAGATATTCAGAGCGTCCTGATGTAGTAGCTTCCCATTTACTTGAAGGACGAGTCATTCTGTTCGTGGATACCTCACCAAGTGTTATGATCATGCCTACGACTTTTTTTGATCTGTGTCAACATGCAGAAGAGAATCGCCAGACACCTTTTATAGGGACATATTTACGATGGATTCGATTCATGGGAATCTTTTTCTCCATGTTCTTACTCCCACTATGGATGTTACTCGTTCTCAATCCAGAGCTGAAACCAGAAGCATTAGCATTTATAGGTCCACAAGAGACGGGAAAGATACCCCTGATCTCCCAATTCCTAATGGTCGAATTCGGTGTAGATTTACTACGATTAGCTGCTGTTCACACACCAACATCCATCTCCTCGGCGATGGGTTTGATTGCCGCCATTCTTGTAGGAGACATTGCAGTGAAGACAGGTCTGTTCGTCAACGAAGTTGTATTATATATGGCTATCGCTGCCATAGGGATGTTTGCGACACCAAGTTATGAATTGGGATTGGCCAATCGAATTGTTCGGCTGGTACTATTAGTTGCCGTATCTATCTTCCACGTACCAGGCTTCGTGGTTGGTGTGACGTTATTAGTGCTATTGCTAACGCTTCATAGATCTTATAACTCATCATATCTATGGCCATTTATCCCCTTTAATGCAAGAGCAATGGCTGAGATTTTGTTTCGTATGCCGGTCTTGTCTAATAAGAAACGTCCATCCTTTAACAAACCACGAGATAATACACGGATGCCTTGATATAAGAACGTTCATCATAAAATACAAATGTTCTTCACATAAATCCATTTACTCTTATTTCAGGATTCTGATATACTGATATAAATTCAGATGGAATATCAAGGCCATCATAAGTGGAGGACTGTAGAGATGTTTTTACATGGTACAAGTACAATAAATGGTAATGGGCACTTAGAGATTGGTGGTTGTGATGTTGTTGATCTTAAATCGCAATATGGTACACCGCTGTACATTATGGATGAGCAGTTAATCCGCGATCGTTGTAAAGCGTATGTTGATTCGTTTAAGGCATCGGGACTGAAGTATCAAGTGGCCTATGCTAGTAAAGCCTTTTGTGTTATGGCTATGTGCGCAATTGTAGCACAAGAGGGTATGTCTTTAGATGTTGTATCTGAAGGTGAATTATACACGGCATTGCAGGCTGGGTTCCCTGCCGAACGTATTCATTTTCATGGGAACAACAAAACACCAGTTGAGATTGAAATGGCTATTGAAGCGGGGATTGGCTGTTTTGTTGTCGATAATGTCATTGAATTGCAACTATTGCAAGCTATTGCAAATGAGATGAATAGAACGGTAAATGTTCTACTTCGGGTAACTCCAGGTGTTGAGGCGCATACGCATGAATATATATCCACAGGACAGATCGATTCCAAATTTGGATTCGACATTGGCAACGGATCTGCATTCGATGGTGTGAAGATGGCCACAGACCTAACTAGAATTGAGTTGCTAGGTGTACATTCCCATATTGGATCCCAAATATTTGAGGTAGAAGGATTCCAACTGGCTATTCAGAAGGTAGCTGATTTCGCTAAAGAAGTGTATCAGCAGCTTCAAGTTAGTTTCAAAGTCGTTAATCTTGGTGGTGGATTCGGTATCCGTTATGTTGAAGGAGATACGCCGCTCCAAGTGTCAGAATATGTGAAGGCTATTACTGATGCCGTGAAGGAACATTTCGCAAATATTTCAAGTCAATTACCCGAGATATGGGTAGAGCCAGGACGTAGTATTGTTGGTGATGCAGGAACAACTCTGTATACTGTAGGTACCCAAAAGGACATTCCCGGTGTGCGTAAATATGTTGCTGTAGATGGTGGAATGACAGATAACCCACGCCCAGCATTGTATCAATCTCAATATGAAGCTCTTCTTGCTAATCGTGCCAATGAGGAAGAGAATGAATTGGTCTCGATTGCTGGTAAATGTTGCGAGAGCGGGGATATGTTAATATGGGATGTTCAACTTCCTGAAGTGAAAAGTGGAGATTTATTGGCTGTATCCTGTACAGGTGCATACAATTACTCGATGGCAAGTAACTATAATCGTATTCGCCGTCCTAGCGTTATTTTTGTAAAAGATGGTCACAGTGATCTCGTTGTTAAAAGAGAAAGTCTGCAGGATATTATAGGAAATGACCTTGTACCAGAGAGAATAAGTAAGCAATCGATATTGAATTAGAATTTGGATTAGAAGGCAATTGATTTCTTTTTCTTCATGTAACTTTTGCTTTCATGTATCCTTTCATAGTAAACTATAGGATGTCTATAATAAGCTTATAAGCGAAGTGTAATGAGTGAAATCATTACATTTTATTCGCACAATATGTGAAGGAGCTGGTATCATATGAAAAAAGGAACAATTGAACTAGAAAAAGGCGGAGTAATCGAGATTGATTTTCTAAATGAAGAAGCACCAAACACAGTAGCTAACTTCGAGAAATTGGCAAATAGCGGTTTCTATAACGGACTAAGTTTTCACCGTGTAATTCCTAACTTTGTTGCACAAGGTGGTTGTCCGACAGGTAATGGTACTGGTGGACCAGGGTATACAATTAAGTGTGAAGCATCCAACAATACGACGAAGCATGCTAGAGGCGTATTGTCTATGGCTCACGCTGGTAAAGATACAGGTGGTAGCCAATTCTTTATCGTATATGCACCACAACCACATTTAGATGGTGTACATACCGTATTTGGTGTAGTAACGAGCGGTTTGGATCATGTGGATAACATCAGCGCTAATGATAAAATGAAAGAAGTAAAAGTGTGGGACGAAGCGTAATTTAGTTGTTCGTTTCATCATGTGAAAAAGGGCTTTAATTGGCATATCGCTGATTAAAGCCCTTTTCTTTATGAATAGTTCCATAACTTGTAACATTTACTCGTTTTATCCGTCTAAGATGATAAAGGGGGGAATTGTTATGAAACAAAGAATAGTAATCCTGATGGTATCGCTTTTACTTATCTTGATGGTCATTCCAACCACTACTTCTGCTCTATCTTGTGTAGAAAAGCCTACAGTGGAGCAGGGTTATGAGAAATATGATGCTGTTATCATTGGTTATGTAGAAGATGTTATTCGCAAGAGAGATCATAATCAAATTAGATTAAATGTAATGAAGAGTTTTAAAGGTGTGGATAAACAACATATTGTCGTTAAAGAGGATATTACTTGGGGTTCGTTGTCAGGTCCTAGTGAGATTGGTGTGGAATATCTTTATTATTTAACAGGGCAAGAAAAAGATTGGGAGAATCCACTGTGTTCGCCAACAACGAATATGACTGATGCAACGCAAGATCTTGAATTTTTAAAAGGAAAAGAGATTCCAATCGAAACAACATCTCAACTGAATTGGATGATCATTATGGGTATCGGTTTGTTAGGCATATTGGTGATAGCAATATGGCAGTTCAGAAGCAATCAAAGAAACAAATCGAATTAGACTTCATTTTTGTAACTTGCTATATTTAATATAGTCACACTCTTGTTTTATTAATTTTTTGGTGGTAAAATTCTTAAATACAAGTAAATATGAATATGTTTTATCCTTCGGGGCAGGGTGAAATTCCCTACCGACGGTGTTGCCATATAGATAGTTCATGCCCAGCGCATGAGATTATGGCTAAGTCCGTGACCCATTCACTGATGATTGTAGTGTATGGCTGACCTAGTGCAAATCTGGGACCGACAGTATAGTCTGGATGAGAGAAGGAGAGCAGCATGCGCAACTCACTGTAGTGATTGCGTAACTTAACACAGTAAATAAGGCACAGTTATATGTGACTGATTTCACAATATACCTTTTAGACGTATATTTAGGTCCTTTGTGTAATCATTATTTTGCTTGTGTTTAGTATGTACTCTTAAGATTCTCACAACCACCCCTGTATCGGATGAATGAATATCATCTGTTGCAGGGTATTTTTGTATCCATATCGTACTGAACGGTATATGAATGGTGTATAGAAGGTTGAGGTGAAATAAACAATGGAAATTATGAATGATGAGTTCTATATGACTTTAGCACTGGACATGGCTGAGAGAGCTCAAGGTCAGACCCAGATAAATCCTGTAGTCGGTTGTGTGATCGTGAAAGATGGGGTATTGGTTGGTATTGGAACACATTTGGAGCTTGGTACACCACACGCTGAAGTCCACGCATTAAATATGGCAGGAGACAAGGCGGTTGGAAGCACAGTGTATGTTACATTGGAACCTTGTAGCCATTACGGAACAACACCACCTTGTAGCGAACGGTTAATTCATGAGCGTGTTCAACGCGTTGTGGTGGCCTGTAAAGATCCTAACTCTCAGGTATCTGGTAAAGGGATTGCTATGCTGGAAGATCACGGAATACAGGTAGAGGTTGGATTGCTTCAAGATCGTGCATTGAAATTAAATGAGAAATTTTTTAAATATATTACTTCAAGAATGCCATACGTTACTCTGAAGACCGCAAGTACGTTAGATGGTAGAATTGCTTCCAAGACAGGTGATAGTAAGTGGATCTCCAATGAAGCGGCACGCGAACAGGTACATACACTTCGTCATCGTCATCAAGGCATTATGGTGGGTGTAGAGACGGTGATATTGGATAATCCGCATCTTACTACACGTTTAGCAACAGGTGGTATAAATCCAATACGTATTATTGTGGATTCGCAATTACGTACGCCATTAGAGTCACATGTTGTAACTGATGGAATGGCCCAAACGATTATTCTTACTACATCGCACATGAACATGGCCAGGGCGGAACAGCTTAAGCAAAAAGGCGTTATCATACTTCAATGCGGTGAAGGTCCTCGTGTGGATTTGAGATTAGCGATGACCGAACTTGGCGATATTCAGATTAGTTCAATTCTTCTAGAAGGTGGAGGGACATTGAATGGTGCAATGCTGCATGCCCAATTAATCGATCGAATCATCCTCTATTTAGCACCTAAGATTATTGGAGGAATAAATGCTCCAAGTAGTTTCTCTTTTGAAGGGAAAGAGTTGATGAAGGATGCTGTTTATTTAGAATCATTAGAAGTGGAACAACTGGGAGATAATTTATGTATCAGTGGTATTCCTGTTTATGCCCAACCCACTTGAAGGGGGTTTTCATCATGTTTACCGGTTTAGTTGAAGAGATTGGAACACTTCGAGGATTGACACGTAATGGGGAAGCTATGGTATTGCATATCAATGCTTCTATAGTAATGGATGATTTGAAGATTGGAGATAGTGTTGCTGTAAATGGGGTATGTCTAACGGCAACATCCATCGATAAGCAATCTTTTGCCGTAGATGTTATGCCTGAAACATATCGTCGTAGTAATCTGAAGGAACTTCAGATGGGAAGTAAAGTGAATCTAGAGCGTGCGATGATAGCCAATGGACGGTTCGGTGGTCATGTGGTTCAAGGACATGTGGATGGGATTGGAACAATACATCATGTTATGAAGAATCAGAATGCCGTAGTCTATGAGATTAGACCAGAAAGTTCAGATATTTTTAAATATATTATTCCAAAAGGCTCGATAACACTTGATGGTATTAGTCTAACCGTTGTCAATACAACAAGTACTACATTTCAGGTCTCCATCATTCCGCATACCTTAGCCCAGACCGTTCTTCATGATAAGCGCGCAGGTGCTACTGTGAACGTTGAATGTGACGTGTTAGGTAAATATGTTGATCATTTGCTCCATTATAAGTCGTCAGACCAGCCCAATGATGAGAAACCATCGGTGATAAACATGGAATCCTTGGCGCGAAATGGTTTTGTGTAAGATTGCTTTCGAAGTGAGTTTTGACGAAGTGAATCTAAGAAGCGATGCTCCAAAACTTTTAGTTATGCTTTCGAAGTGAGTTTTGACGAAGTGAATCTAAGAAGTGATGCTCCAAAACTTTTAGGGGGTTATAACAATGGAACAAGAGAATATATTTTCTCCAATTGAGGAAGCCATATATGATTTGATGCGCGGAAAAGTAATTATCGTTGTAGATGATGAAGACCGTGAGAATGAAGGTGATTTCATTGCCTTAGCTGATAAAGCGACGCCTGAAGTCATTAACTTTATGATCACTCAAGGTCGTGGATTAGTATGCGTTCCAATCACGCAAGAGCGTGCTGATGAATTGGACTTAACACCAATGGTTGCTAGGAATACAGATAATCATGGTACTGCCTTTACGGTATCAATTGACCATAAAGACACGACAACGGGAATTTCGGCTTATGAGCGTTCATTAACAATAAAGGCATTACTAGATCCAAAAGCTCATAAAGATGACTTCCGTAGACCAGGTCATATGTTTCCTTTGATCGCAAAAAAGGGTGGCATTCTACGCCGTGCAGGCCATACGGAGGCAGCAGTAGATTTGGCACGTATGTGCGGATCATATCCTGCAGCGGTTATATGCGAAATCATTAAGGAAGATGGCTCGATGGCTCGTCTGCCTGATCTGATTACAATCGCTAAAGAACAAGATTTGAAGTTGATTAATATTAAAGAATTGATTCATTACCGTAATGACAAAGAGAGATTAGTGAACCGAGAAGTATCTGTTCGCATGCCGACAGACTTTGGTGAATTCCAAGCGATTGCTTACACCAATGAAGTAGATGATAAAGAACATCTTGCATTGGTTAAAGGCGAGATCGATCCGACGAAGCCGATTCTCGTACGAGTTCATTCTGAATGTCTAACAGGAGATGTGTTCCATTCGCATCGTTGTGACTGTGGACCACAATTCGCTTCTGCATTACGTCAAATTGAAGCAGAAGGCAATGGCATTCTACTCTACATGCGTCAAGAAGGCCGCGGAATTGGGCTTCTGAATAAATTAAGAGCTTATAAATTGCAGGAAGAAGGTTTAGATACTGTAGATGCTAACCTCAAGTTAGGTTTCCCAGCAGATATAAGAGATTATGGAATTGGCGCACAGATTCTAAAGGATCTGGGTGTAAGACAGATTAGACTCCTTACCAATAATCCGCGCAAAATAAAGGGATTGGAAGGTTATGGTCTCGAAGTGGTTGAGCGTGTTGCTATTCAGATGGATGAGAATGAAGATAACACTAAATATTTACACACGAAGCAATCCAAACTTGGTCATCTGATGAAATTTGATGATATAGAGCAAGATGAGAATTCGAAATTATAATACAAATTGAGGGGAAGATGAGTTATTATGACACATTATTTTGAAGGAAATTTAATATCCGAGGGTTTAAGATATGGAATCGTAGTTAGTCGTTTCAATGAGTTCATTACAAGTAAGTTACTAAACGCAGCAGTTGATGCACTGAAAAGACATGGTGTACAAGATACTGAAATAGATGTGGCTTGGGTTCCAGGCGTATTCGAAATTCCACTGATTGCACAGAAAATGGCTGAGAGTGGAAAATACGATGCTATCATTACATTGGGTACAGTCATTCGAGGAGCAACTTCACACTACGACATCGTGTGTAATGAAGTAGCCAAAGGCGTAGCAAGCATTAATCTTAAGAGTGGTATTCCAACCATCTTCGGCGTAGTTACTACGGAGAATATCGAGCAGGCGATTGAGCGTGCTGGAACGAAGGCTGGTAATAAAGGTTATGACTGTGCTATCTCTGCAATTGAAATGGCAAACTTGACGAAACAGTTTAAATAGTGCTTATTTAATATAGTACCCTAACTAATAAGGGTACTATATTTTTGATTAAACGTGGCCGGAGGGACATATGGAGTCTGTATTGTATAAGCTGGAGACCTTTGAAGGTCCGCTTGATTTACTGTTGCATCTGATTGATAAAGCGGAAATTGATATCCAGGATATCCCTATCACTGAGATTACAGAGCAATATATGAGTTATTTGATGAATATGCAGGAGCTTGAACTTGGAGTTACGAGTGAATTTCTTGTTATGGCTGCTACGCTATTATCGATTAAGAGTAAGTTATTGCTTCCTAAGCCACCTGTTATCGAGTTTGATGATTTTGATTTCTATGAAGATGAAGATCATGATCCTCGCGCAGAGTTGATTCAGAAGCTAATCGAGTACCGCAAATATAAAGGAATTGCACAACATCTTCATGAACGGGAGTTCGATAGAAGTCTTATTTTTTCGAAAGAACCTGAGGATTTAGCCGTTTGGATGCCAAAAGTGACTACTAATCCTGTTCAAGGGTTACATACTTCAGATTTAGTTGCAGCTTTTCAAAAAGCCTTGCGTAAGGTAGTTAAACGAAACTCTTATTCTCGTATTCACAGAGATGAGATCACAGTCAAGGATCGTATTCGGTATGTCGTTGATACGTTACAGCGGGGTGGGAAAGGGAGTCAGCTTCTATTCTCGAAGCTATTGCATGAGGACATGATGCGACATGAAATCGTTGTGACGTTTCTAGCTATACTAGAATTAATGAAAATGAAGCAAATCTTATGTTATCAGGAAAGACTGTTCGATGACATTGTCATGGAGTGGAGAGGGGAAGAAGAATTGAATGGAATTTCAGAAGTTGAAATCGATTATTGAGGGACTTCTTTTCCTCTCAGGAGATGAAGGTCTTAGTGTGAAGCAAATGGCTGAGATTGTAGAACAACGAACAGAGTTAGTGAAAGATGTCATCGAAGAAATGAAAGAAGACTTCGTTCGGCAACAACGTGGATTACAGATTATGCAGATCGCTGGGAACTACCAACTAGCGACACATCAAGAACATGCTGTATATTTCGAAAGATTAGCATATTCGCCATCTCGTGCAACACTTTCACAAGCTGCTTTGGAGACGTTGGCTATCGTAGCTTATAGGCAACCCATAACGCGTGTGGAGATTGAAGAGATTCGAGGAGTTCGCTCTGAACGTGCCATTCAAACGCTTGTCCACAAGGATTTGATTGAAGAGAAAGGACGGGCTGAGGCAATTGGTCGTCCAATTCTGTACGGAACAACAAGATCATTTCTGGATTACTTTGGATTGGCAAGTATTTCGGATTTGCCTGAGCCATCCCTATTTGAGAATAAAGATAATCTTGAAGAAGAGACACAGATGTTGTTCGATCGCTTGGATGGACGTCAATTGACTTTTGATGATGTAAAAGACACATAAATGAGAATATTAGATTAGCAAGCCGCCATTCATAAGGAATGGCGGTATTTGTGTTGTAATTCATTTTTTGTGGAATGATTACTATCCATAATTGTCATACTAAGGATAAATACTTAAATTATTAATATATGGAGGTTAATAGATGTGGTTCGTAATTATAATCAGCATTGTTATCTTGATGGTCTTCATAGTGATCCTATTATCTAAGATCAAAGTTGATATTTGGGTAAGGAAGAATGGGAAAGATGATGAGGTCATGATCCATATGAAGTTATTGTATGGTGTAATTAAGCTACACTATGAAATACCTGTGGTGAGAATGAATAATTTAGAAGAGGGAGTCTCTTTGGAAGTAAATAAAAAAACAAAACCAAGTCAGACCGAAGAACAACATGATAAGACTGAGGTGGATAAAAAGAAAGTAGATGAATGGATATCACGATTTCATGAAATCCTTGAAGCGACGTTATTCCTTAAAGTATGGCTTCGAAGAACATTTGCACATCTAAACATTACTAAGTTGGAGTGGGCAACGCAATTTAGTGTTGGTGATGCTGCTTATACAGCGGTTGCTTCAGGTATCGTATGGAGTACCAAGACATTCCTTATGGGTTGGTTATCTTCTCATGTACGCATGAAGATAACACCGCGTTTGTTTGTCGTACCTGCTTATGATGATCGAGTTCATCTTTCCAGCGAGATATCGTGTATAGTACAAATCTCATGCGGGTACGCTATATATGCAGGCTTGGTACTTATGGTACGCGTGCTGAAAGTGAAAGGAGGAGTTAAACGATGGAGGACCATCCTATCAAAGGCTTAATGCAGACAGCAATGGAAAACTTAAAGAGTATGGTGGATGTCAATACAATTGTTGGTGATCCCGTTCAAACACCAGACGGAAGTGTCATTCTACCTATAAGCAGAGTGGGGTTTGGGTTTGCTGCAGGGGGTAGTGATTTTCAAGTCGATGGTGGTACGAAGAGTTCAGGTCATGCGTCTGATGGACAACAAGCATCTAGTAAGTTCCCATTTGGTGGAGGGACTGGAGGAGGAGTATCCATAAGACCGATTGCCTTTCTTGTAGTAGGCAAAGATGGTGTGAATATTCTTCCGCTTGATTGTCAGACCCATATTTATGAGAAGATGATCGATATGGTTCCATATGTTATGGAGAAAGTTCAGGCTATGAGTCAGAAGAGTAGTTCTACTAATAATGCGGGTTCGTCCATGAGCATGTCTACTAGCAAATCGTCAGATTCAATCGTTATTTAAACTACAATAACCCCCTTCCTATAACATGGGAGGGGGTTATTTATACGATGTTTTCATCAGTGATGGACATACCTAATTAATGAAAAGCATATACTTGTACAAGATTCCCTAGAACTGAGCCGGAGGAATGCAAAAGATGAAATGGATGAGTAAATGGTTGATTGCAACGTGGACAGTGTTTCTGGCGGTTGGCATATGTTATGAACATGTCAGTGCATCCCCAGAGCAGAGTACTGTATCAACACAAGCCCAGGCCGCAGCATTAATGGATGTCACATCTGGAAGAATTCTCTATTCTAAACGTGGTGATGAAGAATTACGTATTGCTAGTCTAACCAAGATCATGACTGCTATTGTAGCGATTGAAAAAGGAGAATTTAAGAAGCCTGTTCAGGTTAGTAGGTACTCATATGCGAAAGAAGGATCATCCCTATTCTTGAAGCTTGGTGAGGAAATGACGCTCGAAAATATGTTATATGGATTAATGCTTCGATCTGGCAATGATGCCGCCACAGCTATCGCTGAACATGTGGGTGGTTCTGAGGAAGGATTTGTATTTCTTATGAATGCAAAAGCCAATGAATTAGGACTTGAACATACTCAATTTATGAATCCTCATGGATTAGATGCCGAAGGTCATTACTCTTCCGCCAATGATCTTGCCGTATTAACGGCATATGCCATGCATAATCCAATGTTTAAGGAGATTGTAAAGACGCCTACGAAAAAGGTGCCCAATCCCAATGAACCTTGGGATTATAAATGGGACAACAAAAATAAAATGCTTCGTTTCTATGAGGGCGCAGATGGTGTGAAAACGGGTTATACGAAAAAGGCACTTCGTTGCCTTGTAAGTTCTGCCACAAGAAATGGTCAACAATTAGTCGCTGTAACTATTAATGATGGAGATGATTGGAACGATCATCGTCGTATGCTTGATTATGGCTTCACAAACTATCCATTAGAAGAGATATTCAGTCGTGGGCAGAAGATTGAAGGACATGAACTTGTCGTAAGTCAATCTTTTAGTTATCCAGTTGCATCAACTGAACAGAATATGATATCCACAAGACTTGTCTTACATGAGACAAGAAAGAATCAAGTGGATCTTAGCTTTGGATTAAGAGGTAGAGTTGAAATTCTGAAGGATGGTATTCTTGTTGGCAAAGTGCCAGTGTATTCACTTGGCAGTCAACTTCCCGAAGAAATGCCCCGTATCAAGGATGTTATAGGATTGGAACATAAGATGTCTAGCCGTTTGAACGCTTGGTTGTATTCTTTTGAGAGGGTCATTCAAAAGTTACTATTCGTGTCATAACCATGATGTAAAGATGGAGGTCAGAGCGATGATTAATATCATATGGCTTGCACTTATCCTAGTTGGATTTGGCTTTGCAGCGATGAGTGGCAATATTGAGGTTGTCACAACCGCTGCCTTTGACGGTGCAAAGACAGGAGTTAGTGTCTGTTTCGGGCTTATTAGTGTTCTTGTATTCTGGATGGGAATGATGAAGATTGCAGAAGATTCAGGATTATTAAATGGCATTGCAAAAGTGCTTAGTCCAGTCGTTTCATTCTTATTCCCAGATGTGCCACGCAATCATCCTGCGTTAGGTTATATCCTATCCAATATGAGTGCCAATCTGCTTGGACTAGGAAATGCCGCTACGCCCATGGGTATTAAAGCGATGCAGGAACTACAAACACTTAATCCGGACAAGGAAGTAGCAAGTCCAGCGATGTGCACACTATTAGCATTAAATACGGCAAGTATCACACTAATCCCCACAACACTTATTGCCATTAGGATGAACTACAATTCAGCGAGTCCTACAGATATTGTTGGAACAACGTTGGTCGCCACCATGATCGCAACGTTAGCGGCAGTCCTTGCTGATCGTTGGTGCAGAAATTGGAATCTACGTAAGCATCGTCAACCTCCTATCAATGGTATTCATTCACTTTCAAAGCCAAGTGTGAAAGGGTGAAGTTTCATGCTCTCATTCATTAATCTAATTTCATCGTGGGCTATCCCATTAATCATTGCATTCATTCCCTTATTTGCTTTTACAAGAAAAGTGCCTGTCTATGAATCTTTCATCGATGGAGCAAAGGATGGCTTTAATACAGCAATCCAAATTATTCCTCATCTCGTTGGGATGATGGTCGCCATAAGTGTGTTCAGGGCATCGGGTGCGTTGGACTTCTTTGTGGGTTGGACAGGCTCATTCCTTCAAGTCCTTGGTGTACCCGAAGAGATTCTACCTTTAGGTATTCTTCGCCCGTTAACAGGTACGGGTTCATTAGCATTTGCAACGGATTTAATACGCGTTCACGGACCAGATTCGATGATTGGAAGAATGGCTTCTACCATACAAGGGAGTACGGATACAACGTTATATGTACTTACTGTATATATGGGTGCCGTTGGTGTTCGAAATGGTCGTTATGCTTTGAAAGTAGGATTATTCTCTGATGCTGTGGGTTTCATTGCTGCAATAGCGGTATGTCTTGTTTTCTTTGGGTAGTTAGCCCAATCCAAATAGGATCAAACTTCATATTCTATAACAATTCATACGTTCTAATAGAATGAGGTGAGATTGTGGCATACGAAGGGTTCGTGATTCATCATTCATTATGTTCTTCGATCAATGGTAAAGGATATGACTTTTGGATTAGAAAAGACGCTACGGTCTTTGCAGTTCCCGATACGACAGATACGAAATACATTCATATTTGTTTAGATGGTAATTTTAATATGGCCTATGAGTTGATGTCTGCAGATGCCAAACATCAACTTTTTGAAGCCAGTAAACTCATTATACGACTCTCCACGGTATATCGTATTTCCTCTTTAAACATTCATCCACATACCCAAGTCTGCCCAGGTTCAAATTTCCCATGGAATCAACTTGTGATTTTCCCTGCTGATATGTATCATTAGCATGAGGTGAATTATCGAAAATGGAAAGATTACAGAAAATATTAGCGCAAGCAGGAATTGCATCAAGACGTAAGTGTGAAGATTTAATCGTAGCAGGTAAGGTTGAAGTGAACGGAGAGGTCGTTACTGCTCTTGGAACAAAAGCAGATCCCGATCAAGATATCATTACGGTTAGTGGCAAGCCTATTCGAAATGAGAAGAAGGTTTATATTGTCATGAATAAGCCAAAAGGGGTTATCACTAGCGCTTCCGATCCGGAAGGTCGGAAGATTGTATCTGATTATTTAAGAGATGTGAAGGAAAGAGTGTACCCTGTAGGAAGATTGGATTATGACACAGAAGGTCTGATACTACTCACGAATGATGGGGAGTTCGCGAATCTACTAACACATCCCAAGCATCATGTGCCTAAGACTTATATGGCAACAGTCAAAGGGGTTCCTCATGGTTCTGACCTAGACAAGCTTAAAGCGGGTATAATGCTTGAAGATGGAATGACAGCACCAGCTGAAGTTGAATATAAGGATATCGATACTGCGAAGAAAGAAGCAACGATCTCCATTACGATATATGAAGGTCGTAATCGTCAAGTTCGAAGAATGTTTGAGTCTATTGGTCATCCTGTTATTAAATTGAAGAGAATAGCCTTTGGTGAATTATTATTACAGAATCTAAAAAGAGGTTTATTCCGTCATTTAACAAAAAAGGAAATAGAAGATTTAATCAAATTGGCAAATTCGCCTAAATTGCCGAGAAAATAATGATAAAGGTCACATAAATTTCAAATACTACCGCCACAATTATGACAAAGTTCGTTATAATTATTCATAGGATGTTCACATGAAGTGAAATCATTATGACCTATGTCATAGGAGGAGGCTTTGAAATTGGGTAAATCGAGAAAGAAAGTCCAGATTATCATTTTGCTTCTGATCTTTATCCTCGGAGGATACGCCATCGTTACAAATATCTATGGTTCAGGAGGAAAGCCTGAGGTTGGAGATGCTACCCCTTCTTTTAATCTACTTGGATTGGATGGCAAGGTTCATACCCTTGATGCATATAAAGGAAAAACGATGGTCATTAATTTCTGGGGAACATGGTGTAAACCGTGTGTGAAGGAAATGCCCGCACTTCAAGCACAATCTGAGAAATGGGCAGATCAGAATGTTGTTGTCATTGGTATTAATGCTGGTGAAGATAAGATGTCAGTTGAGAATTTCGTAAATCAGGCAAAGCTTCATTTCCCTATTTTATTAGATCCGGATAGGAATGCTGCGAAGAGCTATGGTATCTCTCCATTACCTACGACTTTATTTGTTTCTTCGGATGGGATTATAAGGAATATTATTCAGGGTGAACTTGATCTTGGCATGCTAGATTATGAAATTGAACAGTTGGTGAAAAAGCGATGATCAAAGATTTATTATCTTTTCAGAATACCAAATGCGAATGTGGCCATCAGAATCCGGTTGAAACCGTGTTATGTGAAGCTTGTGGAAAACCTTTGAGAAAAGAAGAACAGGAATCCACTGAATTGTTAGAGATGAGATATGATGGAATGGCTCGTCGTTCTCAGCGTAGTAAACCTAACTATATTGATCGAATTTGGAACTTTTTCAGTTCGGTAAAGATAGCTGTATATATGATCATCCTTACTTTGCTGGGTTCAATGCTTGGCACGATCTTCCCGCAGGAAAGTACGTTTTTGAATTTGGATCCGTCCAAGTACTATCCTGACACCTATGGAACAGCAGGACTCATCTACTATAAGCTGGGCTTATCACATACGTATGAATCATGGTGGTTCATTTTATTACTTGTGATGATTGGTGCATCTCTAATTATTTGTAGTCTTGATCGTGTGTTGCCATTATATAAGGCGCTTACCAAGCGCAGGATTCGTAAACATATGCAATTCATGACTCGGCAAAAAGTGGTGTTTCAGACTGAACTTGAGGAAGTGAACGATAAGGAATGGATAGATAGGATTACAATGCCCCTAAAGAAAAAGGGTTATCGTGTACATACGGACGGAAGTGCACTACTCGCAGAGAAACAGCGCTTTAGTCGTTGGGGACCCTATGTTATTCACATCGGATTGATTATTTTCTTACTGGCGGTTCTAGCACGTGGATTACCAGGTATGCATATGGATCAGCATTTAGCCTTCCCAGAAGGGGAAATCAAACCGATTCCAGAAACATCTTATTATCTCAAGAATGATAAGTTCACGGTAGAGTATTATACCGAGGAAGATATGCCTGAAGAGTTCAAAGGGAAAGGTAAAGTACTTCCTAAACTGTTCGAAACACAGGCAATCTTATATGAATGTACAGCAGATTGTAATGATCCATCCAAAGAACCACTATTGTCTGAAATAGATCGTCATCGTATTCAAGTGAATGATCCATTGAATTACAATGGACTGAAGGCATATCAATTTGATTTCGATATGTCACCCATTCTTAGATCGGTCACACCATCCTTGATCGATAAGAAGACAGGCAAGGTATTGGGTGAGTTCAAGTTAGAAATACGTGACCCGCAACGTAATTATCAAGTAGGGCAATACAATCTTAAATTAGTAGAAAGATATATGGATTTTGGAATGAACGAGCAAGGTGAACCAATCTCCATATCTCCTATACCCAATGCACCATCCTTTCTATTTGTCATCAAAGGGCCTGAATTGCCAGACGAAGGAATTAATTACTTATACTTCCCTAAACAGATTGATAAGCAACGATTTCAACAAGATGTCATCAATCAAAAGCTTGCTGGGGAATATCAACTGCTTGAATTGGACGTCCAAGGAATGGAAAATGTTGATCTCTCCATGTCTACAACTTACTTGAACATTCGTGTAGATAAAGTAATGCCATTTGTCTGGGTAGGAGCTGCAATCATTATGCTCGGTCTAATTCTCGGATTCTACTGGCAACATCGTCGAATCTGGATCCGGATTGACGATAAGAATCTAACGTTAGCTGCGCATACGAATAAGAATTGGTTCGGCGTTCGTAGAGAAGTAGCAGCGATCTTACTTATCATGAATATACAAGTAGAAGAAAAGTCCCTTGATAATGGAGGAAATCACGTATGAAACTTTTAGATATTAGCAGTATTTTCTTTACAATTGCATTTTTAGTATATGGTGTCGCATTCATTCTATACGGAATAGCTATTATGGGAAGTCAATGGAGAAACCGTGACCCAATTGTGCATACTAGAAAATGGGGGAAGATTTCCTTTATCGTATCATGTCTAGGTCTAGTGACGCACTTGATCTATTTCTTCACACGTTGGGCTGGAGGAGGACATATTCCTGTAAGTAATATGTTTGAGTTCATGTCTAGTCTAGCAATGATGGTTATGATTGCATTTACGATTATTTATCTCATATACAGAAAGACAGTTCTAGGACTCTTCTCTGTTCCTGTCGCCATTCTTATTATGGCTTATGCAGCAGTGTTCCCAAAAGCAGTTCAACCGCTAATTCCATCGCTTCAACATTGGTGGTTGCAAGTGCATGTGACGATGGCTGCTCTAGGTGAATCTTTCTTTGCTATAGGATTTGCTGCTGGATTTATGTATTTGCTACGTACGGTAGACTTCAATAGTACAAAGTTAAAAGAACGAGCTCAGAAGTGGGGTGTTGAGTTTACCTTACTAACCATATTTATGCTCATCGGCTTCATTATTGCTACTTTCGCTTTCCGAATGGGTGGCTATGAATCCGTATTTACACAAGAACAAGCTGTAAGTAGTAAGGATCCTACGATTAAAATGGTTAGTGTGACGTATAGCTTACCACCTATCGTTTCACCATATGAGAGTAAGGTAGAGAAATTCCAATCATTTATAGGGATAGATGGGCCTTTATTTCAAGCACCATCTTGGATGAATGGAATTAATGCAGGTAGGAAGCTAAATACAGTCATTTGGGCAATTCTAACGGGTATTATGATATATGGGCTCATTCGACTGCTTTTACGAAGACCCGTTGGTAAAGCTATTCAACCTTTACTCAAAGGACTAGATGCAGAGGATCTTGATGAGATTACGTATCGAAGTATTGCCTTGGGATTCCCAATATTTACGCTAGGGGCATTAATCTTTGCGATGATGTGGGCGCAAATTGCTTGGGGACGGTTCTGGGCTTGGGATCCTAAAGAAGTATGGGCTTTAATCACATGGATGTTCTATAGTGTATATTTACATCTAAGGCTATCGCGTGGATGGCAAGGGAAGAAATCGGCGTGGCTTGCGGTTGTAGGATTTATGATTGTTATGTTTACACTAGTAGGTGTAAATCTTATTATTGCGGGACTACATTCCTATGCAGGTACAGAATAAGTAATTCTGATATATATTAAATGGTTATACTGAAATCCGTCTCTCATTTGATGTTGAATGTTGAAGCGGATTTTCGTTATAATTGTCTTTTGAGATAGAATCATGTTTAATATAATTTATGTATCCGTTTATGATTATTTCGCTATGGAGTAACTTAGCAGGAAAATTAAGGGGTTGTTGATGATGTCAGATGAATTAATTCGGATATTGGTTGTCGATGATGAAGAAAGAATTCGGCGATTGCTTAAAATGTACTTGGAAAAAGAAGGGTATGAAATCGAAGAAGCTGAAGACGGCGAAATCGCTTTGCAAAAAGCGATGTCAGCGGATTATGATCTGATTGTGCTAGATCTGATGCTTCCTGGAATAGATGGTGTTGAGGTATGTACGCGATTAAGACAAGTTAAATCAACACCTGTGTTAATGCTGACAGCCAAAGGCGAGGAGATTAATCGTGTACAGGGATTTGAAGTTGGAGCAGATGATTATGTCGTTAAGCCATTCAGTCCACGAGAAGTGATCTATCGCGTTAAGGCTATTTTGCGACGCTCTTCTACAACGGCGTATTTAACAAAGGATGGAATGTCTAATAATGATATTGTATTCCCACATTTGATTATAGAACATGATGCACATCGTGTTACTGCAGGTGGCGAAGAGGTTAGCTTAACACCAAAAGAATATGAACTGCTACATTATTTATCGACATCTCCAGATAAGGTATTCTCTCGAGAAGAATTGTTAAAAGACGTCTGGAATTACGAATTTTTTGGTGATTTGAGAACAGTGGATACCCATGTCAAACGACTAAGAGAAAAGCTGAATAAAGTATCTCCAGAATCTGCTACCATGATTACAACCGTGTGGGGTGTAGGTTATAAGTTAGAGGTCGCGAAATAAATTGAATTTATGGAGATCTCTTGTCGGCAAACTGTGGATTACCATTATATGCTTAGTTGCTTGTGTACTTATGACGCTGGGATTATTCTTATTACCTTATATTGATACAAACTTCGCCAATTCAGGTGATATCAAACGATTATTTACATACACATCTCTTGTTGGTTTTTCCATGACGACATTTTTCGGCTTGTTCCTTATTACTAGAATTACTCAACCCATGCAGAAACTAATAAGGGCTGCGGATGCTATCCGTAAAGGTGAATATGGGACTAGAGTATCTGTCGAGGCAAGAGATGAAATTGGAAAACTTGCGAATACTTTCAATCATATGGCTGCGGAGCTTGAAGATAATATTCGTAATCTTAATCAAGAGAAGGAACACTTAGCGAGTGTTCTAAGAAGTATGAGCGATGCTGTCATTACCTTTAATAATTCTGGCCAAGTCATTCTAACGAACCCTCCTGGTCATAGACTTGAACAATTATGGAAAAGTATAGACTGGGATTATGAAACAGAGGTACAGCATAATGAGCAGTCGCTAGAAGTTCCACAACCATTATATGAATTGTTTAATAAGACGCTTAATGGTGGGGGAGATGGCAGTACATCTGTGCATGTCAATAAGGATGTCTGGTCTGTCATTATGACACCATTGTATTCGGATAATGATATACGTGGAGCTGTGGCTGTCATACGTGACGTGACCGAGGAAGTTCGATTAGAGAAGATGCGTACAGACTTTGTTGCGAACGTGTCACATGAGATTAGGACGCCTTTATCGATGATGCAAGGTTATAGTGAGGCGTTGTTAGATGGCATGGCGACTTCACCTGAAGAGAGCAGAGAATTGATCCAAGTGATCCATGACGAATCTCTCCGGATGGGTAGGATTGTTAAGGATCTTCTCGTTCTAGCACGAATGGAAGCAGGGCATGCAGATACGGCAATGGGTGTTGTTAATGTCGATGAATTACTAGAACGTATGTATCATAAGTTCTCGGTTGGTTCTAAGGATTACCATGTAAAGCTCCATTATGATAAGTTATCAGATGATCTGACGATCCAATCAGGCGATGAAGATAAGTTGGAACAAGTGATGACGAATTTACTTGATAATGCATTCCGACATACGCCAACTGGAAAGAGTGTTCACATCATTGCAGAACAGATTATAGGTGAATATTCTACGTATGTTCAAATTCAGGTTAGAGATGAAGGTGTTGGAATTCCCAAGGAAGATGTACCCTTTATCTTTGAACGATTCTATAAGGCTGACAAAGCTCGCGTACGAGGTGAATCTGCTGGTACAGGGCTCGGACTCTCTATTGTAATGAGTATTGTCGAAGCACATCATGGAAGTATTAAAGTAACAAGTGAATTAGGGCAGGGCACCAACTTTACTATAAAGATTCCTGTCGAATATTTGAAATAAACACATAAATAACAAAAAGCACCTCGCATGCGAGGTGCTTTTTGTTGAAGAAGAAAGATAAATCTTGTTCTACGTGGAACAAATACCAATCTAGAAATATGAACTACGCTAGTACGATTTCCAATGCCGTGTTAATTTCTTGGATTGCAGCGAGTTGGATAAGTACATCCTTCTCTACTTCTTTATCTACAGTTAAGATCATTAATGCAGCACCACCAACGAGTGTACGTCCAACTTGCATGGAAGCGATATTGACATTGTTCTCACCAAGTAGCGTACCCACAAGCCCGATGATTCCAGGTTTGTCATTGTGGGAGATTAAGATTTGATTACCCTCAGGAGCGATATCAACTGGATATTGATCAAGCATCACAATACGCTCGCCATAGCCTTGTAGAAGTGTACCAGCTACCAGACGGTCTTGTTTATTTTGTGTCTTCAGCGTAACGGAGATGAGGTTAGTAAATCCTTTTGTCTTAGGTGCTTTGGATACGACAATATTAACATCACGTGATTTGGCAAGGTGTGTACAGTTAACGATGTTCACATCATTACCCAAGTGGTGTGACAGAACGCCTTTGACGATATAACGAGTCAAAGGTAATGTATCCACATCTGACAGATCACCTGCATAGTCGATATGAACTTCACTAATCGCCTCGTTAGCAATCTGTGCTGCGAAGCTACCTAATTTCTCACCAAGTGAGAAGTATGGTTGTAGCTTCTTCATGACACTAGATGCAACGGGTGGCATATTAACCGCATTCTTAAACGGCTCATTACGAAGGATATGAAGTATCTCCTCAGAGACATCAATAGCGACATTCTCTTGAGCTTCAATCGTAGATGCACCCAAGTGTGGTGTTACTATAATTTTAGGATGGTTTAGGAAAGGATGATCACTTTGAGGTGGCTCATGTTCAAACACGTCAAATGCTGCACCTGCAACGATCCCCTTATCAATAGCTTCTACTAATGCTATTTCATCAATAACGCCACCACGAGCACAGTTGATGATGCGCATACCTTTTTTCATTACTTTAAATTGTGGTTCTGAAATCATATTGCGTGTTTCTGGTGTTAACGGTGTATGGAAAGTCATGAAATCTGCATTTAAAATAATATCATTAACTGAAGCTAAAGTGACTCCAACTTTGTCTGCACGATCTGTGGTTAAGAATGGATCAAATGCAAGAATCTCCATACCGAATGCTTTTGCACGTTTGGCTACTTCACTACCAATACGACCCATACCAAGTACACCTAACGTTTTACCACGAAGTTCTACACCGAGGAAGGATTTACGATCCCATGTTCCAGAGATGGTCTTTGCGTAAGCCTGAGGTATGTGACGAGCTAAAGCCATCATCATTGCAAAAGTGTGCTCGCAAGTTGTGATGGTGTTACCGTCAGGTGCATTAATGACAACGATCCCGCGTTTTGTTGCAGCATCTAGATCAATATTATCTACACCAACACCAGCACGGCCCACCGCTTTTAATTGAGTGCCTGCCGTAAGGATGCGCTCTGTAACGGTTGTCTGACTACGAACTAATAATGCATCATATTCTCCGATAATAGCCACTAATTCATCTTCACTTAAACCGACTTTCTTATCAACGGTAACATCACTGGAATCCATCAATTGTTGAATTCCTAGGTCGCTAATTGGATCTGATACGAGTACTTTAAACATGGTTTCTTTCCTCCTTAATATTTATAAAACATATATGATTAGGTATATGTGTAGTATGGACACATAACCGCAATACCTGTAGTTGATGAAGCAACGCGGTGCTTCATTAAAGGAAGAAAAATACAAAAAAACTCTCGATCCGCATACTACTTGCGTAGTAAGGGACGAAAGTTATTCGTGGTACCACCCTATTTCGCTGCCAACTTAATGAACAGCCTCAATGGTCATGGATATGACCGTAACTTATAACGGAGTTAATCCGATTGCACCTACGTAAATTTCAATGCAATTTCTCAGGAATGCTTAGACAAAGGTATCGTCATCGGTTTGCACCAAGCACCGACTCTCTGTGGACGTTGATCTTGACTATTTTCCATCATCGAATTCTTGAACTTAATTTGTCATAATGTATCATGACATCATAATCATTGTCAATAGTATGTGATGTCATGATCATGGGCGATCACGATTGCATTAATCATAAAAGAAGGATAACTGTGGTAGTAATTCTTTGCTATAATATTTTAACTTCCACTTTTTGAAGTCATACTCTTTAACAGCATCCGTATTATTAAGTAAATGAATGATCGCTTGAATAGAAGTAAGCTTCATGGAATCTGCAGTTCCTGACTGTATCATATGGTCTATTCTTGCCGTCATATCTTGTGGATCGTATGCTACATACATGGATTTATTTAATAAAATAGAAGATACCGCCGCATTCTTTACGAGCAATGGGTAACTCTCCCATAGAACAAAAGATGGATTTACTGTGAAATCATATTCTCTGGCAAGTGTAGGATCTACCTTTATACTCCATTTGATCATGGAATTATAATACTTTTTCTGCCCGAGCAGTCCAAAATTTACACCATTCTTATAAAGAACATCTTTTTTTAATTGTGTTACCAACATTTCACCATTATGTATACTAGGAGATAGGGACGCACTGTCTACTGCATTTCCCAACAATCGCACACTTTTCAAGAAATCAGTTTGTGCTTCTTGAAGCAAAGGTGAAGAAGAATACATGGTTGTTTTTGTAATAGCACTGTATTTTTCATCTGCAAGTGTTCGAAGTTGTTTTAGTATTTTGTTGATCGTTGCTTTGTCTTCTGTAAGACTAATTTTGTCGGTGTTGAGAACCCATGCGCTTTTAAATTCTCTATAAGGTAAAAATACGGTATGATAGAATGTAACTAGATCTTGTTGTTGATAGGAATCAGTGAATTCGGGGGAAGAAGGCGCAAGTTTCTGTTGTTCATACTGAGATTCTATTTTACTAGCTCCCAATTTCACACCAGATAGAAAAGCTGCGGATATTAAGATAAGCACCAAAATAAATGTTAGACTGAAATATAATTCGACATGAGAAGAACGTTTTTTCATCATCAAACTCTCCTTTTTATAATAAATAAGACATCATATGAGACAGGTAGGACACAAATGAAGAAAATAAAATTCAAAATATCAAATATAAAAATCAAAAGGATATCCCCAGATCAATTAACAGATCGTTTATTGCTAATCAATCTTTATTTTACTCAAGTCCTTACTTTAGTTATCGGCATCTTGTGGCTATTTTTTCAGAAGAGAAATCTATTTGATCTTTTTTCACACCAAGATATTGTCAATATTATGGCATGGGGATTTGGATTGGCTGGAAGTATGCTTATAATTGACTTTTTTCTGTCCAAAATAATGCCTGATTCAACAATGGATGATGGCGGTATTAATGAGATGTTATTTGGTAGCCGTCCTATTTGGCATATTGTCTGTATTTCTGCTATTGTTGCTATTTGTGAAGAGTTGTTATTTCGTGGGGCAATACAGCATGCGATTGGGCCCTATTGGACAAGTATTATTTTTGCGCTGATCCATATTCGTTATTTAAAACATTGGATGCCTACGGGATGGGTCTTTCTTAGTAGTTATGGTTTAGGGTTTATTTATATCCAAACTGGCACGTTATGGGCACCTATACTTTGTCATTTTCTAATTGATCTTATATCAGGATTATTCATACGCTTTCGGAGGGAACAATGAGCACAAGATTAAGTAGGGTAGAAACACAAAGGAAACGTCGCAACGAGGAAAAGTCAGAGAAGAAGCATTGGAAACAATTATGGCATTATTTAGGTACTACAACAAACAAATTCAATAGTGATGTTATGAGTGAGACCCAACTGGAAGAGCCAATCGTATCTGAGAGTGATATCGTTCCTTCACGATTAGATACGTATCATTCGAGTAATGTGAAGATTAGTAGAATTTTTCAGAATACGCTCATATTTCTGTTTGTCGTATTAACTGTTGCATTAGTATTGTGGGGTTTAGAAGGTGCACCACCTATGAAGGAGATGTGGAAATGACAGCTTTTATTTCGATATCAAGTTGTATCCTTGTGATGGGGTTATTGCTACTGTACCGCATGTATAAAGAAGCATTTAGCAATCAGATTAACATCATAGATATCGAACTTAAAAGACTTCCACAAGCATTACATGAAAGTGTCATATTATTCATTACGGATATTCATCGCAGGGAACTACCTGAAGATGTATTGTTGGATTTAAAAGGACAAGTAGATTGGGTTTTACTAGGCGGAGATATGATGGAGAAGGATGTTCCTCTATCTCGTGTTGAGAATAACATTAGGATATTAAGTCAGATAGCTCCTGTGTATGCCGTGCATGGTAACCATGATTATAAAGCAGACGTCCGTGGCCTTGATAGTATTTTGAAGAAGCTGGGAGTTATATTACTACTAAATAGTAATGTTAAATTGGAAAAGGGTGGATCATATATCTGGTTAACAGGCCTAGATTACCCTCAAAATCTAAAGAGAACATACCCAGCGTTACCGAAGCTTGCTCGCAATGAAGTGAATCAATGTCGCATTGTGCTAGTGCATGACCCAGCATGGTATAATCGGTACGCTATTCAACCTGTCGATCTTACCCTGGCAGGACATACTCATGGTGGACAGATCGTTGTCCCTTTCATCGGTTCTATACATTTAGATAAAGGCTATCGTGGTTTCTCTAGTGGATTATATCAACGTGATCAGCCTCATTCCCAAGTGAAGAATGCACAAGTTTTTATTAGTCGAGGATTTGGATACCGGCATGTTCCATTGCGGCTACGATGTCCTGCTGAGATGAATTTGATGAAATTGCGATGTAATTAAATAGGGTGTCCCTAGCCAATGTGATGGCTTATGGGACACCCTATTTGTTGCACGAAATGAAGATTGATTAACGCATTTGTAACTCAATACTGCGTGGATCAACGTATGAATAACCTCTTGATTCAAGTTCAGTTAATAAAGATTCCAATGCCTCTACAGTCCAAGGTAATTCATGCATTAGAATGTTACTGCCCGCATGTAGTTGGTCGGTAATATTCTTAATGATCGTAGCTGTATGATTCTTATCGGTTGACTTCATTTCCCAATCTAATGATCCATTAGACCAAGTCATATACAATAAGCCGTTGTCACTTGCAACTTTCTTGCCAACATCGCCACCAGCCCCAAAGGGTGGTCGGAAGAAGGAGGGTGCTTCTCCAGTGATATCCTTAACTGCGTTTTGAACATCCTCAATTTGTCTTTTCACTTCTGCTTCAGGTTCTTTATTTAATGCGATATGATCCCAACTATGATTTCCAATCAATTGTTTGCGGTCGTGTATTAATTTGAGCAAATCCGGGTTTTCTTTGACACGATAGCCATTCACGAAGAATATAGCTTTGGCATTATGCTTGTCCAGTGTATCAATAAGGCTATTGATCATCTTTTCATCTTTTGGACCGTCATCAAAGGTAAGCAATACGACTTTTTTTGGTGTTTCATCATTATTTGGAACAATATCATAATTTTTATTCATATGATAGGTCAGTTCAATTGTTGGCTCTTCTTGTACTTCAGGTTCCTTTTCGACTACTGAAGGGACTTCTTCCTCTTTTACGTCTGAGATTTGTGGGTCTTGTTGATTTTGTTCAGCGTTAGAAGGCAGATCTTGATTAGGTTGTGTCTGGGTTACTTCATCATTTGCATTCGAACATGCACTAAGTAAAAATGTGCTGATAAGAAAAAGCGTCATCATTTGTTTTTTCATGGTAGCATCTCTCTTTCCTTTTTTTTACCGTATGAGTCGTTGGTTTTTTGCTAATACTAGCGTTGATTCTATCACATAAGGAGGTAATGCGGGTGAAAATCTCTTCACTTTTAACGGGCATTGTTATCGGTGCAGCAGCAACGAATATGTTAACCAAGAATTCTCCGAATGGTTCCATGGGTCAAATGGCTGATATGGCAAAAGAGAAAATGATGGATTTCACAATGATGGGTATGAATATGGGTGGCGACCGTGATAGTGAACGTCCCACGGCGAGCTCCAATCATACTACAGCGTACCAAACCGCTGATACGTCAGGTGTCCAGGCACAGACCTATTCGAAGGAATCCAATATGAAGATGATTAAAGACTTCATAAAAGAAAACCCAGATGTAAAGAATGAAGTGGATATGATTCTGAAAGAGACGAATACCATTATACCAGGTATATAAAAAAAGATGGCCTGAATTTCGAATCATTTAATAGGCAGAAATTGTCTTTATTAAATGATTCTTTTTTTTGCGATAAGTGTATAAATATATGATGATGTATGGTTACCATTTCGTATATATTTTATTACGTGCATTTATGAAAAGAAAATGATACGATACTTACATAAGTACTATTTTTCAGCACAATTAGAACGTGAGATCATATTTTGTAGTATCTCATTGCTTGTAAAGGAGGGTCCTATCATGAAAATAGAACGTTTAAGTCCAGATAAGATACGGATTTTCCTAACGTTTGATGATCTCAGTGAGCGTGGCATTCAAAAGGAAGACATGTGGCAAGAAATACCAAAGGTGCATGAACTATTCACGGATATGATGGATCAGGCATATAACGAGGTAGGTTTTGATGCTACAGGGCCTTTGGCTGTTGAAGTGTTCGCTTTACCTGCTCAAGGTATGGTAGTTATCGTCACTCGCGGGAAATACGATCATCATCAATATATGAATCGCACAGAAGATGATATGGCAGATGATGTATATGAGATGGAAGTGACACTCGAAGAAAGTGACACTATCGTGTACTCTTTTAATGATATCGAAGTATTAATTGAAGCAGCTCACGTTCTTCGTACGAATATTACAGAGGCGGGTAAGCTGTATAACTATAATGATAAATGGGTGTTATATTTAGATCCTAGTGATTTAGACGAAGATAAGATTCCATCATTGATTGCCGTATTAGCGGAATTTGGTGAATCCGTTTCGACTACGGAAGCTGTCTTAGACGAGTACGGCAAGCTAATTATTGCTGAGAAAGCTATAGAAGTGATTTGTTACCATTTTACTCGCCAAACATAACATCAAATCATAGGTAGCTTAAGATGGAGGAGAAACGGTGCTATTGTTTTCAGTTATTGCGTCTGCAGTGGCGCCAGGTTTAGCTTTGCTGACGTTCTTCTATCTCAAAGACAAATATGATGCTGAACCGATTCATTTGATTATACGTATATTCATACTGGGATTATTTATTGTTATTCCAGTCATGATTATACAAAGAGGATTGACCATAGGCTTAGGGAATCATCCTGTTATCCAATCTTTTTTCATATCTTCAGGTGTTGAAGAATTGTTGAAATGGCTTGTTCTTTATTTTATCATTTATAACCATGTTGAATTTGATGAACCCTACGATGGCATTGTCTATGCAGTAACCATTTCACTAGGCTTCGCCACGGTTGAGAACATCATGTATGCCTGGTATAGTCAAGCATCTATCGGAACTATGTTTGTTAGAGCGTTACTGCCAGTATCTGGTCATGCATTATTTGGAGTGATCATGGGTTATTATTTCGGATTAGCTCGATTTCGGGCAAAACACCACAAACGTAGATATTTAGCTTATTCTCTCTTCATACCATGGGTCTTTCATGGTGCCTATGATCTTATTTTAACTACCATAACCGATTATTGGATTTGGTTTATCGTTCCACTAATGGCGATATTATGGTATGGAGGTATGGACAAAGTCATTCGAGCTAACAATAGTTCTCCTTTTCGTTTTCGTAAGAGAGAAGAAGAGGTTAATACATGAATAAATTGGACACACTTGATCTGATGAAATGAGTACGACCAAGACCAAATAACAATAGTTTAGTTCACTAATGTTGTTTAGGATACGTCGTAATCTTTTAGAAGAGGAGGTGTCTTTTTTTTGCGCGTAAAGGTAAAGATTGTATGCCAAGAGTGTGGAGAATACTATATTCTGAGTGGACGTAAAGTACAGGGCCAAATTGAAACGGGTTTTAAAAGATGTCTGTGTGATAATCAACACCATTTCGATATGGAAGAACAGATGGCTTAATATCATGGATGTGATTAGATCTCGATTCAATAAGATAACTCTAGACAATTCAATGGAGTAGTCGTATCTAAGCCGCAATCTAATATTCTGTCATGAAAGACGAATTAATCATGCATAAGACTTCAATCTTCTTGTCACACTATACAACAAGAGTTATAAGAAAGGAGACTGGAGAACATTATGTATAAGCGATTAAGTGGCGTGTTATTTCCTGTCATGACGATACTGTTGATTGGAGCTATGGTATGGGGTTATCAAGAGAATCAAGAAAAAAATATGATATTAATCAAGGCGGAGAATCAATATCAAAGAGCTTTTCATGATTTGAGTTTTCATATGGATCGACTTCATGGAGAGTTGGGAAGCACTCTAGCGGTCAATTCAACGTCCATGTCCATGCACCGTAAAGGATTAATTAATGTGTGGCGAATGACGAGTCAAGCTCAGAGTGAGATTAATCAGTTACCACTGACCTTACTTCCATTCAATAAAACAGAAGAGTTCCTATCCAAAATTTCAAGATTCGCTTATGAGACATCTTTGCGCGATTTGAATAAGGAGCCATTGAGTGAGAAAGAATTTAACACATTAAAGGTGTTATATAAGGACTCAGGACAAATCTCAAAGGATTTACTAGAAGTTCAAGAGAAAGTAATCGGTAATCGGTTACGTTGGATGGATGTTGAAACAGCTATAGCGAATGAAGATAAGGCTGAAGATAACAGTATAATCGATGGGTTCAGAACGGTGGACAAAACGGTAGGGGAATATCCGGAACTCGATTGGGGTCCTACAGTTACAGCTTTAAATGACAAACGTACGATAAAGAAACTTGATGGTATTCCGGTGACAGAGGCGGATATTCGTCGTAAAGCAGCCAAGTTCGCTGGTGTATCTAATGAATCAGATATTGAAGTAATAGAGAATGGAAAGGGTACAGAATGGGCTTCCTTTACAGCAAAGGTGAAAGGTAAGACTAAAAAGTCGAGCGCAATCTCCATGGATTTCACACGTAAGGGCGGTTTGCTTATATCCTATGTTGACAGTCGTAAAGTAGGAGATAAAAAAGTAGACATGAAACAGACCGTTGAGAAAGCGAATAGTTTCCTCTCTAAAAAGGGATATCCAGATATGGTGCCTATTATGGCAGATGAGTATGGGAATATGGGGACTTTCACTTATGTACACAAACAGGATGATGTTCTAATATATCCTGAGAAAATAACGATTCGAATAGGGCTTGATCATGGCGATGTGATCGGGCTTCAAGCCAGTGAGTTCGTCGTTGAACATCATGATGGTCGAATCATCCCTAAGCCTAAGTTAACATTAGATGAGGCAAAGAAAATGTTGAATCCTGAATTCAAAGATAATTATAGTCGGAAATCTTTGATTGTGGGAGAAGGTTCTGTTGAAGTATTGTGTTATGAATTCGGTGGAGAAGTGAATGGGGCGACTTATCGTGTGTATATTAATGCTGAGAACGGAACAGAAGAGAGTGTTGTGACGGTTAAAACACCAATTAAATAGCGTTTATAAAGAAGAAAATGACATTCGAATGTGAAACATTGATCGAATGTCATTTTTCTATGCAAATATCCGTGTTATAATAAAGGTTATATACAGATTAAATGATGGTGGTGAGCTAAGTTGTCTTTAAAGGTAAATGAACTTATATATATGAATGTTAGTTCGTCAGATGACAAAATGGTCGGAGTAGGTTATAAGTCGAGAATAACAGATATCGAAGAAGAATCATTTCTGATTGAGATTCCGATGGAGGAAGACAATGGGAAATTAAAAAGGTTATTTCTTGGAGATGAATTATCTGCATATTATATGACTGACGGTGGAATTAAGCATTATTTCAATACATACGTGCTTGGTTTTAAAGAAGATATTATTCGAATGGTAAGATTGCAGAAACCTAAATCAGATGAAATCTCAAAGGTTCAACGACGTACGTATTTCCGTGTTAGTGGAAATCTTGAGATCGCTATTCAAAAAGAAGATGGAACAAGATTTATCGCCAAAACGGAAGATGTTAGTGGTGGGGGCTTGTCATTCTGTGTTGAATCAAAGTTGAACCTAAATGAAGGAGAAATGTTATCCTGCTGGGTACTGACGCACTTTAAGAATGGGTCTATTGAACATATTCCATTCAAAGCTGAAATTGTTCGTATCAAGAACAATGAATTTAATCGGTGTATCATTATGCTTAAATTTACGGAGATCTTTAATTCGGAACGTCAAAAACTTATTCGTTATTGTTTCGAAAGACAGATGGATTTCAGAGATCGATAGTGACATGGATGTTTTGTCATTTTTTTGGAACAATAACGTAAAACGATATTGGAGATCCTACGATGACAGATGAACATGATGACACTTCGGACTATGTGAAATTATTTAATGTGTTTTTCAAATCATGCAGTAAAATGGTCAAATATATGTTCTTGCTTCTAGTTAGTTTCATGATCGGCTATCAAATAGTTGTGCATATTCCTTCACTTCGAACACACGTCTCTTCGGTGTATCGGTTGGACGGCTTACCGTTATCAGAAATAAATGTGAAAAAGTGGTACAATGATTAATTGAAGTTCTATTTTGCAACGAAGAGCTATATGTGATATAATTTATTCGTTGCAGGCAATGCCTGCTTTTTTATTGAGTTTATGAGTTGAAGGTATGGGAGGGAATACTCCTTTGGGTAGTCAGAATTCCGAAGTGATAGACAGAATTAACATTGCCATTGATGGGCCTGCAGGTGCAGGTAAGAGTACAGTTGCACGTCTGGTGGCTAATCACCTGTCCTACATTTATGTAGACACGGGTGCGATGTACAGAGCTGTAACATGGTACATGACTAAGTTCTCCATAGGACATGATTCGCCAAATAAAGTGCTTGAATATGTGAATCAAATGGAAATTGAACTGAAGCCGGATATGGACGGGCAAAAGGTATGGGTCAATGGAGAAGATGTGACGAATTACATTCGTTCATCCCAAGTCAATGCACTTGTATCGCAATATGCTCAACTTGAAGGGGTACGTTCGCATTTAGTACATCTTCAAAGGGAGATGGCTTTGAATAAGGGCGTCGTCATGGATGGTCGTGATATCGGTACTACCGTGCTACCTAATGCTGAAGTTAAAGTGTTCTTAACGGCTAGCGTTACACAACGAGCTCTTCGTCGATTTAATGAAATGAACGATGCAGATCGAACTTCATTGGAACAACTTGAAATAGATATCTCTAACCGTGATACATTGGATGAACAAAGAGAAATCTCTCCTTTGCGTCGTGCAGAGGATGCGATACTTCTAGATTCATCAGAGATGAATATTGATCAAGTTGTGAAAAGAATCGTTTCTTTATGCAGAAGTCACAAGGATGGAGAGAGATGAACATGATTTACGTCTTGTGTAGGGGATTATTGCGAATCATATTCGCATTTCTATATCGACTAGAAGCAGTGGGTAAGGAAAATGTTCCTGTCCATGGTGGAGTACTACTGTGTTCTAATCATATCAGTATGCTGGATCCTATAACGGTCGGAATTAAGCTGAGACGACAAGTTAAATATATGGCCAAAGCAGAATTATTCGATGTACCTGTGTTTGGATCCTTGTTACATCAACTAGGTGCTTTCCCCGTTAAACGTGGTGGTGTTAGTAAAGAAGCCATTCGTATGTCCATCAACATATTGAAGCAGGGTGAAATGATGGGAATCTTCCCTGAAGGCACTCGGAACTCAACAACGGGCATTGCAAAGAAGGGTGCTGCAAGTTTCGCTTTTCGTAGCGGCGCAACCGTCATTCCTGTCGCAATCTTTGGCAAATACAAGCTTTTCCGTAAAATGAAAGTTGTATACGGTGCACCTGTAGATTTATCTAGTTTCATGGGAGAGACTTCTTCAGGGGATCAACTAGAGGCTGCAACGGAAGCTATTATGTCACGCATTTATGAAATGCAAAAGACAGGCTTACCTACAATAAGTTAGTTATAATGCATGAACAATGAAGTTTTATGGAAAGATACTACAATATAATTGTTTTGAACACTGCTTAGCAGGTTTAAATAAATGGGATTTTGAACTGAGGAGGGCATTGATATGTCGGAGGAAACTAAGAACGAAGTAGTAGAAGTATCAAACCAAGAGGAATTAGACACAGGAGTATCCGTGAAAAAAGGAGACACTGTAAAAGGTACGATCGTCAAACTAGAAGATAACCAAGCGTATGTTAGCATTGGATATAAATATGACGGCGTAATTCCTGTTCGTGAATTATCATCTGTACAATTGGATAATGCTTCTGATGCCGTAGCTATTGGTCAAGAAGTTGAATGTAAAGTTGTCAGCATTGATGACAACAAAGAAATGATGCTTCTTTCCAAGCGTGCAATTGATACAGAAAATGGATGGGAAGAATTAGAAAAGCATTTCGCAAGTCAAGAAGTTATTGAAGTAGTGGTGTCTGATGTTGTAAAAGGTGGTCTTGTAGTTGATGTAGGAGCACGTGGATTCATTCCTGCTTCTATGGTAGAACGCCATTTCGTTGAAGACTTCAGCGATTACAAAGGCCGTACACTACGTGTGAAAGTTAAAGAACTTGATCGTGAAAACAACAAAGTGATTCTTTCACAAAAAGATGTGCTTGATGCTGAATTTGAAGGTAACAAGCTTAAGATCATGGCTGATCTTAAAGAAGGCCAATTGATCGAAGGTACTGTACAACGTCTTACTCAATTTGGTGCATTTGTTGATATCGGTGGCGTTGATGGTCTTGTTCACGTATCCGAAATTGCATGGAGCCGCGTTGAGAAGCCTTCTGATGTTATTTCTGAAGGTGAGAAAGTTACAGTTAAAGTTCTTAAAGTTGATTCCGAGAAAGGGAAGATTAGCCTAAGTATTAAGGCTGCTCAACCAGGACCTTGGGAGAATGCTGCAAGCCAATTCAATGCTGGCGATATTGTAACGGGTGAAGTTAAACGTCTAGTTGCATTCGGGGCATTTGTTGAATTGACTCCAGGTGTGGAAGGTTTGGTGCATATTTCCCAAATTTCTCATAACCATATCGGAACACCTCAAGAAGTCTTAGAAGAAGGACAACAAGTTCAAGTGAAAATTCTTGAATTGAATCCATCTGAGAAGCGTGTTAGCTTGAGTATTAAAGAAACAGAAGAAGCTCCCGCTCAAGAAGCGAGAACTGAAAGACCAAGATCTCCAAGAACTTCAAGAGAGCCAAAGGTTGAATTTAATAACCCTAACGTATCTCTATCAAACGAAGGTCTTAGCTTTACACTTGGAGATTTGTTCGGAGATAAGCTCGATAAATTCAAGTGATTTAGATCTTATCCTTTCTGTAATCGGCGAACCCCCGCGGGTTCGCCGATATTTTTTATATGATTACATATGACGGATTGTCAAACCCAGCGTATAAGGTCTTGACAATCCGTCATATGCAATTAAAAGGTATTCATTTTATATGGACGTTCGCCAAGTTTAGTGTTTTTTGCTATGATAATAATCGTAATGAGTGATAGGAGGAGTTAATAATGGCAAGACCTGTAGTTGCAATCGTAGGCAGACCTAACGTAGGTAAATCAACGATATTTAACAGACTAATAGGAGATCGTATGGCTATTGTAGAAGATAAGCCAGGGATTACACGTGATAGAATATATGGTGTTTCAGATTGGAATGGTAAAGGGTTCAGTGTAATTGACACTGGAGGTATCGACTTAGATGGTGATGATATGATGCTGAAATCGATCCGTATGCAAGCTGAGCTTGCGATTGAAGAAGCAGATGTTATCGTATTTATGTGTGATGCGAAGACGGGGATCACCCTTGCGGATGAAGAAGTTGCTCAGATCCTATTCAGATCTGGCAAACCTATTGTATTAGCGATTAATAAAGTTGATAATCTTAAAAAAATAGAAGACACCTATGAGTTCTATAGTCTTGGATTCGGTGATCCTATTGGTATCTCAGGAAGTCATGGTACGGGTATGGGAGATCTGTTAGATGCTATCGTAAATAATCTGCCAGAACTTGTGGAAGAAGAATATGATGATGATGTGATCAAAGTAGCCTTGATTGGTCGCCCGAACGTAGGGAAATCCTCGTTAGTAAATGCGATTCTAGGTGAGGAGCGCGTTATTGTAAGTGATGTTCCTGGTACGACTAGAGATGCCATTGATACACCGTTTGAGCGCGATGGACAGCGATATGTGATTATCGATACCGCGGGCATGCGCAAGCGTGGAAAGGTATATGAGAATACTGAGAAATATAGTGTGATGAGAGCTATGAAAGCGATTGAAAGAGCAGATGTGGTTCTAGTCGTTATCAATATTGAAGAAGGCATCATCGAACAAGACAAACATATTGCAGGTTATGCTTATGAGGCGGGTAAAGCTTCGGTATTTGTCGTAAATAAATATGATGCTGTTGAAAAAGACGATAAAACGATGAAGACATTTGAGACGAAGATCAGAGATCATTTCTTATTTATGACCTATGCTCCAGTTGTATTCTTATCCGCGAAGACCAAGCAACGTCTTCAGAAGTTATTACCTGTTGTTCAACATGTTGCACAACAGCATTCCCTACGTGTACAGACACATATCTTAAATGATGTTGTATCAGATGCAGTAGCTTCCAATGCACCACCAACAGACAAAGGTCGTAGATTACGTATCAACTATGCTACACAGGTTGCTACGAAGCCACCAACGTTTGTTATCTTTGCAAATGATCCTGATTTAATGCATTTCTCTTATGAACGATATTTAGAAAACAAAATTCGTGGAGCATTTAATTTTGAAGGGACGCCGATCCGGATATTTACTCGGCGTAAGTCTGATGAAAGTTAGGTGACCAGATAGTGTTAATGCCAATAATTGCACTCCTGTTAAGCTATCTATTGGGGTCTGTCAGCTTTAGCATGCTCCTGGCTAAGATACTTAAAGGAATTGATATTCGTCAATATGGAAGTGGGAATGCCGGGGCTACGAATACGCTGCGTATTCTGGGAAAAGGACCAGCTATACTGGTTCTATTGCTGGATGTAATGAAAGGAATTGCCGCTGTTTGGATGGGTAGATGGTTAGGTGCTGGTGAAGCATGGATTCCTGCTCTATGTGGTATCCTTGCTATCATTGGACATAACTGGCCTGTTTATTTCAATTTTCGTGGGGGCAAAGGTGTCGCGACAACGATTGGTGTTATGGCGACATTAAGTTTCTTACCAGCTCTGATTGCAGGAAGCATTGCTATCCTCTCGATTGTGATCACAAGATACGTTTCCCTTGGATCATTACTATTTGTAGCTCTTACGCCTATATGTCTGATCATTATAGGTGGATATCCTTTACCGACATTCTGGTGTAGTATCGTTATTACCATATTTGTGTTCTTTCGTCATCGAAGTAATATTGTGAAAATTGTTCAGCATCGTGAGAATAAGCTAGGGTCAGGATCAACAAGTAAAGGAGGAGGGCGTGTTGTCTAATAAGGTGACTGTTCTTGTTGCAGGAAGTTGGGGAACTTCGCTTGCAAGCGTACTTGCTGCAAATGACTTAGATGTTGTTCTATGGAGCCATAACGTATCACAAGTTCATGAATTGAATGAGTTACACACGAATCATAAGTATTTACCGGATATTATATTAGCCCCTAATATTACGGCTACAACGAGTATGAAGGATGCTGTGGAGAATTCCACAGCTATCGTAATCGTTGCACCATCCTCAGCGATGAGAGAAGTATCATCAGAACTGAAGAAGTATTGGAAGAAGGACATGCTAGTTATTCATGCGACCAAAGGTTTCGAATCAGAGACCCTCAAACGCATGTCATGCGTGATTGCTGAGGAGCTTGCATGTGATGAAGCTGATATTGTTGTATTGTCAGGCCCAAGTCATGCAGAAGAAGTGATTAATCAATGTCCAACGACAGTGGTTGTCGCTTCAATGAACAAAGCTAAAGCTGAAGCAGCACAGGATTTGTTCATGAATTCCTATTTCCGAGTATATACGAATCGAGATGTCATTGGCGTTGAACTGTCTGGGGCACTTAAGAATATTATTGCCTTAGGCGCGGGTATGTCAGATGGACTAGGATTTGGAGATAATGCAAAAGCAGCTCTGTTGACCCGGGGTCTTGCTGAAATTGCTCGGATTGGGGTAGAACTGGGTGCCAATCCACTGACCTTCTCTGGCCTTGCTGGTATTGGTGATCTTGTCGTTACGGCCACTAGTCAGCATAGTCGGAATTGGAGAGCTGGATCACTAATTGGTAAAGGCAATAATCTGGATGAAGTATTAGCCTCGATGGGGATGGTTGTCGAGGGGATTCGTACAACACAGGCTGCTCACAAACTATCCATTAAGCATGGTGTTCAGATGCCTATAACCGATCAGATTTATCAAGTCCTATTCGAAGGATTGGATGCTAGAGTTGCAGTAGAGACGTTGATGGGTCGTGACCCAAAAACGGAAATGGAGCGCATGCGTCAGGAAACTTGGGAGCAATGGCATACCTAAGTGATAATCACCTTTGAAGATCTATTTTCATATAATACTGTGAAAATGGAACTAGGAGGGATCACATTTGAGTAACAATATACCCAAAGATGCGTTAAATGCGATTAATAAAAAGACGGGCAAACATATTAGTGAGAATGAAGTAAAGAAACTTGCTAGCACTGTTAAGCCGTCAACGATGCAGAATGAAGTGCAATTACGACAGTTAATCAAACAAGTCTCTGCCATGGCCAATGTACCTGTAAGCGAAAGTACAATTAAGGACATTATCAGTGCTGTGAAGAAAAGTGGTATGAGTACTCAAAGTATGGAATCCTTGATGAAAATGATGATCAAGAAATAGTCTCTTTACGATTGATGTATATTGTGTTACTTTAGGAATCAAACACTGTGTGGTCATTGACTTCGCAGTGTTTTTCTTATGATTATACGAAATAAGACAAAATTCATGATATAATAGCGTAAATAAAATGGATAATGGATTGGAGATATTACAATATGGATGCAATGACAAAAATGTGGATATCCCTTATTGCAATTTTAATTATGGGCTGTTCCGTATTTTTAATTACATATGCTCGCAGTAAGACAAAAGGGTTCATCAGAATGTTATTATCTGTGATTGCGTTTGTATTAATGATTGTTGGATTTCTGGGTGGGTTGGTATCGTTAAGCTAGAAATAATAAGTAGTTATCATTTATCAGAATGGGTGAACTATATATGGCTTTGTCTTTGAAGCTTGCGGGAAGAACTGTAGTAAAGAACGTGGAGTTACATGTCGGAGAGACACTTCTTAAGCATGCGATTACCAATGGTGTCGACTGGCAACATATATGTACACGGGGAACTTGCGCGCGATGTCGTTGTTTCATTGAGGAAGGTTCAGAATATTTGGAGGAACCTACGAAGGCGGAGCATCAGCGTCTTGATCCTGAAGAATTCGATGAGGGCTATCGATTAGCTTGCCAAGCTATTGTAAAGAATGAGGGGCTAATATCTGCACGTAATAAGACTTATTTCTAAAAGTGCTATATCGCAAGTTTCTTATAAAAAGGAAGTGACAGCATTGAATCATCTCACATTGGACTTGAAAATCGCCTTAAAAAAGACAGCGAAATGCTTGCATTCAAAAAACAAACCATGGCTATTAGGTGGGAGTTGTAGTTTGACCTTGCAAGGTGTAGTAATCCCCTGTTCTCCTAGAGATATCGATTTATTTGCAGATGCTGATTCGGTGGTAATTCTACACGAAGCGCTATCTCAATGGGGTGTAGATGAACAAATATTGAATACCAGTGGGTTATATACATCCACGCTTAGTCATTATTCCATAAATAAAGCGCAGATTGAACTTGTTGGTAACTTCATGATCGCATCGAATAGCTTTCAATATAAGGTTGAAGTGGAAGATATGCTACGAAGAGGTGCACCTGAGATTGAATTAGAAGGTGTAAGGCTTAGCTTAACACCACTCAGTCATGAACTGATCTTTAATGTGCTTAGACAACGTGCAGATCGATATGAAGCTATTGCTACAACCATGAGAGACGAATTAAGGAATCATATTCCGCTACTAGAGCAATTAATAAGTAAGAATAATTTATCTGATGCTCAGATTGAATTGATAGCTACATTATTGGGAGCTCCAACAGTGCTATCTTATATGTCTACAGAAGGATACAAAAGAATAGAAAGGTGATCGCTGTGGATCCTGAAATCAGGTTTGAACCGATGGGGAAATCCATTAAAGTAAGACAGGGTATGAGTGTGTTAAATGCTGCTCGGAAGGCAGGAATTCATATTCCAACTCGATGTGGTGGCAAGGCAGGTTGTTTGATGTGCAAAATAATTGTGTCTGTTGAAGATGCCTATTCTCTCTCACCCATAGGAGATGTAGAACTCCGTAAATTAGGGTCATTAAGCAATCAAGGGATGCGTCTATCTTGTCAGGCATTGATTCAACTACCTGTTGTCGTACAAGTACCAGAAGATCGGCTGAAAGCCGCAATTCGCAAACAACTTGAAGCTGCAAAGCAGAATGATTCCGATACATTATGGTAAATTCGAAGTTCTATGGAAGAAGCTAGGGGGGAAGAAAGAAGATGAATAGGATTAGATATCAACCAATCTCAGTATTCAAAATAACATGTGTACTTATGATGCTCGTATGGGTGACTACAGGCTGTCTATCGCCAACACAGGAGACTTCAAGTCAACCATCCTATCATGAGAGTGTGAAAAGAATACAGTCTGCTGTGGATGATTACCAGAAGGAATTTGAAATATTACCCATTATTAATGCGGATCAAGGTACACCTAAATATGAGAAGTTTAGAGTGGATTTAGTGAAGTTGAAGGATTCTGGTTATATGGATGAAATCCCTAACACTGCATTTGAAAAAGGGGGAAATGCTTATTTCCTTATTATTAATGAAGAGACGGATCCGACTGTGAAAGTAATGGATTTAATGACTGTTCAGAAAGTAAACGATGTGCAGAGAGCCGTAGATCAGTATGCTAGAATTCATGCGAATGAGCTTCCGTTAGCAGAAGAGATTGCTCCAGAAATACACAACGTAGACCTAATGAAAGTTGGCATTGCAAGTACCAAAATCAACAGTGTGTATTCCAATAAGGAAATGGGATTTGTAATCGATAAAGAGGGTCAGGTATACGTCGATTATACATTTGATATTATGCAAGCTATTGATATGAGTGAACATAAACCCCAAGGGAATGAGGATCTAAGAGAATACCTTGTGAGCAGCTCCTACTTTGTTCCTGTTAAATCACTTAAGTATTCTTGGGTGGATGGTTCTCCACAAGCAAGTATGGAATAGCTACAGAAGATTCGTCTACATGACGAGTCTTTTTTTTATGAACATACATCGTAAGTAAACGTCATAAAGTGTTTAAGCAAAGCATATATCTGAGTGGGATAGAGAAATTAGTGTGAAGAGAGTTGTCCTTATTTATGAAATATAGGTCATATTGTTTTGTTAAGGTACATAATATGATACTAGTCCAAATGCCCGAATGAGTAACGCCGCATGGTTGATGATCTATATGGGGTTACAGTTAGTGGCGAACTATGAACGACATGAACATGGCGGCTCTTCTGTTACATAAGTAGAGTCCTGAAGATGGAACACGAAGTGGATGCTCATAGAGCATTTTTCCTTCGGAGTAATATGAGGAGGGGATCTCTCTTGGAAAAGGTAGATATTTTTAAGGACATTGCCGAGCGAACAGGTGGTGATATATACCTGGGGGTTGTCGGTGCGGTTCGCACAGGTAAATCAACATTCATCAAAAGATTTATGGAAATCATTGTGCTTCCGAACATGTCCAGCGAAGCCGAGCGAGTTCGGGCTATAGACGAACTTCCGCAAAGTGCAGCGGGTAAAACAATTATGACAACTGAACCAAAATTTGTCCCAAACAATGCTGTGCGAATTAATGTAACAGAGGGTTTGGATGTTAATGTAAGACTTGTAGATTGTGTGGGATATGCAGTTGAAGGTGCTAAAGGGTATGAAGATGAGAACGGTCCACGCATGATCTCAACGCCTTGGTTCGAAGAGCCAATCCCATTCCAGGAAGCTGCTGAGATCGGAACTAGAAAAGTGATTCAGGAGCACTCTACATTAGGTGTAGTTGTTACAACGGACGGTTCAATTGCTGAGATCGAAAGAAGTTCGTACGTGGAAGCAGAAGAACGAGTGATCGCGGAATTAAAAGAGGTTGGGAAGCCCTTCGTTCTTGTGATTAACTCTACTAAACCTCGTGGTGAAGAGGCACTTCAATTACGAAGTGAACTAGCCGAGAAGTATGATATTCCTGTTATAGCTTTAAGTGCAGCAACAATGACAGAGGATGATGTAACGGGTGTACTTCGTGAGGTGCTGTATGAATTCCCTGTTCATGAAGTGAATGTGAATCTTCCGAGCTGGGTTATGGTGTTAAATGATAAGCATTGGTTACGTAATAATTACGAGAATTCCGTGCGAGATACTGTGAAAGATATTCGTCGCTTACGCGATGTAGATCGTGTCGTATCTCAATTCATGGACTATGAATTTATTGATAGAGCAGCTCTAAGTGGGATGAATATGGGGCAAGGCGTTGCAGAGATTGATTTATATGCACCAGATGAAATGTATGATCAGATCCTCATGGAAGTGGTTGGAGTCGAAATACGAGGGAAAGATCATTTACTACAACTGATGCAGGAATTCTCTCATGCCAAACGTGAATATGATCGTTTTGCAGAAGCTTTAGAAATGGTGAAGACGACAGGGTATGGAATTGCTGCACCTTCATTAGCGGAAATGTCGTTAGATGAGCCTGAATTAATTAGACAAGGATCACGATTTGGTGTTCGTTTAAAAGCGACTGCACCATCTATTCATATGATTCGTGTGGATGTGGAATCTGAATTCTCGCCAATTATTGGAACAGAGAAGCAAAGTGAAGAACTTGTTCGCTACCTCATCCAAGACTTCGAGAATGATCCGATTAAGATATGGGATTCAGACATCTTCGGTAGATCTTTGCATTCCATTGTTCGCGAAGGGATACAAGGGAAGATCGCAATGATGCCAGATAATGCCCGTTATAAACTTCAAGAAACATTAGGAAGAATTATAAATGAGGGTTCAGGTGGACTAATTGCTATTATTTTATAACCATAAATAAAGGTATGAAAATAGAGGGGCTATGTGCAGGAATGAAACTCTGCATATGGCCCTTTCTGTCTTTCTTATCATTTAGCTGAATGTATATATATTCAGTAAGGTGTTAGTAAACTACATAATGATTAATGATGCGGTTATATAATTACAAGCTAATTAGTGCGTAGTATAAAGGACAGATTTAAGATAAAGTGAGATGGGATGGGTATTTTCCTGTAAAAAGTAAATGGATAATAATACAGGATGGTGAATGTCCATTATTATCAATAAATATATATAACTTGTATATGAATGTCTTCTCAAGTGTATGTAAAGGTGACAATTTACGTCGTTATCATGCATATTATTACTTCGAAATCTTTCTAAACGCTTGATATTATGGGTTCGCTGTATTAGTATAAATTTGTTCCGTGTTCATCGTGTGTGATTAACTAGAGCAATAATGTACCTCTATATATCTATTGTAAAGTATATTTTGCGACAAAACGGAAACAAAGAGTAATACTCGATCTCATTTCTTGCTGGGGAGGTGAATAGAAATGAATAAATCAGAATTGATTTCCCAAGTAGCTGAAATTTCAGAATTGACTAAGAAGGATGCTACAAAGGCAGTAGATGCTGTATTTGAGGCGATTTCCGTAGCTCTACAAAGTGGCGATAAAGTGCAACTAGTAGGATTCGGTAACTTTGAAGTGCGTGAGCGTTCTGCACGTAAGGGTCGTAACCCACAAACAGGTGAAGAAATCGAAATCGCTGCAAGCAAAATTCCTGCATTCAAACCAGGAAAGGCGCTTAAAGACGGAATTAAATAAGATTTCTCCAAAATCCATAGAACATTTGTATGTGATGTAAAGGAAGGTCGTGACGTATGTTCACGGCTTTTTCTTGTCTATTTGAATTAAATGGGGAGGGATACTTTAATGATAGAAACGAATAAAGATGACGATTATATCGTTATTAAAGCCAAAGAAAACGGTGTACAGGTTATTGGTCTTACTCGAGGACAAGATACTAAATTTCATCATACGGAGAAATTGGATAAAGGTGAAGTGTTGATTGCTCAATTCACAAGTCATACATCAGCCGTTAAAATCCGTGGTAAAGCGGAAGTATTAACTAAACACGGAAAAGTTGAGAGCGAGAGTTGAAAAAGCAGGCATAGCCTGCTTTTTTTGATTATACAATGAAGGAAGGACTCTTATCGTATAGGTTACGAAATGGAGCGCATGATGAGAGGGGTAAATCTGATGAATCGTTGGATTATATTCATGTGTACTTTACTGATTTGTATTTTGACATTGATATTTCTTCCTAAATTAATGGCAAATCGTTCATCTATTCTGACAACATCGATAGGGAATGTTTCCGTCTTTAATTCTCAACATACCGATCGGTTAAGTGATGACAATTTAGTAGACCGTCTGAGCGTGGTAGCTTTTACATTACCTATCAGAACCGTAGAATGGAGTAAGTCAATTCTGACGATGGATTTGAAAGTGGTACAATCCGATACGAATGCGACCGAGATATATCAGAATATGGCTGAGGCAATATCCTTTTGCTTTCAGGACACCTCGAATGTGGATCGATTGATGATTCGAATTGTGGCAGAGAACAAGTGGGTGAATAAAGATTATTTATTGTTAGCTGCAGATATTACTCGAGAGAATTGGAACGATGAGTTGACGAATGAACTTAAGGGTAATGGTGAGAAACTACTTAGAGAGCAATTGAAATTGAATTTCCACATAACGGAAACAAAACTTTGGCAGAATCAATTTCAACAACCTTGATCATGCGAAAAAGATCGAATTGCCACAGTGCGCGTAGAATTAACATGTGATATAATAATCGAGATTGTGAATGCATGAAGAATGTTCAAGTGCGTGTTCAATACGGCATAGGATGTAATCGGAATATGACCTATTGGATAAACTCTTAATGTTATTAGCTCGGAGGCTAACGATGAAATCTTACCGAATACCACAACTCGCAAGTAGCTATATCGAGTATGACATGATAGATCAAAATACGAATTTACCAAAATTTGCGGAAGCCCGTGTTTATTTATTATATATTTTTTTAAATAGGAGTACACGTGTATCTGATGAGTATATTGAACTTTACACACTGGTTACCTCTCTAATCCAAATGGGACTTGATACGCATGAGATGATTGATACAGATCCAGGCGCTCAAGCTGAACGAGATATGCGTTCTCGTCAGTTGAAAGTGTTAGCTGGTGATTATTATAGCAGTCGATTCTATCAGCTCCTATCTGATCAAGGTCAGATCGAAGTGATTACACAATTAAGTCAAGCCATCTGTCAATTGAATATGATGAAGATGAGTCTGTACAGTGCTATCCCATTGCATGGGGTAACACCAGAACAATATTTGGAGCGAAAAGTGCAGCTGAACATGCAGCTGTTTCTTTCATTTACACCAATGATGGATGATTCATTAGTAGATACTTGGAGAACATTGCTACAGGAGTTCAGTCTATGTGAAACGGTGATCAATGAACTACAGGCTGCAACGACACCATATGTATCCAATGAAATCTTAATGAATGTGTTGTGTGAAGCAGTGATAAGATTGCAACAGATGAAAGAAACGATGATAATGGACGAGCTGGCAAAAGATATTGGACACATATTGGAGCCAATCGAGTCCTTTTTGAATAATGCTAGAACAGTCGCTGGAAAGGGGTAAGGTGATGGGATTAGAGCACAATGGCTCTGGTGAACGCGCAGATCATCTTCTTGATATGAAGAATGATAAACCTAAGGAGCAATTCGTACAATCTGTTTTTGAGAGTATTGCAACGAAATATGACTTGATGAATGATATTCTAAGCTTTCGTAGACACAAAGCATGGCGTAAATTTGCTATGGCTAAAATGAATGTCCAGCCAGGTGAAACGGCAATAGATCTGTGTTGTGGCACATGTGATTGGACACTAAGTCTAGCTGAGGCAAGCGGAACAGGAGAAATCGTCGGGCTAGATTTCAGTCCAAGTATGCTTGAAGTTGGACGTGCAAAAATAAAGAAGAATCATAGAGAGAATACGATCTCTTTGTTTGAAGGAAACGCAATGAACCTTCCTTTCGAAGATCATAAATTTGACTACGCCACGATTGGATTTGGATTACGTAATGTGCCAGATCTCATTCAGGTGCTTCAAGAGATGAAACGTGTGGTGAAGCCAGGTGGGATGATCGTATGTCTCGAATTATCCAAACCAACATGGCAACCGTTCAAAAGCATTTATTATTTCTATTTCCAAAAAGTATTACCAAGCTTAGGTAAATTATTCGCATCTCGCTATGAGCAGTATAAATGGTTGCCGGATTCACTGGCGATATTTCCTGGTAGAGATGAACTTGTAGATATATTTAAGGATGTTGAGTTACAGCACGTCGAAGCTTTCCCACTAACTGGGGGCATAGCTGCGCTACATATAGGGATTAAGGAGAATTTGAATGTTTAAGAAGATTGGTGCCTATCTTGAAATGATCAAAATCGAACATACGCTGTTTACACTTCCTTTTGCATTCATGGGAGCTTTGTTGGGATCTGTTACTGTCCATGGAACACTACCTTCATGGGCACAGATTGGTTGGATTGTGCTAGCTCTATTTGGTGCTCGAAGTGCAGCATTTGGTCTGAACCGAATGATTGATCAGGTAATTGATAAGAAGAATCCCAGAACGGCTAATAGAGCCATTCCAGCGGGTATATTAAAAACGATGGAAGTATTATTGTTTACAATTGTATCTTTCATTATTTTATTCTGGGCTGCCTTTGAGCTGACACCGCTTTCCGTTAAATTATTACCAATTGCCGTGTTTATGCTTGTGATTTATTCCTATACCAAAAGGTTCACATGGCTCTGTCATGTTGTATTGGGATTAACGACTTCTCTTGCTGCACTTGGCGGATGGGTAGCAGTTACGAATAGTGTGGATTCTAGTGCATTCATATTTTATTTTACACTTTCGTTCTGGACAGCTGGCTTTGATATCATTTATGCGATTCAAGATTTGGAGTTCGATGTAAAAGAAGGCATTTATTCGATTCCCGCAAGGTTCGGTATTCATAAAGCGCTTGTGATTGCACGTGTATTTCATCTGCTTACTGCCATTGGATTTATCGGACTATATTTCACAACGTCATTACATATGTGGTATTTGATTGGAATTGTTATCTCTTGCGGCATATTAATATATGAGCATTTTATTTTATCGCCAAAAGATATGAGTAAGCTTCAAATTGCCTTTTTTACAATGAACAGTGTTCTAAGTATTGTTGTATTTGTCTTTACACTTGTTGACCTGGTGGTGTATACAACATGAATATCAAAGAGAACGACAGATGGATTGTTGGAATAACTGGAGCTAGTGGCTGTATTTATGGGATTCGATTAATTGAAATATTATTAGATAGTCAGGTGGATGTACATATTGTAATTTCTAACGCGGGTTGGCGAGTTCTTCATGAGGAACTAGGTTGGAGTATTGTGGATCGTGAAGCCATTCTTAAGGAGAAGTTCGATAGTTATGAAGGTTCCTACATTTATCATCCGATAGGAGATATTGGTGCTTCCATTGCGAGCGGTTCTTTCCAGGTGAAAGGAATGACTATTATTCCATGTTCCATGGGAACATTATCCGCTGTTGCGAATGGCTCCTCCGATAACTTGATCGCACGTGCGGCAGATGTCATGTTAAAAGAAGGACGCCCGTTAATATTAGTCCCACGGGAGACCCCATTGCACGCTATTCATTTGGAGAATATGCTGAAGCTTTCTAGGCTTGGTGTTCGCATGATTCCAGCGATGCCGGCTTTTTATTTCCATCCAGAAACGATGGACGACTTAATTCACTTCGTTGTGGGTAAAGTACTCGATAGTATGCAGATTCATCATCAACTATTTAAAAGATGGGAAGGATGATGATGACTTTACCTGACAATAATAAGACAATTATAGGTAAAATAGAATATACGAATGCTTGGCCTATCTTTTATTATTTCAATCCAGATGCATTACAAGGTCCTATAGAAATGATTACAGCCGTTCCTTCTTATTTGAATAAGGCCATGAGCGAAGGTAGGATTGAAATCGGAGCATTATCCTCATTTGCTTATGGTGAGTTATCAGATGAGTTGTATTTACTTCCTAATTTATCTGTAAGTGCGGATGGACCGGTACAATCGATCTTATTATTCTCTAAGGAACCACTAGAACAGATGATAGATGGGACTATTGCTGTGACGAATACCTCCGCTACATCGATTCATTTGCTTAAGATCATCATGAATAAATCATTAAAGGTTTCCCCCAATTATATTGAGATGGAACCCGATTTGACATCGATGATCGAAGTTGCTGATGCAGCACTCTTAATTGGAGATCAGGCCATTAAGGCTTCATGGATAGACCATGGGTTATATGTGACAGATCTAAGCGAGTATTGGAAGAAATGGACAGGATTTAGTATGACCTTCGCGGTCTGGGCCGTTCATCGTACAAAGGCTCAAAATAAGCCAGAGATCATTGCAGAAATCGTACACGCTTTTCAGGAAAGTAAGAGTCGCAGTCTAGCAGATCTGACACCTATTGTGTTGGAAGCAGAAGCTAATATTGGTGGAACTAAGCAATATTGGCAACGTTATTTCAAGAATTTATGTTACGATTATGGCGAACAACAAAGACGGGGCTTAGAACTCTATTTCCAGTACTCTTATGAGCTAGGGCTTATAGGGCATGAAGTACGTATGGAAATGTGGGAAGAGAATATGCGAATTCGGGTGAAATGATGAAGAGAATAGACATGTTTGGATTACTGAAAAAAGATATGGAATACATCGAGCAGGAGTTGTATCGCAGCATTAGTGGTGACGAACTACTTCACGAAACATCACTTCATCTTCTCAAAGCGGGTGGCAAAAGACTTCGTCCTGTCTTTGTATTATTGGGCGGGAAATTTGGAGAATACAATATTGAGAAGTTGATGCATGTGGCCGTTCCACTAGAACTCATCCATATGGCTTCTCTCGTTCATGATGATGTCATAGATGATGCAGATACCCGGCGTGGCCAATTAACGGTCAAATCAAAATGGGATAACAAAATTGCGATGTATACAGGTGATTTCATTTATGCGAGAGCGATGGAGATGGTCACACAACTTCCTAATCCCAAGATACATCAGATCCTCTCCAAAGCTTTGGTGGAGATGTCTATTGGAGAGATGGAACAAATTCGAGATTTCTTTAATACGGGACAAAGTGTAAGACGTTATATGTTACGTATTCGTCGAAAAACAGCTTTGTTGATTGCTGTAAGTTGTCAGCTTGGCGCGGTTGCCGCAGAGGCAGATGCTAAAGTTAGCTCGCTATTATACCGATATGGATATTATGTGGGGATGGCTTTTCAAATACAAGATGATTTACTTGATCTGTGTGGAACTGAGAAGCAAATTGGCAAACCGCCAGGAAGTGATATTCGTCAAGGTAATATAACTTTACCGGTCATTTATGCGTTAGAGGATCTCAAGGTAAGGGAATTATTGCTGGAAGAATTAGCACACATCCGTCAACTGAATGATGAATGTGATGTAACACATGCAATCACGCTTATCAAACAGAGCTCAGGAATTGTTAGAGCGGAGAAATTAGCTACGCGTTATATTGCTAAGGCTCTCGATGTGCTAGATGAGCTACCAGATATCAAAACAAAGAAAAATTTGAAAGATATTGCTCACTTTGTAACGAGAAGATCGTATTAAGGGCGCACCACTTATGCAATGAAGATGTACAGCGTACATAAATAGTGGAAACGGAGAGTGATACCATGGAACAGACTTTTCTAATGATTAAGCCTGATGGTGTACAACGTGGATTAATTGGAAGAATAGTAAGTCGATTGGAAGATAAGGGATTTACGCTAGTCGCATGTAAGTTTACAAACATAACACAAGAGCAAGCAGAATTTCATTATAAAGAACATATTGGGAAGGACTTCTTTCCTAATCTAGTCCATTTCATTACTTCTGGACCTGTCTTTGCTATGGTATGGGAAGGTGATGATATCATCGAATTATCCAGAATGATTATTGGTAAAACCAATGTCAAAGAAGCACAACCAGGAACCATTCGGGGAGATTTCGCAGCACACACACCATATAATTTGATTCATGGATCGGATTCTATAACGAGTAGTGAGAGAGAGATTGGTAACTTCTTCACAGCAGAAGAACTTGTGAAGTATACGAAAGAGCTTACAACATGGATATAATGAACAAAACACTCCCGAAAAACATTGTTACAGAGAGTACAGCCGTTGACCATGACTATATTTCATTTATAGAATCCATTAAAAAAGCGACAGGGATAGACCTTTCGCAGTATAAAGAAGGACAAATGAAGCGCCGCTTAACGACACTCCGTACGAAACATGGATATACATCCTTTCAATTATTCTTTCAGGCAATGAAGCAAGATAAAAGCTTGTTATATGAATTCTTAGATCGAATGACTATTAACGTATCTGAGTTCTGGCGTAATCCGAACCGTTGGGAAGTTCTTCGAGATATTATTCTTCCTGAGCTTGTTAGTAGCAACACAGGGCGTCTTAAAGTGTGGAGTGCAGCATGTTCTACAGGTGAAGAGCCTTATACGTTAGCAATGATTCTATCGGACAAGAAGCTATTATCAAATACGAATCTCGTTGCTACAGATATTGATGATGGGGCATTAGATAAGGCGAACAAAGGACATTACCTAGAGCGTTCGTTGAAGGATGTTCCTAAAGATGTTGCAAATAGATATTTCACACAAGACGGTTTAATGTATCGAATCGATGATGCTTTGAAGAAATCTGTTCAATTCAAGAAACAGAATCTATTGCTGGATACTTTCGAGAATTCCTATGATCTCATTGTTTGTCGTAACGTAATGATCTATTTCACGGAAGATGCGAAGAATATGTTATATCATAAATTTGCTAAGAGTCTTCGTCCAGGGGGATACTTGTTTGTGGGTAGTACAGAACAGATATTCTCTCCAGCGCAATTCGGACTTGAACCAACGGAAACTTTCTTTTATCGTAAAAAAGCCTAGATTGCATGATCAAAAATGTATATTATCCTCTCCACTACACGATACTACTATTCATAGTACATTATGGGTTAGTGAAGGGATGATTTACTATTGGATAAGCGTAAGGTGATCAAGGCCTATCAGCGAGGATTCATTACGATTCAAGAATGTGGTCAGATTCTAGGATTAGAACAAGTGCAACTCAATCGTTTGATATTTGATTTCGCACAAGATCGTATATTGGTTGATACATTAGTCTCAACCGATCAATAGTAGTGAAGTATCCTGTCCTATGCGCCGTATCCTTTCATTGTGGAGAACGGCGTTTTTGTTATGATTAACGATAAATGAGAATACGTATTGTTGTCAAAGTCTATGTCCTATACTATAATAAGCAAAGATATTATCGGAATTTAGCCATTCACAGTATGAAAGTATAAAGGGGGAAAATAACATGAGTTTACGCTATTTAACAGCAGGGGAGACTCACGGACCCCAACTGACCGCCATTATTGAAGGTCTGCCAAGTAATTTAACTTTGGATTTCGAAGCGCTTAACTTTCAATTACATCGTCGTCAAAAAGGATACGGTCGCGGAAGACGTATGCAAATCGAGAAAGATACGGCGCAAATTGTCGGTGGTGTTCGACACGGGTATACAACAGGAGCACCTGTGGCACTCGTTGTTGCGAATAATGACTGGACCCATTGGCGTAACATTATGAATATAGAGCCTATTGAAGGTACTGACGAAGAGAAACGTCGTGTACACCGTCCTCGTCCTGGACATGCGGATCTGAATGGTGGACTCAAGTATAATCTGAAAGATTTGCGTAATGTACTAGAACGTTCTAGTGCAAGAGAGACAACCGTTCGTGTGGCATGTGGTGCTATTGCACGTCAATTTCTAGAGGCATTCGGAATCAAAATCGCTGGCCAAGTTATCCGTATCGGCGAGATCGAAGCTCCTGCACATGATTTATCCATAGATGAATTGATAGAGCAGACTGAGAAGTCCTCTGTGCGCGTAGTTGATGCAGAGACGGAGAAGAAGATGGAAGCTTATATCGATCAGATTAAAGAAGATGGCGATTCTATCGGTGGTGTGGTCGAATGTATCGTAGAAGGCGTTCCTATTGGTCTAGGTAGCTATGTCCAATATGATCGTAAGCTTGATGCACGTATTGCGCAAGGTGTGATGTCAATCAACGCATTTAAGGGTGTAGAGATTGGGATTGGATTTGAAGCAGGTGTACTCCGTGGTTCGCAAGTTCATGATGAGATCATGTATAACGACGAGAAGGGCTATCACCGGGCAAGCAATCGATTAGGTGGATTTGAAGGTGGTATGACTAACGGAATGCCAGTTGTGGTTCGTGGGGTTATGAAGCCAATACCTACATTATATAAACCACTTCAAAGTGTAGACATCGATACCAAAGAAGCTTTTACTGCTCAAGTTGAGCGCTCGGATGCATGTGCAGTTCCAGCTGCTAGTGTAGTGATGGAACATGTCGTTGCATGGGAAATTGCTAAAGCATTTATGGAGAAATTCGGTGGTGATTCGATGGACGAGATTAAAGCGAATTATAATCAATATCTCGCTCAATTGGAGAGTTACTAAATATGAGAACTGTGAATGTCGATCTAGGTGAGCGTTCATATCCTATTTATATTGGATCAGGTCTGTTGAGCCGTATAGGTCAGTATTTCAAGCAACATGGGATATCTACTCAAAGCCCATTATTGATTGTGACAGATGATCGTATTGCTCCGCATTATCTAGTCAAGACAGAAGCATTGCTTAATGAAGCGGGGTATAATACAGTCTCACATGTTGTCAAATCAGGTGAGACATCCAAATCATTAGTCGTATTCGAAGATGTTATGACTACAGCGATTGAGGGTGGATTAGATCGGAATTCGGCTGTCATTGCCCTAGGTGGTGGCGTCGTTGGTGACTTGGCAGGCTTCGTCGCTGCATCGTATATGCGCGGAGTGAAATTCATTCAGATCCCAACGACAATTCTTGCCCACGATAGTAGTGTTGGTGGCAAAGTAGCCGTTAATCACCCTTTGGCTAAAAATATGATTGGTGCATTTCATCAACCGGAACTTGTCCTATATGATCTGGATACGTTACAGTCGTTACCTGCGAGGGAAGTGTCCGCAGGTCTGTCTGAAATGTTGAAACATGGTCTTATTCGTGACGGTGATTTCGCTAGATGGTGTAGGGAACATGCAACTGAATTGCTGGCACTTGATCCCGAGACATTAGGATACGGATTAGAGCGTGGTTGTTCGATCAAGGCAGAGATCGTCTCTCTTGATGAAAGAGAAAATGATCTGCGAGCTATTCTAAATCTTGGACATACAATTGGACATGCGATTGAGGCTGTGGCAGGTTATGGTGAATACTTGCATGGCGAGGCTATTTCAATCGGCATGGCTGGGTCAGCGTTATTGGCTGTTCGTCTGGGAAGAGATGCGGATATCTATAATGAAACGGTGAGTATGTTGCAATCCATTGGTCTACCCGTTACGATGGCCGCACATTTATCTACAGATGACATTATGAATGCCATGAAACATGATAAGAAATTTAGGGAAGGGCAGATGCTCTTTATTATACCTGAGTCGATCGGGTCGGTAAGCATTGTGAAGGATATTCCAGAACAGCTTGTTAGGCATACCATCGACCAGCTTAGAGAAGGAGGGAAAGCTCTTGTATAACCGTGGTATTCGTGGTGCAACAAGCGTTTCGCGAAATGATGAGCAGGAAATACTGCAAGAGACAATGACACTTCTTCGAGAGATTGTCGTCCGTAATGAGATTGAACCAGAAGACATCTGTAGTGTATGGATCACAATGACACATGATTTGGATGCGACTTTTCCTGCTAGAGCTATTCGCCAACTAGAAGGATGGGATTTAGTTCCATTGATGTGTTCGATGGAAATTCCTGTTCAAGGTAGTCTTCCTCTGTGTATTCGGTTCATGATTCAAGTGAATACCATGAAGAGCCAAAAAGAAATGCAACATGTGTATCTTAACGATGCACGTAAGTTGCGGCCTGATCTTTCAAGCTAAAGTACGGAAAAATATTTAATTTCAGGGTTGTCAAAGTTCATTGGAATCATGTATAGTGAGCTTAGATGAGTAGAGTTTAGTTGAGATGAGTATAGTTGAGCAGAGTCCATAAGTTATTACATTCGGTACTGAATCATATTCTGATTCTTGTACGTATTCCTTTAGTATATCTATTGGGGCATACGATCAAGAATATATGGTTAAGTGACCGGACTCTTCCATATACTTAATGATCTAATAAACCTCTACCACGGTAGAGGTTTTTCTTATATTTATGATAAGGGAGGGATGGTCATGATGACCCCTAGTTTAGAGAAAATAATATCATTATCCACGCAATATAATTTGATCCCTGTTGTGAAAAGACTTCTATCTGATATGGAGACACCGATTCGTATATTCCAAAGATATGCTCAAGAAAGCCATGCATTTCTGTTGGAAAGTGTTGAAGGGGGAAGTCAATGGGGAAGATATTCTTTTATCGGAACGAACCCATTCCTCATGATATCAGGTAAACAAGGTCGTATTGTACTAGAAAAAAATGGTGTAGAAGAAGTGATGAAGGGGAAGCCAGTAGAGGAACTTAAGGCTGTATTACGTTCCTATCGTAGTCCCAAACTAGAGGAAATGCCTCCATTCACAGGTGGTGCCATCGGATTCTTTGGGTATGATTTACTTCAATACTACGAGAATTTACCTGCACATGCTGTAGATGACCTCCATATGGATGATATCCGCTTCATGTTCTGTGATACAGTCATTGTGTTTGATCATGTGAAACAACAAATCTTACTTGTAGGTAATGTGCATGTCAAAGATGGAGACACCAATCTGGATATCACGCAATCATACGAAGAAGTTAGTCGTAAATTGGAAGCCATTGCTGAGCAATTGCAAGAACAAGGTCCACGTGAGAATGTAAATCGTCATAGCATCCCGCAGGATGTAGAATTAGGCGAAATTAAATCAAATATGACTAAGGAACAATATATTTCCAACGTCGAACAAGCGAAAGAATATATTCGAGCGGGAGATATATTTCAAGTGGTATTGTCTCAACGTTTTCATATCGAGACCGAAGTATCACCATTACATGTATATCGTGTACTTAGAACGTTAAATCCTTCTCCATATATGTACTATTTAAAAATGGATGATGAAATTATAGTAGGAACTTCTCCGGAAGCACTAGTCAAGGTAGATGGAGACCGAGTAGAGACTCGGCCCATCGCGGGAACAAGACCCCGAGGTGTCACAGATAGCGAAGATCGGGCTTTGGCAGAGGAATTGCTGGCAGATGAGAAGGAACGAGCGGAACATCTCATGTTGGTCGATCTTGGACGTAATGATCTAGGAAGGGTCTCGCAATTTGGAACGGTGAAATGTGATTCACTGATGGAGATCGAGAAGTACTCCCATGTCATGCATATCGTCTCAAGTGTATCTGGACAGTTACGTGAAGACAAAGACTTCTTCGATGCATTTATATCTTGTTTACCTGCTGGAACGGTATCAGGAGCACCTAAGCTTAGAGCCATGGAGATTATAGCTGAGTTAGAGAAAGAAGCACGAGGGGCCTATGCTGGTGCTATTGGATACCTAGGATTCTCAGGGAATATGGATTCATGTATTACAATACGCACGTTAATTTTCCGCAAAGGGAAGGCATATATTCAGGCAGGAGCAGGGATTGTGTGGGATTCAGTTCCCGAGAAAGAGTACGAAGAAACCGTGAATAAAGCCAAAGCTTTGTTAAAAGCAATCCGTACAGCTGAGTTGATGTTTCCATCTAAGCAGAGAATAGATGATACGATAAATCAAGATTATTTATACGAATATACGCCATAAATGTTGAGATGAGCAGAAACAAATAAAAGATATGGAGATGAGCATAGTGGAGAAGAGAACAGAACAGTTGAGTATGGTTAACAAACAAGGTAATCAAATAGAGCATGCAGCGATGATCAAATCAAATTTATCGAAGTTGATGCAAGGTAACCATCTTACACGTGAAGAAGCTAGATCCATTATGGAACGCATCATGGAAGGATCAGTGACACAAGCGCAAATCGGTGGATTATTAACAGCGCTTCGGATGAAAGGTGAAACTGTGGAGGAAATCACAGGTTTCGCTGAGGCTATGAGGGGAGCAGGTTCACGGATACTGACAGAAAGTTCCCAATTGCTCGACACTTGTGGTACAGGTGGTTCAGGAATCCATAAATTTAACATTTCAACAACGTCTGCTATTATTTCGTCGGCGGTATCTGTTCGAGTAGCGAAGCATGGCAATCGATCAGCCTCTGGTCGTGCAGGAAGTGCGGATGTACTAGAAGCGCTTGGTGTGAATATCAATATTACGGCAGAACAAGCGAAACATTGTTTGGATGAGATCGGTATATGCTTCTTGTTCGCTCAAATCTATCATCCATCGATGCGCCATGCAGCAGCACCGCGTCAAGAGCTAGGCATTCGTACGGTATTTAATATGCTGGGTCCACTGACGAATCCCGCTGGTGCTGATCGTCAACTGTTGGGGATTTATGATCGCAACATGACAGAGACCATTGCGAATGTACTCAAGGAGCTGGGATTGAAGAGAGCCCTAGTCGTCTCCAGTCTTGATGGATTAGATGAGATCAGCATATCAGCCCCTACACAAATATCGGAGTTGCGAAAAGGTGTTGTGACAACGTATGAAATAACTCCGCATGATCTAGGGCTTGAAATGCATCCTCTGGAGAAGGTATTGGGTGGCGATGCTAATCAGAATGCGGAAATTACTCGTGCTGTACTTCAAGGTGAAAAGAGTCCATATCGTGATGTTGTTCTAGCAAATGCAGGAGCTTGTATTTATATTTCCGGCATTGCAGACAGTATACAAGAAGGTGTGAAATTAGCGGCCGAAGCCATAGATAATGGTAGTGCTTATGCTAAATTAAATCAATTGATCCAAATGACAGGAGAAGAATCTCATGTATCTTGATAAAATCGTCCTAACTAAAATCAAAGAAGTAGAACAATTGAAGAAAAATCTAGATTTAACGATTGCTGAAGGCATCATTGCTGATATGCCTCAGACAAGAGGATTTGAACGCTCATTGAGTACGCGAAAGCGTAGAAATATGGGATTGATTGCTGAAGTGAAGAAAGCATCCCCGTCCAAAGGACTTATACGTCCGGATTTCGATCCTGTAGCGATCGCATTGGCTTATGAAGAGGCCGGTGCGGATTGTCTATCGGTATTAACAGATGTGGACTATTTTCAAGGTAGTGGTGAATATTTGAAGGCTGTTCATGCTGCCGTGAAGTTACCATTGCTTCGCAAAGATTTCATCATAGATGAACATCAAATCTACGAAGCGCGATTACTGGGCGCCGATGCTGTTCTACTTATAGCTAGTATATTAACTCCTTCTCAAATATCAACTTTCATCAAGACAGCTTCTACGATTGGATTAGATGCGCTTATTGAAGTCCATAATACGGAGGAATTAGAGGGTGTACTAGAACTAGATCAAGCTTCGTTGATTGGAATTAACAATCGTAATCTGCAAACCTTCGAAACATCATTGGAGACGACCGCTACATTAATGGCTATGATCCCAAAAGGAATTACGATGATTAGCGAGAGTGGCATAGCTAGTGTGGATGATTTATCTTATTTAAGAGAAGCGGGAGCAAATGGTGTGTTAATTGGGGAGTATTTCATGCGTCGCAATGATATTGCAATGGCTGTGAATGAGTTGATGGGGCCTATTGTTGCGTTGAAGGAAAGCCGATAACATGAGAAATACAATCGTAAAAATATGTGGACTTCAGGACGTTGAAGTGCTAAAATCTATGTTACACTTGCCGCTAGACTTCGTTGGATTTGTCTTCGCAAATAGTCGTAGACAAGTGACGGCAGAACTAGCAAAAGTGCTTATAGAGCAACTTCAAGATTGGCAGAATGAGACAAGACCGAAGAGTGTGGGGGTATTCGTCAACCCAGACTTAACCGAGTTAGCACATGTGATGGAACAAGCCCCATTAGATGTTATTCAGTTGCATGGACAAGAAGATGCAGTATTCTGTGATGAGGTGAGACGTCGCTTTGGAGTGAAAGTATTCAAAGTGATATCTATACAAGGAAGTGACAGGGAGAATCTTGACGGAGTTAGTCAAAAGATGCAGGATATTCTCGATAAGTATGTTGGAGCTGTCGATGCGATACTTCTGGACACATTCGACCCAATCTATGGTGGGGGCTCAGGGAACACGTTCTCCTGGGAAGTCATTCCACAATATCAATCTTGGTGCGAGTCACATGGCATGCCGTTAATGATAGCAGGTGGCTTAGATCCATCCAATGTAGGCGAATTAGTGATGAAGTATCATCCTTATGGCCTAGATGTTTCTAGTGGTGTTGAAAGCAATGGCTTAAAAGATATAGATAAAATGAAATCTTTTGTGGAAAGGGTGAAACAAATATGACGCAAATGCCAGATGAGTATGGTCGTTTCGGTAAATTCGGTGGTCGTTTTGTACCCGAAACATTAATGAGTGCACTTCTAGAATTAGAGGAGGCCTATAAAGAAAATGTAGCAGAGCCAAGTTTCCAAGAAGAAATTGATTATTTGTTGAAGCAATACTCCGGGCGTGAGACCCCACTGTACTATGCGCAACGACTTAGTCAACAATTGGGTGAAGCTAAAATTTATCTGAAACGTGAGGATTTAAATCATACAGGCGCTCACAAGATAAATAATGCGATTGCCCAAGGGATTCTAGCTAAGCGTATGGGCAAGAACAAAGTTATTGCGGAGACCGGTGCTGGACAGCATGGTGTAGCTACGGCTACAGTAGCGGCTCTTCTCGGTATGGAGTGCAAAGTATTTATGGGTGAAGAAGATACGAAGCGTCAAGCGTTGAATGTCTTTCGGATGAAACTTCTGGGTGCCGAAGTTATTCCAGTGACATCAGGGACACGTACTTTGAAAGATGCTTGTAATGAGGCACTTCGTTATTGGGTTAGTCATGTAGAAGATACATTCTATATTCTAGGTTCAGCCGTGGGGCCTCATCCCTATCCGATGATGGTTCGGAATTTCCAAAGAGTCATTGGAGATGAGACAAGACGTCAGATTCTGGAGAGTGAAGGACGACTACCTAATGTACTGGTTGCTGCCGTAGGTGGGGGAAGTAATGCTATTGGGATGTTCTATCCTTTTATTGAAGACAAGGAAGTGGCCATGATTGGCGTGGAAGCGGCAGGAAAAGGTGTGGATACTGACTTTCATGCAGCAACGATGACACATGGAACACCTGGTGTATTCCAAGGTTCCATGAGTTATCTTTTACAAGATGACAATGGACAAATCCAAGAAGCACATTCTATATCTGCTGGATTAGATTATCCAGGAATTGGACCAGAGCACTCTTATCTGAAAGATATTGAACGTGTACAATATGTGCCAATCACCGATCAAGAAGCACTCGATGCGTTGGAACTCCTGTGTCGCACGGAAGGGATCATTCCTGCTCTTGAATCTGCACATGCTGTGGCCCAAGTGGTCAAGTTAGCACCTACTTTAAGTAAAGATGATATCGTCGTAATATGTCTGTCTGGACGTGGGGACAAAGACGTAGAATCGATCATGGCATATAAGGGAGGAGACCCTTCATGAAAAGAATGGAACGAACATTCCAAGCACTGAAAAGCCAGAATAAAACGGCACTCATGCCTTTTCTGACCGTAGGCGATCCTGATATCGAGACAACGGTAGATATTATCATCCAACTCGAGGCTGCAGGAGCAGATATTATCGAGTTAGGTGTACCGTATTCCGATCCATTAGCTGATGGACCCGTAATACAACGTGCATCAGAGCGGGCTTTGAAGCATCATGTAACAATCAGAAGCTGTATGGAGACGGCAGTGAAGGCACGTCAAGCAGGCGTGGAGATGCCATTTGTATTGTTTACATATTACAACCCTGCTTTACAGATGGGACTGGATCTTTTCTTTGAAGAGGTGAAGTCGCATGAGATCAGTGGATTAATTATTCCTGATCTTCCCATTGAAGAATCCGAAGATATGAGACGCCGTGCGGATGAAGCGGGAGTGAGCTTTATACCACTGGTAGCCCCGACATCCAACGAAAGAATTCAGAAGATTGTTAGCAATGCTAGTGGGTTTATATACTGTGTATCCTCTTTAGGGGTAACGGGAGAACGCGCAACATTTCATAAAGGTGTCGAAGAATTTATTCAGAACGTTCGAAATTATACGGATATTCCGATTGCCGTTGGTTTTGGCATATCTACACAGGAGCAAGTAGCCCATTTCTCTCAGATCTGTGATGGTGTAGTGGTTGGGAGTGCTATTGTTCGGGAGATTGAATCTGTGATCCCATTATTAAATGTGGTTGAGACAAGACAACAAGGTCTCTTGCAAATACGGGATTTTGTGGCACAATTAAAAGAATAAAAGACAGAGAGTGAGGGGGATAAGATGCAACCTAAATCCCATATTGTTAATCTACCAGTATATCAGCCAGGTAAGCCTATTGAAGAAGTGAAGCGTGAACTTGGATTGGACGAGGTTATTAAGTTAGCTTCTAATGAGAATCCTTACGGTGCATCACCAAAGACAAGAGACGCTATTCTATCAGAACTCGACAATATTAGTATTTACCCAGATGGTGGTTCGGTGAACTTAACTGCCGTATTAGCACAACAATTAAATGTGAATCCTGATCAAATCATATTTGGTTGTGGGTCTGATGAGATCATTGCCTTGATTACACGAGCTTTCTTCGTACCAGGTGATGAGACGATCATGGCTGATCAGACGTTCTCTGTATATAAAAGTAACGCAGATATAGAAGGTGCTGTATGCATTGAAGTGCCATTAAAAAATGGTGTTCATGATCTGGATGCCATGCTAGCTGTTGTAAATGAAAGGACGAAGATTGTATGGGTCTGTAATCCTAACAATCCAACGGGAACCATCGTTTCGGAGAACGAATTGACAACATTCCTAGATGCTGTTCCACCGCATGTAATGGTTGTACTAGATGAAGCTTATTGTGAATTTGTAATCGATTCTTCATTTCCAGATGGCATCACATTGTTAGATAGATATCCAAATATCGTTGTGTTACGTACCTTCTCCAAAATATATGGTCTTGCTTCTTTACGTATAGGTTATGGTGTGGGCAACGCTGCAGTTATTAAATTAATTAATCAGGTCCGTGAACCTTTTAACACTTCACGTATTGCTCAAGCAGCTGCCATGGCAGCACTTCAAGATCAAGCGTTCATAAAGGAATGCAAAAGATTAAATGCAGAAGGGTTAATCTATCTGCAACAAGAATTTGACCGTCTAGGACTATCCTATCTACCTGCACATGGGAACTTCATTATGGTGGATGTTCTTGAGCCGTCAGGGAATGTGTTTCAATCGATGTTACGTAAAGGGGTCATTGTCCGGGCAGGACATCAGAAATATCCCAACTACATTAGAGTAACCGTGGGTACGCCAGAACAGAATCAAATATTTATCCAAACATTAGAAGAAGTATTAAACCTAGCCTCGGTATAAAATAACATTTGACGCTATGTTAATTTAAGATGAATAGAAGTGGAGAACTATGAACAAGACAAAAGTAGCTATCTTTGGTGTGGGGTTGATCGGCGGATCATTAGCGTTATGTTTCAGGGACGAGCCGGATATCACGGTGGTGGGCCATGCCCACCGCCCTGAATTAATTGATAAATATATGAGTAAAGATGTTGTGGACTATGCAACCGAATCGATAGAAGAAGCAGCATCCGATGCGGATGTCATATTTCTTTGTGTTCCAGTAGGTAAATTAGAACAATATTTAACTGAATTAAGTCGTTTACCTTTGAAAAAGGGCTGTATTATTACGGATGTGGGCAGCACGAAGGCAAGTATATCGGAAGCGGCGAAATCACTACCATTTAAGGATGTCTATTTCATTGGAGGACACCCGATGGCAGGGTCGGAACAATCAGGCGTGGATGCTGCATCGATTCTTTTATTCGAGAACGCCTATTATGTATTGTGTCCACCAGCAGATGTCCCAACGCATATCGTTGAGGTGTTAGAAAAGCTAATATCTTATACTAGAGCTCGTATTGTGAAAGTTGAACCTAAGCTTCATGACGAAATCGTGGGTGCCATTAGTCATTTGCCTCATATTATCGCTGTAGCTTTAGTCAACCAGATTAGTGAATATAATGAATCCAATATGTTATATCGTAGATTAGCAGCTGGAGGATTTAGAGATATCACTCGTATTGCATCTAGCGATCCTGTCATTTGGCGTGATATTCTTCTGAATAATCATGAGGTCATGCTACGGTTACTGCAAGATTGGAATGAAGGAATTGCTTCCTTTATTGATATGTTGACGAATCATAATGGGCAGGGGATCGAAGATGCCTTCCTCAAAGCGAATGCATTCCGTAATGAGCTTCCAGAAGGAAGAAAAGGAATGATTACTTCGCTGTTTGATCTGTATCTTAATGTACCTGACCATCCTGGTATTATTGGCAAGATCACGACAGAACTGGGTGCTCAACAAATTAACCTTAGCAATATACAGATTATTGAGAGTAGAGAAGAAGTCCCGGGTGTTATGCGTCTATCTTTTCGTGTGGAAGAGGATATGGAAAAGGCTAAAAGGATATTACAAGAACTACAATATACGGTATTCTCATAGTTTTAAAAGTGTTTACATTAACTTTTGAAACAGTTATTGACAAATGAAAACGTATACAATATACTTGGTTTACAGTATGGTTTCTCTCCACTCCTATCCAAATAATTCTGCTCTAGCTTGAGCAAAGACCACTTTGAAAAAAGTGGTCTTTTTTTATACCTCTTGAATTAAATACATATATGCGATATATTGCATATATGAAGGAGGGCTGATATGCCGATTCCAAGCGATTACGCATCGCCTACACGAATGTCTGCGAAAGAGAGAGCATACACGCAGATCCATCGATGGATTATTGATGGAACACTTCAACCTAAAGAACAATTGATTGATGCTGAATTAGCTGAGGCGTTAGGAGTCAGTCGAACTCCAATTAGAGAAGCTTTGCTATTGTTGGAAGTTCAAGGATTGGTTGAGGTTCATCCTGGGAAAGCTACCATAGTCAAAGATATCAATAAGGATGATATTCTGAAATTGTATCCTGTGTTCGCAACCTTACATGCATTGGCAACGGAATTAGCAACATCGGTGATTGGTCCAGATCAAATGGAACAATTAAAAATGTTAAACGCCAAGTTCGCAGAAGCGATTGAGAATAAACAACCATATCAAGCGATGGAAATGGATGAGCAATTCCACAACTTAATTGTGGAAATATCAGACAACCTGTATGTATCAACCTTTAGTTCAACTATTCAGACGCATATTCGTCGATTTAAATATGTGTTTCTGAAGCAACATGAGACGAACACCGATACATCGGTTGAGGAACATGAGGCAATTATTGAAGCCATGGAACAACGTGATGCCGTGAAAGCGTCAGCAATTATGAAACAAAATTTATTAAGACCCATGAATGAACTATATACATTAATTTGATGATAATGAACAACCCCAAACTAAAGGAGCTGAGTGGAAGATGGCGGAGTATAAGGACTTACGAACACGTAGTAAAGACATAAGTGAAGGTGTGAATCGTACGCCTAACCGCGCGATGCTTCGCGCAGTTGGATTTACAGATGAAGATTTCAAAAAACCGATGGTTGGTGTAGCAAGCACTTGGAGTGAAGTCACACCATGTAACGTGCACATTGATGTCTTAGCAAGAGATGCTAAGGAAGGAATTAAAGAACATGGCGGCGCGCCCTTAATATTCAATACCGTTACCGTGTCTGATGGAATAGCAATGGGCCATGAAGGGATGTTATACTCCCTACCAAGCCGTGAGGTTATTGCGGATTCAATCGAAGTAGTTTCGAATGCAGAACGTTTCGATGGATTAGTTGCCATTGGGGGCTGTGATAAGAATACGCCTGCTTGTCTGATGGCGATGGGAAGAATGAATATTCCATCCGTCTATGTTTATGGGGGAACGATTCAACCCGGAAGACTAGATGGACAAGATGTGGATATTGTTACGGCTTTTGAAGCAGTTGGTGCTTACCACGAAGGTACGATCAACGAAGAACAACTACACAAAGTCGAATGTAGCGTATGTCCTGGAGCGGGGGCATGCGGTGGAATGTATACAGCCAATACAATGGCATCTGCGGCAGAAGCTTTAGGAATGACTCTACCGAGTTCATCATCTACACCAGCGATTTCTTCTGGTAAATCAGTGGAATGTAGAAATGCAGGAGAGGCTGTCATAGGTCTATTGGAGAAGAATATTAGACCTAGAGATATTATGACGAAAAAGGCTTTTGAGAATGCTATCACGGTAGTTATGGCACTTGGTGGATCAACGAACGCGTTTCTTCATCTATTGGCAATCGCCCATTCTGCGGGAGTCGATCTGTCATTAGATGATTTCGATAGAATCCGAGTGAAGGTTCCACATCTAGCAGATCTTAAGCCAAGTGGTAAATATGTTATGCAGGATCTAAATGATAATGGTGGCGTTCCTGGCGTAATGAAATTGTTGTTAGAAGAGGGATTGTTGCATGGAGACTGTATGACAGTTACGGGTAAGACGATAGCTGAGAACTTATCAACATTACCTTCTTTGAAAAAAGATCAGCAAGTCATTCGTCCTTTTAATAATCCTCTGAAATCGAGTGGACCGTTAGTTGTACTAAAAGGAAATCTTGCTCCGGATGGAGCGGTAGCTAAAATGTGTGGATTAAAGAAACTTCGTTTCGAGGGACCAGCTCGAGTCTACAATAGTGAAGATGAAGCAACTGAAGCGATTGTGAACGATAAGATCAAGAAAGGTGATGTCGTGATCATTCGCTATGCCGGTCCGAAGGGTGGTCCTGGAATGCCGGAGATGTTATCACTAACAGCCATGCTTGTAGGTAAGGGATTAGGTGGCGATGTGGCACTGATTACGGACGGTCGTTTCTCGGGTGGTTCACATGGATTTGTAGTTGGGCACGTAGCCCCAGAAGCACAAGTTGGTGGACCTATCGCCCTATTGGAGAATGATGATATCATCACGATTGATAGCATAACCCAAGAGATTTCATTTAATGTTACGCCAGAGCAATTAGAAGTTAGACGTAAGAGCTGGATTAAACATCCACCGAAGTATACAACAGGAGTATTAGCGAAGTACGCTGCATTAGTATCTTCGGCATCCAACGGAGCCGTGACGGATAAAGATATCATTAAATAAATGACATATTTAGGAGTGATTGAAGCCATCTTTATGGCTGAGATCACTCCTTTTTGTAATGTGATAGGTTAGAATAGATAGGAGAATTGTGGTAAGTATGAAAGGAGAACCATTGATGGCATCGTTATGGAGATCGCTTGGATTGGCAGGTTTTATGGTGAAGAATGGCGTGTTAACCATCATCACGACACTTGTTATCGTATTTTCGATTCGAGGCATGTTAGGGAAAACGGATATTCATTGGCAACAATCGATGATGATGTTTATTTTTGTCCTCATCGTGACCACGGTATTCTTCTTTGTTATTTATTCACAAGGACGAAAGCTCAGATCGGAACAAGAGCAACTTGCTAATATATTTGAGCATATCTCAGATGGTGTCCTTGTGGTAGATCATTCCATGAATATTAAACGAATGAACCCGGCTGCACAAGCAATGTTGAGATTGGATGAAGGTGAAAATTCATTAAGCTTCTGCAAAATGTGTTCTAACTATCCGGGATTGAATAAGTTGTGTTCGTACCAAACTTGTTTTGCCTTCGATTCAACACAACAACCATTAGAGTTACAAGTAGTTACGCCAAAGGGAGAGACGAAGGCTGTTAATGTCAGTGTGTCATATTATGTAGATTCGATTCATGGACCCTTAAGTATACTTCGCATACGGGAAGTGGAAGAACAACGTCAACAAGAGCAACATCAAATTGCGAAGATGATTACACATTCTATTCTGATGGCGCAAGAAAATGAGCGAAAGCTATTATCTCGTGAATTGCATGATGGAATCGGACAATCCTTGTATAGTATTCTTATTCAAACAGAGGTATTGAAACAGAAGTTAGATGTGGGATGGTCAGATCACGCTATGGATACGTTGCAAGATGCCATACGGAATACAATTGAGGATATTCGCGATTTATCGGCAGAATTACGTCCATCTACACTCGATGATATCGGTTTGATTGCAGCACTACGTAAATATTTTCGTACATATGGACAGAAATTTGGTATTCAGGTTCATTTCAAAGTGGAGGAGTATGGCGGGCGATTACCTACTGCGATGGAAACGGCATTCTATCGTATTATCCAAGAAGCCCTAACGAATGCGGCTAAATATTCACAAACAGATGTCATTGATGTTCAATTGAAATTAGAACCTACTTCTGCTGATTTACTTATCAAAGATTATGGACTTGGTTTTGTCATGACCTCTGAATTACGAGACGGTGTCGGATTATATAGTATGGAAGAGCGGGTAGAAATTCTGGGTGGTACTTTTAATATTGATTCTACACTTGGAGAAGGAACTACAATTCAAGTTCATATATCGATTGAAGAACGTCATGGTTAATCTAGTTGGGAGTGAATGAGATGAATATAAAAGTTATCATTGTAGATGATCATGCCGTTGTAAGAAGTGGATTACGTGCTGTTCTCGATGCCCATCCTCATATCACAGTTATTGGTGAAGCGGCAGATGGCTTGTCCTGCATCAAACAGTCACTTGAATTGAACCCAGATATCGTACTGATGGATTTAAGTTTCCCTAATGGTAGAGACGGTTTATATACTACAAGAGAACTATTGCAATCTATGCCTGAGGTGAAGGTGGTTATTCTAACTATGCATGATGATGAACAGTATCTATTTCGTGCACTTAAGGCAGGCGCTTCTGGTTACATATTGAAATCTGCACCTTTAACTGAACTTGTCACGGCTATTTCACAAGTACAACAAGGGCTTGTATACTTACATCCATCAGCAACGAAAAAAGTCATTCAAGGATATCTACAAGGTCAAGCACGGGAACCGAAGGATTTGTTCGAATCTCTAACAGAACGGGAAAAGGAGATTCTGAGTCTTGTTGCAAAAGGATATACGAATAAGGAAGTAGCAGAATTGCTTCTCATTAGTGTGAAAACGGTGGAGAATCACAAGGGCAACATTATGGAGAAGCTACAGTTAGACAACCGCCGCGAACTGATAAAATTGGCATATAGAAGGGGGTTGCTTGATATTGACTAACAGCACGTCTTTGCAGCTGAGCATTCAAAGGACGCTGGAAGGACTTAAGAAGAAGTTAGCATTAGATTTCGTAGCCGTAGCATTGACGGATGGTCTATATCGAGATATATATTGGCGTTTCGCACTTGGAGCGCAATCGGAACGTTATAAAAAGATTGCGGTACGAATGGGCAGAGGTATGGCTGGAAAAGTGCTTCAAGGCAATTCCCCACTCATTGTCACGGCATTTCCCGAAGAGGTGCAAGATGAAGTGTTGGAATTTCCAATATTCCTCGTGGAATCGTTGACTTCTGGGGTTGGTATCACGATAAAGGTACCATTACATTTGGATAGAGAGCCTTACGGCGTGCTCCTTGTTGGTCATCGAAGCAGACGAGAATTTACAGATAACGATATAACGATCGTACAACATTCTGCTGGTGTGCTCGCCAAGTTATATGATGATGAACCCATCTGTATGATGGATGCTAGGGATGCAAATGACCGTAATATCGAAGGTAGCGATGCTGGATTAACAACCAAATTAGAGGATGGTCCCGTCCATAATCTTCTTCATGATGCGAAAAAGGCAGGGCTAACCTGTGAACTATTAGATCAGCGAATAACGAGATTAAGTATAGAAAGACAAGAAGAGATTCGTGCAATCCTGACATGCTTGATTCAAGCGTGTGATGTTTCCAAGGCTTCTGCTCAATTGGTCATTGGACAGGATGAGTTAGGACAGACATTAATCGAATTCGAAGGTGTTCTTCATCCCGCAACACAAGACCTTTTTCTTCCTGTAATATCCCAGCTAAGATCACTTAAATGTGATTTAGAAATTATAATTGAACTCGAGAAACAATCCGTAAAATTAATCATTCCAACCCGGTTTTTACTAGATGAATTATATTGGTATAACTAAAAAGATGACACATGGGGAATTTCCTACATATAAATGGGGGAATTCCCTTCTTTGTTTCGTATCGTACTGCCATGATAATAGATAATAGTTCGATTCGTCTAATGGGAGGCATGGTTATGAAACAACCATCAAAGGCATTACTGCCACTACAAACGTTAAGTCTTGTGCTAGGCTTTGCAGTATGGGGTATTTTATCATCATTAATCGTTTTCATCAAAGAGGGAATCCCGTTAACACCAGGTCAATTGTCATTAGTTACGGCATTACCAATCGTGCTAGGTTCTATTTTGCGAATCCCATTTGGTTATTGGACCAATAAGTTTGGTGCTCGTCTGATGTTTCTCATCAGCTTTGTGGTTCTATTAGTACCCGTGTTCTACATCAGTAAAGCTACCAGCTTCGCAGATCTTATAACAGGAGGATTATTTCTTGGGATAGCCGGTGCGACATTCTCGGTTGGAGTCACTTCATTACCTAAATATTATCCTCAGGAGAAACACGGATTCGTTAATGGAATCTATGGATTAGGAAATATCGGTTCCGCGATGAGTACATTCTTTGCACCTTTGTTAGCAACGCAGTTCGGGTGGAGGGCAACCGTACAGTTCTATATGATCCTACTTATCGTATTTACATTTGCTAATCTATTCATGGGTGACCGTAAAGAAAGTAAATTAACTACACCGCTCATGGAGCAGATTAAAGGAATTTATAAAAATGAAAAGTTATGGTTACTCTCCTTCTTCTATTTTATAACATTTGGTTCGTTCGTTGCGTTCACTGTGTTCTTGCCCAATCATCTCGTCCAATACTTCGAAATCAGTAAAATTGATGCAGGATTACGAACAGCAGGATTTGTGTTGATTGCTACGATTATGCGTCCCGTTGGTGGATGGCTAGGTGATCGATTGAACCCTTTTAAAATATTAGCATATGTATTCGGTGGATTGACCATTGGAGGGATTGTATTAGCCTTCTCTCCATCCATTCTATTATATTCCATGGGATGTCTACTGATCGGTTTCTGTGCTGGAACGGGTAATGGTACGTTATTCAAATTGGTGCCGTTGTATTTTGCCAAACAAGCAGGTATCGCTAATGGACTTATCTCGGCCCTTGGGGGATTGGGTGGATTCTTCCCGCCATTAATGTTAACCATGTTACTAGCAATCACGGGTCATTACGCAATTGGCTTCATGGCACTGTCTATGGTCGCGCTATCCAGCATGTTGCTTGTTCTATATTTATATTGGCAGGATCAAGTGAAACTGGCAGAGCAAATTATTCAATGCACCTCACAAGCTATCCTTGTTACGAATAAAAAAGGGACGATTATAAATATCAATCCTGCATATACAGCGGTTACGGGGTATACGCCAGAGATGGCCATTGGACAAAAGTCTGGATTTCTAAAATCAGGTCGACATGATCAGCCATTCTATGAAGAGATGTGGAATCAATTGAAGGAGAAGCGTGCTTGGAGCGGTGATATTTGGAACAAAAAACGTAGTGGTGAACTCTTTTTACAACACATCACAATTAATGCAGTTGAAAATGACGTTGGCGAAGTTAGTTACTATGTTGGTGTATTCACGGAAGTTGAACCTCATACGGAGGAATTCACACAAGAAAAACTATCGAATAATGAAGGAATGGGGACTAGGAGGATCATCTTATGAGTGGCAGAAAACATCAGCAGAATTTCATGAGAAAAGCGATTACGGTAGAAGCAGCAACGGATATGGTGCTAGCATCTGTTCATGTGATGGATAAAGAAACGGTATCCATTATGAATAGTATGGGAAGATATCTAGCCATAGAAGTGGTTGCCCCACAGCCTGTTCCACACTTTCGACGTGCTGGAATGGATGGCTATGCGGTTCTGAGTTCTGATACGATACATGCTACATTCCAGAATCCTATTAAGTTACAAGTGGTGGATAATATTCCGGCGGGTAAGACTTCTGATCGTACATTGCACAGCGGGGAATGTGCCCGCATTATGACGGGGGCAAGTGTTCCTAATGGCGCAGATGCCGTTATTAAATACGAGATGACCACGGAAGGCGGTCTAGATTCAGAAGGCCAAGAGTCATGTCATGTGATGGCAGCCGTTCATGTGGGTGATAATGTATCCCCAATTGGTATCGAGATGGCAGAGGGAGAGACGGTTCTACGTCAGGGTGTTCGTATTGGTCCAGGAGAAATGGCTTTGCTGGCTATGTTTGGTCTGAACAACGTCGAAGTGTTTCAGCAACCAAGAGTCGCAATTCTAACGACAGGAGCAGAATTGTTAGAGGTTCAAGATGCACTTGAACCTGGACGTATCCGCAATAGTAATGGTTATATGGTTGCAGCTATGGTAAAGGATTATGGTGGGATTCCGGTGATGTTAGACGCCATTCCAGACGACACAAGATTAGCTACAGTGAGAGTAATGGAAGCATTAGCTTCCTATGACATTGTCGTAACGACAGGCGGTGTATCCGTAGGAGATCATGATATTATGTATGACTTGACACAAGAATGGGATGGCGATTTGAAATTCAATAAATTGTTAATGCGACCTGGAAGTCCAACAACGTTTGGTCTTTGGCAGGGTAAGCCCCTCTTCGCATTATCGGGAAATCCAGCAGCTTGTTTTGTAGGAAGTAGATTATTCCTTCGCCCTGTTATCCGGGGCATGATGGGGGCTGAACTTGCACCAGAGAAACGCATGACGGCTACATTGACTATGGATTACTTGAAATCGGACCGATCCACACGCTTCGTTCGAGGTGTGATTTCTTCAAAAGAAGGCATGTTAGAAGCAACACCAGTTGGATACGATATGTCTAGTGTGACCGTATCTTTACGCGATGCCAATTGTCTAATCTGTATCCCGGGATCGCCAAAAGGATACGAGGCAGGCACGCTTGTCGAAGTGATTTTGTTGTAAAGGGGGAAAGATATTCATGTCAGTGAATGTTAATCTGGATCCAATACCCACAACCTTGCCAGTGTTGCAAATCATCGGATTCAAGAATAGTGGTAAAACAACACTTGCTTGCAAATTGATTGCGAAACTTACGGCATCTGGTTTGCGAGTCGGTTCCGCGAAACATGATGCACACCGATTTCAATTAGATGAATCTGGAACAGATAGTAGCAAACATCTAACACATGGGGCTGTGGAGACAGTTCTTACATCCAACACGGCCACGCGTTGGATGCGTCAGAATCCTACTTCTCTAGTAGAGATCGCTGATATTTTGGCTGACCGAGTAGATATCTTGATTGCTGAAGGTTTTAAGAATGCATCATATCCTAAGATCGCGCTAATACGAGAGACCGATCACATGGAGATATTGATGCTAGAAGCGAATGACATCCGCCTATGGATTAGTTGGTTGAATCCAAAGAAGTTTCCACTTGCGAGAGTTATATCCATTCACGATGAAGAGGCTGTCCTAGACAGTGTGTACTCACTCTCCCTTTCACTACTCCCCCCACACATAAATTCAATGAGAATGTAGAAAAAAAGCAAGATTTATTCAAAAACTAGGGAATACCCTTCGAGGAATGGGGGTTTTCCCCCCTCTATTATGCCGGCATTAAGGTCTACAATAATAAGTAGAATAAGGCGTAAGGAGATGAATGAATGAAGAAGCAAAACCCTCTACTGCAAAAGCTTACATTCTTTCGCAAACGAGAAAAAAATGCGGAAGGATGGAGTGAAGTAACGACGGATGATCGGTCCTGGGAAGATATGTACCGTAACCGTTGGTCGCATGACAAGGTTGTTCGTTCAACGCATGGTGTTAACTGTACGGGCTCTTGTAGTTGGAAGATCTTCGTTAAGAATGGGATTGTCACATGGGAATCTCAACAGACAGATTATCCAACTACGGGACCGGATATGCCTGAATTTGAACCTCGAGGATGTCCACGTGGTGCAAGTTTTTCTTGGTATCTTTATAGTCCACTGCGTGTGAAATATCCATATATTCGAGGAAAGTTGTTAAATATGTGGCGGGAAGCTCGTCAACTAACGAATGATCCGGTCAAGGCATGGGCTTCTATTGTTCAAGATGAAGATAAAAAGTTAACTTATAAATCGGCTCGAGGCAAAGGCGGAATGGTACGTGCAAGTTGGGAAGAGGTAACGGAAATTATTTCTGCGTCTTTGCTATACACGATCAAACAGGATGGTCCGGACCGTATCTTTGGTTTCTCACCTATCCCCGCGATGTCCATGATCAGTTATGCAGCGGGTTCTCGTTTTCTTTCTTTGCTAGGGTCGCCATTGCTTAGTTTCTACGATTGGTATGCGGATCTACCGCCAGCTTCTCCACAAATCTGGGGCGACCAAACGGACGTACCTGAGAGTAGCGATTGGTACAACTCTAGTTATCTACTTGTATGGGGATCTAATCTTCCCATGACAAGAACGCCAGATGCCCATTTCATGACAGAGGCAAGGTATCGTGGAACGAAGGTAGTATCCATCAGTCCGGATTATGCTGAATTCGTTAAATTTGCAGATAAATGGCTTCAAGCGAAGCAAGGTACAGACGGTGCTATAGCTATGGCGATGGGTCACGTTATTTTGAAAGAATTCTATGTATTACAACGCACAGCCTATTTCGAAAATTACTCGAAGAAATACACAGACTTTCCGTTCCTTCTTATATTGCAAGAACAAGAGGGCGTTATGACCGCCGAACGTTTCTTAACTGCTAAGGATTTAGGGATAGCGACCAATAATGCAGAATGGAAAACCGTATTGATCGATGAAAACACAGGTCAACTGCATATACCAAACGGATCGATTGGATCTCGTTGGGGTGAAGATGGGAAATGGAACCTTAATCCAGTGGATACGATCACAGGTGAAGACATCAGTCCTCAATTGGGATTAGGTCAATCAGCGAACGGAAAAGTAGATATCAGCCTTCCTTACTTCGATGATGAAGGCAAAACGATTATATCGCGGAGCATTCCATTCAAAGAAGTTACAGTTGCTGATGGTTCAACGATCAGAGTGACATCTGTATTTGATCTCATGTTAGCGCAATATGGTGTAGACGCTTCTGGCGATGGTAGTTATGACGATGCAGAAACAGCATACACACCTGCATGGCAGGAAGCCATTACTGGTGTGGATAAGGAGTCAATCATTCAGATTGCCCGTGAATTTGCGACGAATGCGATTGAGAGTGAAGGTCGTTCCATGATTATTGTCGGTGCAGGAATTAACCACTGGTACAACTCGGATACGATCTATCGAAGCATTCTGAACTTGGTTCTTATGACCGGTTGTCAAGGTGTGAATGGCGGGGGCTGGGCTCACTATGTTGGGCAAGAGAAGTTACGTCCAGCAGAAGGTTGGGCTACCGTTGCCTTTGCGAGAGACTGGACGATGCCAGCACGTCAAATGAATGGAACGTCTTTCTTCTATTTTGCAACGAATCAATGGCGTTTTGAATCTAATCCAGTGGAAGGTCATACCTCCGCGCTCGTCGATAAAGCACGATATTCACATTACGCTGATTACAATGTGCTCGCATCGAGATTAGGTTGGTTACCTTCTTATCCTCAGTTTGATGAGAACTCACTCGATTTAGTGAGCAAAGCCAACGCCGCGGGTGCAACATCGCCAGAAGAAATCTCGCAATATGTGGCTACGCAATTGAAGGATCGTAAGATGAGATTTGCGATGGAAGATCCAGATGCGCCAGTGAATCATCCGAAGGTGATGTTCGTATGGCGGGCTAACCTGATCTCAAGTTCAGGTAAAGGCCATGAGTATTTCTTGAAGTATCTTTTAGGCGCACATAATGGTCTGTTGAATGAAGATACCCATACGATCCGTCCCGAAGAAATCACGTGGAGAGAGCAGGCGGCAGAAGGTAAGCTCGATTTGATGGTGAATATCGATTTCCGAATGTCTGGTACGGCTGTCTATTCTGATATTGTTCTACCTGCTGCGACATGGTATGAGAAGAGCGACCTATCTTCAACAGATATGCATCCATTCATACATCCTTTCAACCCTGCGGTTCCACCATTGTGGGAATCTCGTTCGGATTGGGAAACGTTTAAGGCAATCGCCAAGAGCTTCTCTGAAATGGCAGAAGGCCAATTCGATGGGCCGCAACAAGATCTCGTTTCCGTACCGTTATTACATGATACGCCAGATGAACTTGCACAGCCTTACGGTAAAATTCACGATTGGAGTAAGGATGAGATTGAAGCGATTCCAGGTAAAACGATGCCTAAGTTTATTGTCGTAGAACGGGATTATGCACAAGTGTATAAGAAGATGATCTCACTTGGTCGACAGGTGAAGGATAAGCCTTATGGGATTAAGGGCATGAATTGGTCGGCCGAGAATGAATATGAATTGTTAAAGAGTATTAACGGAGTTGTGGATGAGGTTGGGGTAAGTGAAGGATGTCCGAAATTGGTGACTGACCTCCATATGGCAGAAGCGATTATGACCTTATCTTCAACAAGTAATGGAAAAATGGCCGTTAAGGCTTGGGAGTCTTTGGAGAAAAAGACAGCTCTTAAATTAAAGGATTTAGCGGAAGATCGAGAAGATGAACGATTTACCTTCGCACAGATTACGGCTCAACCGAAGACGGTAATCACTTCACCTGCATTTAGTGGCTCAGAACAGCATGGTAGAAGATATTCACCATTTACAACAAATGTAGAGCGAATGATACCTTATCGGACGTTGACCGGTCGCCAACACTTCTTCCTTGATCATGAGTTGTTAACAGAGTTTGGTGAGAACATGGCTATCTTCAAGCCAACACTGAAGCATGCACCTTTCCATACGGTAAAAGACAGACCGATCGTGAAAGGCAAGGAAATTGTATTGAATTTCATGACTCCACATAGTAAGTGGTCCATTCATAGTATGTACTATGATTCGTTACCGATGCTGACGTTATTCCGTGGGGGACCAACCATATGGATGAACAAAGATGATGCGGCAGACACCGATATTCTAGATAATGATTGGATTGAATGCTTCAACCAGAATGGTGCAGTCGTTGCTCGTGCGGTTGTTACACATCGGATGCCGCGTGGTATGTGTTTCATGTACCATGCTCAAGATCGAACCATTAACGTACCCGCGACAGATGTGACATCAACACGAGGGGGTACACATAACAGCCCTACAAGAATTCATGTCAAGCCAACACATATGATTGGTGGATATGCGCAACTAAGCTATGGATTTAATTATTACGGCCCAACGGGTAACCAACGTGATCTGAATGTTGTGATACGTAAACTTGCGGAGGTGAATTGGCTTGAGGATTAAAGCACAGATTGGAATGGTCATGAACTTAGACAAATGTATCGGGTGCCATACATGCTCCGTTACTTGTAAGAATACGTGGACGAACCGCAAGGGTGCAGAATACATGTGGTTCAATAACGTGGAGACAAAGCCTGGTATTGGATACCCGATAGAATGGGAGAATCAAGACAAATACAAAGGCGGTTGGGTGCTCAAGAATGGTAAATTGGAGCTTCGCTCAGGCAGTCGAGCCAAAAGATTGATTAATATCTTTCACAATCCAGATCAACCTACGATCGATGATTATTACGAACCTTGGGATTATGAATATGAGAAATTGAATCAAACGAAAGAGCGTAAGCACCAACCGGTCGCCCGTCCTAAATCTCAGATAACAGGCGAGCACATGGAAATCAAGTGGGGACCGAACTGGGAAGATGATCTCGCAGGTGTTCACGTTACGGGTCTTCGAGATCCCAATATGGCCGGGCTTCAAGAATCGGTTCGCATGGAGTTCGAACAAGTATTCATGATGTACCTTCCAAGAATATGTGAACACTGTATCAACCCATCTTGCGTCTCGAGCTGTCCTTCTGGTGCAATGTATAAGCGTGAAGAAGATGGAATCGTCTTGGTGGACCAGGATGCTTGTCGCTCTTGGAGATTCTGCGTAAGTAGTTGCCCATATAAGAAAGTATATTTCAACTGGGAGACTAATAAAGCTGAGAAATGTACGCTTTGTTTCCCTCGAATTGAACAAGGTCTTCCGACGGTATGTTCCGAGACTTGTGTAGGGCGTATTCGTTATCTAGGCGTCATGTTCTATGATGCGGACCGGGTTGAAGCGGCTGCGTCAGTTGAAGATGAGAAGAAACTTTATGAAGCACAGCTAGATATTTTCTTAGATCCATTTGACCCAGAGGTAATTACAGCGGCACGTGAAGCAGGGATACCTCATGATTGGGTGGAAGCTGCACAGAACTCACCTATCTATAAGATGGCGGTAGAGTGGAAGATTGCACTCCCTCTTCACCCTGAATATCGAACAATGCCTATGGTGTGGTACGTTCCACCGCTTAGTCCAATTACGAATATGGTGGAAGGTAAGGGTTCACTTGCAACAGAAGATGATATATTCCCAGCGATTGATGATATGCGAATTCCAGTTGAATATTTAGCGAACCTGTTAACTGCGGGTGATACCGAGATTATCAAGAACGTATTGAAGAAGATGGCTATCATGAGAACGTATATGCGTTCCCGCAATTTGAAGAAGGAACCTAATCTGGAGATGTTAGAGAAGTTCGGTCTAACGGAGAAGGAAGTACAAGAGATGTATCGTCTACTAGCGATTGCTAAATATGAAGATCGATTTGTTATTCCATCTGCACATCGCGAAGAGATCTCGGACCTCTATTCAGAGCAAGGGGCATGTGGATTTACTAATATGATGGGCGGACCAGGCCCTTGCGGAGGATGATGACAAATGAAGGATGTGACACTGCGTTCAAGTTGGATGATGATGTCATTTCTGTTGCAGTATCCGGATATTGCATGGCAGGAATCAGCAGATGAAATGTTCGTGGATTGGTGTCATCTGCTTGAGGAAGATGATGCAGCTAACATTGAGATCATCCGGAATTTAGCAAATGATTGTATTACTGAATTCGTTGGTATGGATTCCCAGACGATAACTCAGAATTACGTAAGGACTTTCGATTTCAGTAAGAAATCTAATCTATATTTAACTTACGGTCAGCTAGGCGAAGAACGCGAGCGGGGGCCGGCATTGCTCAAATTGAAACAAGTCTATGAAGAGGAAGACATGCTTCTAACGAGTGAGGAGCTACCAGACTATTTACCACTTGTACTTGAGTACGTAGCTGTCGCGGAGGGGGATAAAGGGATTTCACTACTTATCTCTTTCCGTAAAGCGTTAGAAACCGTACAGGCTGCTCTTGTAGCGGAGGATAGTCCATATCGACATGCACTTACCTGCATTTTGACATTGCTAGATCAATCTGCTGTGAAAGAAGGCTCATTCGAATTCGATGCTTCAACCGCTTATGTCGGGAATGAAGCTGGAGCTGCAGCAGGTTGTGGTCCAATGTGGGCTGCGGCAGGTTATGGCGGGGGTTCACCTCATGCGAATCAAGAAGTGAATCGAGTGGATCGGGGGAAACTGTAATGTCATCGGGTAGTCAATTCATATGGGTTATATATCCATACTTGATTGTTGTCATATTCTTGATAGGGCTATATTACCGCTATCAGACTGATCAATTCGGATGGACGGCCAAATCCAGTGAAATTCTGGAGAAAAAGCTACTGCGTTCCGGAAGTATTCTATTTCACGTCGGAATTATGCTTGTATTATTCGGGCATATTGGTGGACTTCTCATTCCGAAAGCTTGGCTTATAGCGATTGGAATCAGTGATCATCTGTACCATTTGATGGCGATATATGTGGGCGGGTTTGCTGGTGTACTCACGTTAGCGGGTTGTCTCATCCTTTTGTATCGTCGTTTATCTAATCCAAGAGTACGTAAGACAAGTAGCTTCGGAGATATGTTATCTATCATTCTCTTAACGGTTATCATCGTTGTTGGTATGGGTGCGACATTATTTAATGCAACTAGTCATACGGATTTTGATTATCGTGAGACGATATCACCTTGGATTCGTGGCGTGTTGACCTTTACACCGGATGGCAACTTAATGAGCGATGTACCCCTTATTTTCAAAATACATGTCATGTTGGGTCTAGCTTTGTTCGCAGTATTTCCATTCACTAGACTCGTGCATATGTTGAGTATGCCTATTCAATACTTGAGAAGAAGTTATGTAGTGTACCGTAAGCGGAAATAAAAAGGTGGTGTTCTCTTGATAACGGGTGTCATATTGGCGAGCGGTCGCAATTCACGGATGCATGGTTACAATAAGGCATTATTACCCTATAAGGGAGAGCGACTGATTGAGCGGCAAGTACGAATCATGAGAAGCATTTGCCAAGAGATAATCGTAGTTACACCTGATCCCACGATATATACGCAACTATCACTTGGCGACATTGTGTATTTACCTGATGTATATGCTAGCTGCGGACCATTAACGGGTATTCATGCAGCTTGTCTAAGAATACAGACAGAGTTTGCTTGGGTAATGGGATGCGATTGCCCCATATTATCATCTGAAGCAGCACAATGGATGGTAAGCCGACTGCGTAAGAGTCATTATGCGGCTGCCATTCCTTTTATTGGTGGTATACATCAAATGCTGCATGGGGTCTATCGAACCGATGTGTTAATACATCCGATCATCCGTCTGATCGAATCTAAACAATATCGACTATCTGCGCTATTGAATTTGATCGAGTGGTTAGCGATTGAAGAATCGGAATGGTGTGCACAAGGCATACCACTTGAATTCACATTGGATATCGATACACCTGAACAATATTTGAGATTACTGAGTGAATGATTGATCGAGGAGGATGCTGTTATGCATGATGAGAGATATAGTAGACAACAAAACTTCTTCGCAATCGGTTCCTCGGGGCAAAACGAATTAAGGAATAAACATGTAGTGATAGTGGGGGCTGGTGCACTCGGTTCAGGGAATGCAGAAATACTAGCACGTGCAGGTGTTGGTAAATTAACGATTATCGATCGTGATTATGTGGAATGGAGCAATTTACAAAGACAATCGTTATATTGCGAACAGGATGTCAAGGAGCAATTGCCAAAAGCGGTGGCCGCATCTCAGCGATTACAAGCGATTAATTCCACCATTGATATTCAAGCACATGTGCTGGATTGTACAGCAGCTGATTTAATCGGATTCGTTGAGCATTCGAAGGTGGACTTGCTAATTGATGCTACAGATAACTTCTCCATTCGTTACATGATAAATGATATTAGCTATCGTTATAACATCCCCTGGATTTACGGTGCGTGTTCTGGAAGTTATGGTGTGATGTGTGCTTTCGTACCCCATCAATCCACGCCATGTTTACATTGTCTATTATCTAGCATGCCCATCGCAGCAGCAAATTGTGAGGTAGGTGGAATTATTGCACCTGCAGTTCAAATGGTTGTATCGATGCAATCCGCGGAAGCATTGAAATGGCTGACGGGTAACGAAGCAAGCATGTCCAATCAATATCACGTATTTGATCTATGGTCCAATCTATCCCAATCTATCAAAGTTAGCACAAGTCTAGCCCGAGAGGATTGTTTAACTTGTGGTCCGCAACGAACATATCCTTACCTACAAGAAGATGATGTGATGAGAACAGAGGTGTTATGCGGTAGAACTACAGTGTGGGTACGACCTTCACGTGTATCTCCATTGAATATGGAACAATTGATCAACACGGCACAGAAACGTAGTGATCAGGTGACCTATAATCCGCATTTAGTTCAAATACATGAAGAAGGTTATCGAATGGTTATCTTTAAGGATGGCAGAGCTTTAATTCATGGCACATCTGATCCATCGGTGGCTAAAGAATTGTACTATCGATACCTAAGTTGAGAATGTAACGGAGGTGGCGTCATGAAGGTATTGTTATTTGCACATTTAAGAGAAGAACACGGGTCCGAAAGTATATCGCTTGATCTAGAATCGATGACGGTGGCCGACATGTTGGTGGAATTTCAACGAAGATATCCGAACTTAACGATTGGTCAATCGATGATAGCAGTAAATGAACAATTCGTTGGTCAAGACTATCCTTTACATCCAGATGATATTATTGCTTTTATTCCACCAGTAAGTGGTGGTTAACGAGCACAGTCAACAACGAGTTTTGTGAAAAAAGGGGGATGCGCAATGAGTTCTTCAGACCTTACGCATTTTAATGATCAAGCTAGGGCGCATATGGTCGATGTTAGTGACAAGAAAGTGACCCAAAGGGTGGCTATTGCTAGGAGTCAGATAACGATGCGACCGCAGACGTTAGATAAAATTAGGGAAGGCTCAATGGGTAAAGGGGATGTTCTATCCGTGGCTCAGGTAGCAGGGATTATGGCTGCCAAAAAAACAGCGGATATGATTCCCATGTGTCATCCACTACCTTTAACAGGAGTTGACATTACCTTCGAAGAAGTGGATGGGGGAACGTTGTCCATCCGCGTTATTGCCAAAACAACCGGGGTTACTGGGGTAGAGATGGAGGCACTTACTGCTGCTCAAATCGTTGGATTAACGATCTATGATATGTGCAAAGCCGTGGATAAGGATATGATTCTGGGTCCTACGTATCTGGAACATAAAAGTGGCGGGAAAAGTGGTACTTACGCTCGCCAAGAAGCTAGTTTATATGTTGTAACGGATCAACCTATCATTCCAGATGAGGTTACAAGTAAAGTGAAACGACGAGCAGCGGGGGCGATCACATTATTCTTAGGCACCGTTCGCGAGATCACACACGGTAGAAGGACGCTGTATTTAGATTATGAAGCCTATACACCGATGGCTATATCTCAACTAGAACTTATTAGTCAGGAAGTACGGGATAAATGGCCTGATATCGAGGCAGCGATTACGCATCGAATTGGTCACCTGCAGATTTCAGATATCGCCGTTGCGATTGCAGTCTCCTCACCTCACCGTAAGGCAGCTTATGAGGCGAATGAATACATCATTGAACGAATCAAACAAATTGTCCCTATCTGGAAAAAAGAACAATGGGAAGATGGCTCCGTGTGGATCGGGGATCAATTAGGTAACCATTCCTACGCGAAAGGGGAGTGAGCACATGGCGGTTCAAACATTAACGGATCCATTCGGTCGTAAACATGATTACTTACGTATATCTGTCACAGATCGTTGTAACTTGCGTTGCATCTATTGTATGCCCGAAGAAGGGATGGAATTTGAACCTTCAGATAAAGTGCTGAGTTATGAGGAAATTACAGATGTGGTCAGAGTGTTGGCTGGTATGGGTGTGCGTAAGCTACGTTTAACGGGCGGTGAACCATTAGTTCGTAAAGAGTTAGATGTCCTAGTCGAGAAGCTAGCACGTATTCCAGGGATTGAAGATATCGCTTTAACGACAAATGGTATCTTTCTAGCTTCGAAGGCAGCGCGTTTGAAAGAAGCGGGTTTGACACGTGTGAACATCAGTCTGGATTCATTACGCCCCGATCGATTCAAGTCCATTACGCGTGGTGGCGATATTAATAAAGTGCTGAAAAGCATTGATGAGTGTATACGTGTTGGACTTTCTCCGATTAAGTTGAATGTGGTTCTGATGAAAGGTATCAATGATGATGAGATTGCAGATTTCTTGGCCTTAACCTTTGGACGTGATATCAGTGTACGCTTTATTGAATATATGCCCATTGGTCATCATGATGCAGAGTGGAAGAACCTCTATCAACCATTACAGCAGGTCTTCGATGTATGTACTCAGCATAATTGGGTGTATCAATCCGCATCCACCCTCCAGGGAAATGGTCCATCGGATAATTATCAATTGAATGGGGCGGTGGGTAGCTTCGGTCTTATTCATCCCATAAGCAATCACTTCTGTGCAACTTGTAATCGACTTCGACTTACAGCAGATGGTTATATTAAGCCGTGCCTAGCGTGGTCTGAACAATTTCAAGTTCGTCGGGTCATCGGAGATGATGATGCCGTTCGTCAATTATTTATGGAAGCATTAGGTACCAAACCTGAGAGTCATGAAATGTTCAAACAATTATCGGGAGAGCAGATTACACATGCGCCTACTGCTCGCAGAATGTCACAAATTGGTGGATAAAAGGGGGTTGTAAGGATGAAGGTTACAATGAAAAATGCATTGCTTATTATACTCATGTTGGTATTATCCGTATCTATGTTAGGTTGTAATTCATCATTTTCAACTTCAAAGGAAGTTGAACTTACGATTTCAGCAGCTGCAAGTTTAACGAATGCATTGACCGAAATTCAAACTGCCTATGAATCAGAGCATAGCCATGTGAAACTTAACTTTAATTTTGGTGCTTCGGGTGCTTTGAAACAACAAATTGAACAAGGTGCTCCTGTGGATTTATTCCTATCCGCTGCGAAGAAAGTCATGAACGAACTCGTAGAGGGACAATGGATTGCCGAGGACCAACAGTTTAATGTGCTAACGAATGAAATGGTAGTCATTGTGCCTGAAGATAGTCCGTTAAAGATCGAATCGTCTATAGATCTAATGAATGATGGTGTACAGAAGATAGCGATTGGGATACCTGAGAGCGTCCCCGCGGGCAACTATGCGAAAGAAGCATTAACGAATGATCAACTATGGGATCAGTTACAACCCAGACTAGTCCAAGCAAAAGATGTTCGCCAAGTGCTTAATTACGTAGAAACAGGTAATGCGGATATCGGTTTTGTGTACAAAACGGATGCATTGTCTTCATCTAAAATGAAAATAGCTTATGTGGTAGATCCCACCACATATACAACAGCTTATTACCCATTTGGAATCGTGAAAGCTACGAAACATCCGAAGGAAGCGACAGATTTATTAACCTACTTGCAATCAGATGAAGCATTGAATGTATTTAAGAAATATGGGTTTGCAACTTCTGAATCAGTGAAACCATGATGAATTGGCAGGTGTATTGGGATCCGATTCGGCTTTCCATACAAGTGGCTTTCATATCGAGTATCGTAGCAACCATTGCAGGTATTGCTCTGGCATGGTGGATGTCGAAAGTGAAGTTCAAAGGAAAAATGTTACTAGAGACCGCTTTTATGTTGCCGTTGGTATTACCGCCAACGGTTGTGGGTCTATTGTTACTTATTACATTGGGAAGAAGGAGCTTTCTCGGACGATTTGCCGAATGGATATTTTCTGCGCCCATTATTTTTTCGTGGTGGGCAGCGGTCATTGCTTCCATTGTGGTTGCATTTCCACTTGTCTATCAAACGATGAGACTTGGATTCAGTTCCATAGATAAAGATTTGAAAGACGCAGGTCGTTCAGCTGGTGCTAGCGAATGGCAGGTTTTTTGTTATATATGTTTGCCTCTAGCATGCCAATCGATCATCACTTCGTATATATTAAGTTTTGCACGTGGACTTGGTGAGTTTGGCGCTACATTAATGATTGCTGGGAATATTCCGGGGAAGACGCAGACCGTTCCCACCGCCATTTATGTCGCTGTAGATAGTGGAAATCATACCATGGCTTACGCTTGGGCTGGTTCAATGGTATTATTGTCTTTCCTACTATTACTTTTGACAGGTAGGAAAAATACCGATTAAGATTATATCTATAGTATTAATAACAGGGAACGGAGTGACGGTTTGGCGAAGAAAGGGTTTATCATTCCTCATGAACATGGTGGATGGGCAATGGTAAGTGTGCCATTCATTATTGGTATGATGGCTAGTAATCCACAATGGTTGCATCTACTTTTATTTTTAGCTTGGTTGTTCTTATATTTGGCCTCATACCCGTTATTGCAAGCGGTCAAGAAAAGATCAAATCGGGGACGTTTTATCCAATGGGGAATCATATATGGGGTTATTGCACTCCTGTGTGTGATACTTCCATTATATAAGTATCCCGTGCTATTCTACTTTTCAATTCCATTTCTCAGCCTACTAGTCGTTAATATTTGGCACGCTAAGCAGAGGTCGGAGAGACAAATCGTCAATGATCTATCTGCTATTCTGATCTTTTCACTAGGGGGAGCTGCGGCCTACTTGGTGGGGGATGGGACATGGGATTACCGGATGATCATGGTTATTCTATTTAACTTCTTATATTTCACAGGCACCGTCTTCTTCGTGAAATCTGTATTTCGTGAACGGGGTAACGCACGGTGGCTGGCAGCAAATCACATCTACCATGTGATCTTAATGATTGCACCTTGGTTGGTAGGTATGCCTTGGATGATGCTCTCTTATGCCTGTGCACTAGTTCGTTCATTTGTGTACGGTGGCAAACAAATGCGTCCTATGAAAGTGGGAATCATTGAGATTGTGAGTGTCCTATTCTTCTTGATCGTTGCAGTGATTGTCATTTGATGGCAATCACTTTTTGAATTGTACATTTAAAGATCTTTATAGATCTCACGCATGACGTGTCTAAGTTCGGGGATGATGATCTTCGTTGCCGCAAGCTTAACGGCTCCCGAGGATCCTGGCATGGAGAAGATTGCCTTATTGCTGGCTATCCCTGCAATGGCTCGACTTAGGATAGCAGAGCTTCCAATATCCTCGGTGTAACTCAAATAACGAAACAATTCACCGAATCCATGCATCTCTTTATCCAGTAGATCTCGAACAGCTTCATAAGTCGTATCGCGAAGTGCAATGCCAGTACCTCCATGAAGAAGAATAGCCTCTACATTAGGGTTATTTAATCCGTTATGGATCATTATTTGAATATGTTCATAGGAATCATGTACAATTTGATAGTCTGTGATGTCATAATCAGATGCTTCCATAAGCGTTCTTAATAATGTACCACTCACATCCGTTTCGGATGTTCTCGTATCTGAGACGGTAATGATCATACAACGGACTTGCGTGGGGGATTCGTTACGATGGATTTCAACGGAAGTTAACATGGAGATCAACCTTTCTGTATACCCGAATTGTAAATAGCAACCTCTATATAGAACTATACAAACTTTACGTTAATTGTTCTAGTGTTCTTTTAACAACTTTAAGGCAGGAGATCATACATGAATATTCACAACAAGAAGAAATTCAATAAGAATTACTCCTTACAATTAGCTACTATATTTATAGGGTTCATTATTTTTGGTATCTCGGAGAATATTAAGGGACCTGCTATTCCCAAAATACAGTTGAGTTTCAACATAGACGAAATCCAGCTAGGAACACTGTTATCATTGAACGCCTTAGGTTATCTTATTGCCTGTTCGTTCACAGCATTGTTAACTAGGAAGATAGGAATCAAGTGGGCGAGTATGATTGCATTCGGGACTATGGTTATTTCCGGAATCCTTATCTTTATATCACATACATACACATTTTTCTCAGCATCCTATTTTTTGATGTACATTGGTAATGGAATGCTTGAGATCGCGTTAGCCATACTTGGAGCTAGAATCTTCGTGAAAAATACGGGGACGATGATGAATTTATCACATTTTTTCTATGGACTTAGTTCGACGGTCGCACCTTTGATCGCATCTGGATTAATGACGTTAACGGTATTTAATCAACCATTGGATTGGCGAGGAATGTACCTTATCATGCTAAGTTTATCTGTTATACCTATGATACCAGCTTTTATGGGTCAGTTCCCAGGGGATGATCTATCAGAGAACGATCGAATTCCATTGAAGCAATTAATAAGAGACCCCGCATTATGGTTATTAGTTGCCATTCTTTCTTTTGGCGTAATCTCTGAGTTAGCCGTGGGCGGTTGGCTTGTTAATTTTTTGGAGAAGTCTTACGATTGGAATACAACAGCCGCAGCAGGCATGTTATCGTCATTTTTTCTTTTCTTTTCGGGAGCGAGGCTTTTTTTGGGACCTGTCATCGATAAAATAGGGTTTAACCTTTCGATCATCATACTATCCGCGTTTAGTGGTATTTGTACGTTTATCGCTATTCTAGCAGGTGAACAGGCTGCAATTTTCTTTGCTATAGCCGGGATTGGTATTGCACCGATTTATCCAACGGTGATGGCCTTCATTGCTAAGAGGTACCCAACAGGGAGTGATACTGCAATTAGTTTTACAGTGACCATGATGGGTATCGGTAGTGTGATCGGTAATTATCTGATAGGAGCGATTATCAATGTAGTGAAGAATGCTTATGCGGTCAACTCGGAGATAGGTTTATTACGTGGATTGCAGGCAGGTTATGGATTTATTGGATTGTGTGCCGTTATATGTTCTCTCGCAGGGATTGTATTATATAAGTATCTGAAAACACGAAACATGCTAATATAACTTTGATTTGACGTGCATACATATAGGTCAGGAGGTTTGAGATGATCGAAGAAACACAGAAGGTACAGTTACAAATTTCGCATCATCAGATTCAGGTTCGTTCTAGGGTGTTTGATGAAGCTGCATGTCAATGGGGAAATGGGAATATTGAACAAGGGGTTATTATCCATCCAGGGTGCGTTACGTTTGATCCAATATTTGAAGGTAGCCAGAACATAGATATTTGGTTAACCTTAAAGGAGTCATTTGGAGTAGATGCACATACGCAAAGATGTTTCGTTGTTCCGTTTGAAGTGATCGATCATAGTGAGTTAAAGGTGTTGTCTGTCGGAACAGCATTACCCATTCAATTGCCTCTTGAACAGAAGGGAATATATGATTTGTATTATGAAGTTTGTGAGGATGAGAATATCTACTACAAATTCACCTTTGTTCCAACTGACGTACCAATACAAGCAAGAATATGTCTAGATGATGAATGGGGTGGAGTTGCGGAGCAGATATTACAAGATGGGTATGTCGAAATATAATCCGTCATATAGCAATCTATCAATCTACCTGACTATAGATGTTGTTTATGATATAATGCTTAAAAGTCTTGTTAGATGGTCTCGGAAAATGTCGATACATAGTTATTCAAATTAGTAGTTGTCTGATGGGGAGGTTTTAAACATAATGCAGGATTCACAGATGATTCGAGAGATTAAAGAAGGAAATATCGAATTATTCTCTGTATTAATGCGTCGTTATCAGCGTAAAATATTAACTTTTGTCTTTCATATGCTTAAGAGTTCCAATTTAGAGCTGATGGCCGAGGATCTTTGTTCAGAAACCTTTTACAAAGCGTACCGTAGCCTAGATACGTTCAGGGAAGTGGAAGCTTCATTCTCTACGTGGTTATATACGATTGCACGAAATACCGTATTAAGTGAGTTGCGTAAACATCGAAATGTTAACATACCTCTTGATGAGAGTGGATTTGTTCCTGTAGCTCCATCCGACGTAGCCCCTGAACAAGCTATCCTTCGTAATGAGAAAGTAAATATGGTAAGATCCGCTATCAATAAATTACCAGAGAAACAACGTTCAGCATTAATTCTAAGAGAATATGATCAATTGGATTATCAAGAGATAGCTGATATTCTAGGACAAAGCGTGAGTTCTGTGAAATCGCTATTATTTCGTGCACGTTCTAGTGTCAAGATTCAACTTGAGCCTTATTACTATAATGACATTAATCATGACAACGAAGGGATGACTAGAAGATGAAATGCTCTGAGGCTCAGGACATATTCGGTATGATGTGGGATCTTCCCACGGATGATCCGAAGAGGCTTATGTTAGAACAACATATAGCTACCTGCAGCGAGTGTTCATCCGAATTCGAGCTTTGGGAAGAAAGCCAGTTCTTACTAGAAGAATTAAGTGATGAATGGACAGAGATGGCATCAGAATCTGTAAATAGACAAGTGATGGATCGGATATACAACGAATCACCATGGTTAATACAGGATCAGAGCAAACCTTTTGCCGTATCAGGTTTTGCTAGAAACAGATTAGCTATATGGATCGTGGGTTGTCTCATCTTATTCTTTGTGAGTTCCATATTACTTATTACGATTGAGCCGTCTAAATCTAATATAGAGACTATACCAACCCATGGAATTCTGCCCACTGGAATTGCAGGTAGTCCGGGTATGGACACATATATAATTCCTGCATTGAATAGTGGTATTATTGAACCATTTGTTGTCAGTATGGGACCTACACACCCATTTTATTGGATGATACTATCTATTATTAGTGTTGCATTAGCATTGTATTCTTTGAGAAGATTAAGTCGTATACGTCATTAAGATATATTTCATAGTCATCATCGGATAGGAGGATATTAAGGTGAGAATAGGATTGATTCGTCATGGGATTACGGACTGGAACATGTTAGGCAAAATTCAAGGTCAAACCGATATTCCCTTAAATGATGAAGGAAGAGCACAAGCTGCGATTCTAGGTGAACGGTTGCTACAAGAACCCTATGCTTGGGATTCCATCATTAGCAGTGGTCTACAACGTGCTGAGGAGACGGGATCTATTATTTCCTCTATATTATCCATCCCAATGTTAGAGCCGGATAAGCGTTTGCTGGAGAGATCCTTCGGTCAAGTAGAAGGCCTAACAGCTGAAGAACGAGAACTGAAATGGGGTAAAGATTGGAATCAACTAGAACTTGGTCAAGAAAAGAATGAAGATATCAAAACACGTGGTCTAGACTTCTTGGAAGAAATGTGGAATGTATACCCTAATAGAAATATTCTGGTGATAAGCCATGGTGCTTTTCTTGCTCAATTATATATTGCATTATATAACGATATGTATATGGAGCGAATTGGAAACCTATCTTTAACTATTCTAGAAAAAGACGAAGAAAAATGGAGCCCTCTAGTATATAATTGTAGTCTTCATCTGTTAGAAAAAACAAATAATAGGTTGTCCTAGAAGTCATCATCTGACACAGGCATCCTATTTTTTTTGTTCTTTAGGTATCAACTCTCAAAGAGTTAGCCATAATGGTACTAAAACGGTGGAGCGATGAATCATGAATCGAACGATGAATTTAGCTGATATGCTCACATTTGCCGATATTACTCAGTTAACAACGATCGCAAGTCATTATGAATGTGAGTGCAAACCGAACTCGAAGAATGAATTAATTCAAAGTATACTCGTAACTTTGAACCGTAAAGAATTTATAAGTCAACAGATTCGTTGTCTCTCGACGGATGATCTGCGATTTCTTAATGCGATCCTGTTCGATGATAGACATTACTTCAATGTGGAGGAATTCATCGCTATTATCAGTCAGACCAACTTTCAAGTCAATGAACCAGATTCATTACATATGCAGATTAAGAAGACTACGCCAAGAGAAACAATTGCTCGATTTAAGAAAAGTGGTTGGATCTTTAATGGACGTTCCCACGATACCAAGTATCTCTTTTCGTTCCCGCATGATTTAAAAGATAGATTTCGATCAGAACTCGGTGATTACCTAAATAGTATGATTACCTATACCAATGAACCTTCCGTATATCGTGAAGAACAAGGATTGATGTTAGAAGATCTAGGTTTCGTACTTCGTTACATTCATGAGCAGAAGATTGAATTGAATCAGAATGGTACGATGTATCGAAGAAATCAACAACAGATCATGGATAGTTTACATATTCATGAACCACTCCTAATAAAGGGAGGCTGGCGGTTTGGCTATGGAAGATGCTTCCACGCCTATCCCAATAGACTATCTCTAATCTATGATTATGCTTACCATAAAGGATATTTAGATGAGACAGATCATAAGCTAACATTAACGAATCTAGGTATAGAAAGATTAAATCAAGGAAAACGTGAAGAAATGGAACAAATCGTACGTTTCTGGTCAAAAACCTATAAATCAGCTATTCCAAACCTGCCATCCTTATTGTATTGGATTGGTCAATGTTGTAGAGATTGGGTAACACTTAATACGCTACATGAGGCTCTAGGATGGTTAATAAAGCCATACTATTACGACACCGCGCATTCGATTATGGAAGAACGGGTTATTCAAATGATGATGCATCTTGGCATATTACGCATTGGTAAGAATGAAGAAGAAACGGTAGTTAAGATCACAGTATGGGGTCAACAGATGGTATAGATGTAATTGTTGGAGGTGCATTTCATTGGATAAGTTGAAAGTTACTTATGAAGTGATGTTGGGGTTAGCTGCTGAAATGGTAATGGATGAAGCGGTTCGGTTGTACCGCAACGAAGAGGTGCATAAGAAGATAGATGAGGCTCTAGTGAATAGAGATAAGAGAGCTTTTACAGAACTAACTGAACAACTAAGAAATTTGAATTGAAGAAATGCATCTATGCATTTCTTCTTTTTTAGGTTAAATTTAAGGTTATAAGCAACTCTTAGAAAGGATGATGGCGATGAAGTTTACTGACATCTCAGCTGACACATGGTTAGAGCTACAACCCTACTTAGATACATGCCTCATTCCTTTCACTGGACTAAAAGGATCGGAGTCACCTATCGAAGCAACAACTGCATTAGAAAGATTACGTGATTTATTGGATATAGTGGAGTCTCGTTATAATGGCAGAATTGTCACATATCCCGCATTTCATTATGGTCATCATGATCATTGTGAACTTTTAAATGAAATATGTCACAAAGTGAAGAAAAGTGGATTCAAATATGTTATGGTAATGACAGCGGATACATATCTAGAAACACCACAATGTACTCATGCCGACTTAATATTATCGCAACCATATTTACAAGAAGAGCTGGTAGATAGTAACTTGTCTCTATCAACGATCATCCAAGAAAGAGTAGAAAAGTTATGGAAAAGGAACGACCTTTCATAAATGTGACAGAATTACGACACTTTTCATAGGTGAAATTTTTTTATGGACACAAAAATGACAAGGAATTGTTGACGGTATTCAGAGGCTCATATATTATTAAGTTGTCTTGGTAATTGGTGTGATAAATATCATTGAATTACTTAATGAACGGTTTGAAAAGGGGGTTGAAGACATGGAGAACAACCAAAATGATCATGATGAAGTAAAATACCTACCGAATACGAACAAAGAAATGTCCCGGCGACAATTTCTAACGTATACGTTGGGAGGCGCTACGGCTTATATGGCTGCAGGTGCAATTCTACCAATGGTGCGATTTGCAGTCGATCCTATTCTCAAGAAGAAGACGGATGGTGATTATGTTAAGGTCGCTGAACTTAGCAAAATTACGGAAGAGCCACAAGAGTTTAAGTTTGAACTCAAGCAACAAGACGGCTGGTATCCAAGTACAGCGAACTTAGTTGCATGGATTCGCAAAGATGAATCTGGTAACGTTTATGCATTGTCTCCCATCTGTAAACACTTGGGATGCGTTGTAGGATGGAATAATAACAAATCATATCCAGACGAGTATCATTGCCCTTGCCACGGAGCTCGTTATACGAAAGTCGGCAAGACTTTGGCAGTATCACCTAAGCCACTCGATACATACAAGATCAAAATCGAGAATGGTTGGATTTTACTTGGAAGTACAGAACCAAATACGGTAGTCAAATAGGAGGCGAATATTTCGGATGTTTAAGAATATCTATAATTGGATTGACGAACGTCTTGATATCACGCCGATCTGGAGAGACGTTGCAGATCACGAAGTACCGGAACACGTTAACCCGGCACATCACTTCTCTGCATTTGTTTATTGTTTCGGTGGATTGACATTCTTCATTACTGTCATTCAAATTTTGTCAGGTATGTTCCTGACCATGTATTATGTTCCTGATATTATGAACGCTTATAACAGTGTTGAGTATTTACAGACACAGGTTGCATTTGGTCAAATTGTAAGAGGGATGCATCACTGGGGAGCTAGCTTAGTCATTGTAATGATGTTTCTACATACCATGCGTGTATTCTTTACGGGTTCTTATAAAGCGCCACGTGAAATGAACTGGGTAGTAGGTATGCTTATTTTCTTCGTAATGTTAGGTCTGGGTCTTACAGGGTATCTATTACCTTGGGATAACAAAGCCTATTTCGCAACGAGAGTTACGATGGAGATTGCGAACTCTGTTCCATACCTCGGTCCTGTGTTGAAAGAATTGATGCAAGGCGGTACGATTGTTGGTGCAGAGACGTTGACTAGATTCTTCGCATTACATGTATTCTTCCTCCCGGCCGTATTGTTGACTCTGTTGGTTGGACATTTCATCATGATCCGCAGACAGGGAATTTCCGGTCCACTATAATAGAAGGGAGGTATTCGTATGGCACACGGAAAAGATTCGAAAGAAAAGGTAGTTTTTGTAGGTGATTCGCGTGTAAAAAAGGGTAAAGGATATGTAGTACCGCCTGACTACACGGCTTATCCAGGTAAATCTGAAGCTTTCATTCCTAACTTTTTGTTAAAAGAATGGATGGTTGGGGTTGTCGTTCTTGTAGGTTTCTTAGTGTTAACGATAGCAGAACCAGCTCCGCTTGGTTATCCGGCCAATCCAAGTGCAACGATTATCCCTATGCCTGACTGGTATTTCTTATTCTTATATGAATATCTGAAACTACCATATGCGTCAGGTGATTATATTGCTCTTGGTGTTATTGGTGTCACAGGTGTAGCCTTCACTGCGTTGTTATTGGCTCCATTCTTAGATACAGGTAAAGAACGTCGTTTCTATCGCAGACCGATTACATCTTCGCTTATGTTGCTGTCCATTGCTGCAATCGTGTTCCTAACGAATTCAGCATGGACACATTATACGCATGAATTAGAAGCAACGAACCAGGTTCCAGAGCATATTGAACGTGTTGAAAAGGCGAGGGAGAAGAAGGCTCAGGGTCTTCCTACCTCCAATGCAATTGTAAACAAAGAGGTTGCTCTTGTAGACAAAGATGATCCAGCCATGGAATTATTCAAGAAGGCAGGTTGTATCTCTTGTCATGCTACGGATCTAAAAGGTGCTGCTGGTCCTGCTTTAAGAGGAGTAGGAGATACGCTTGACGAAGCAGCTATTCTAGCAATCATTAAAGATGGGCAAGGTCGTATGTCTCCGATGTATGATAGTGCGATTGCGGCAGGATTAACGGATCAAGATGTTAATCAGCTAGCGGCATGGCTTGCGAAACAAAAATCAGAATAGTATTATGAACGAAATGAAAAAAACCTGAATCTTTTATAAGATCAGGTTTTTTTGAATGGTAAATACATAAGGAGGAACGACGTTGTCCATTTCGTATTTCTGGAGCACGACTTTTTTGAGTAAACGTAATTTCTTGTGGCTCTTATTTATATGTAACCTTGTAGGTACGGTTTATGGCTATATGTGGTATGGTGCACAAATGGATTATACACTTGAACATCATGCTTTATGGTTAATTGTATTTGTTCCAGATAGCCCAACAGCAAGCTTGTTCTTCACCATTGCTATTGGATGTCTGTTGATGCCACCTCGTATTGGATGGGGGGTAACGCTTCGCCATATTATCGAATCACTTGCTGTAGTCACATCAGTGAAATACGGCTTGTGGGCGAGTAGCATGATCTTTGCAGGTCAATATCAGGGGGATGTGCTGCATTGGCAAGATTGGATGCTCGTCGTATCCCATACAGCGATGGTTATTGAAGCCTTAATATATGTGCGCTTATTCCGATTTAGTAAAGGATTGTTAATCGGTGCAGCTCTATGGACGTTATTGAATGATTTCATAGATTATGGCTTTGGGGTATATCCTTGGCTACCAAGTGTATTGCAGGATAACTTATTGGACGTTGAGTATTTCACGATGGCTCTCACAATATTTAGTGTTATAGTAGCGTGGGTAACATTAAAGTATGCTAGAATGCGCCAATTATAGTTCTATATACATCCCTTCTACCATACATATACGGTAGGAGGGATGTCCCATGTTATGCAACAATAAATCTCATCCGTTATTATGGTTGATGGTTAGTTTCATATGTATTGTTATGAGTAGTCCACAAGTGATTTGGGCCACAACATCGTCAGAACCAACACTTCATGCTAACGAGTTAAACGAAGTAGCACAAAGGTTATATCGTGATGTTGTTGATGGTAACTTGACAGAAGTTCGTCTTGGCATTCAAAAGGTGGAAGAAATCTTCACCTCAGTGTCTTTTGAAGGGCTAACGGATGTTGAAGGTGTCCAAGCTCTTGCAGAATCTATTGTTGAGATGAAAGCTGCTACCGCTCAGGCATCAATCCAGCCACAACAGTGGATTAATGCCGCAGCCAAATTGAGATTGGCGGCAGATAGCTTGAGTAATAGAGTGCAACCATTATGGCATCAATATTATAAGGTTGTACGTGAGGATCTAAGTGTGATGATACAACAGGTAGATAAGAATGATACACAAGCTTTGAAAAAGGCCTACGATAGCCTTCAAGGACATTATGAATTGATTCGTCCGGCTATTATTATTCAGAAGAAACCCTATGAGGTCAATATGTTGGATTCATGGTTATCCTTTGCAGGCGGGTTAATTAACGCAACCACTTTGGATGTAGGTGCTACGCGAAATGCAATACATCAAGGTGAAGAACTGTTCAATACATTGTTTGGCAAGAAAAGAGATGAACCTGCCTTTTCCACACAATCGGAACTATATTCCTATCAGAATGGCATATGGATTGGTGGATTATTCATATTAACTGCACTTGTCTATGTTGGTTATCGTAAATATCAAGTTACACAGAAATTATGGCCATCATGATGTTCTTATAGAGTAATCTAAGCAACCGGACATGAGGTTGCTTAGATTACTCTTTTATTTAGAATGCTCTTCACGGAATCCTTCACCGTGTACATCATGGACATCATTAATGATGATAAAGGCTCGTGGATCAATCGATTTCACAATGAGAGTAAGCCTTCTAATTTCTTGTCTGGACACGACACAATAGACCATATATTTAGCTTGTTTGGAATACGCACCAATGGCGGGGATGAGTGTGACACCTCTGTCCATCTCTTGCGTGATAAGATCGGCAATATCAGGGGCATGATCGCTGATGATAGTGAATGCTTTGGCGGCATAAGCACCTTCTTGAATGAAGTCAATCACTCTAGATGCGATATATACGGTCACGAAGGTGTACAATATTTTCTCAATTGGAATAAAAAAGATAGAAGCCCCTATAATGATAACATCTAATGCTAAGATAATTCGCCCCATGCTCCAACCGAACTTACGATTGCAGATTCTTGCAATGATATCCGATCCCCCAGTTGTTCCTCCGAACCTGAACACAATCCCAAGTCCCGCTCCTAAGGTTACACCGGCATATAGTGAAGCAAGAATATAATCATATTGCGTGACGAATGGGGTAATCATCCCACCCTGAATCAGATTCTCAAAAAACCATAGGAAAAATGTTAAAGACAATATACCGATTCCTGTATATAAGATCTGCTTTCTCCCTAATATGATCCATCCCAATATAAATAGTGGGATATTCAAGATGAATGTGGATAAAGATGGTTGAATGCCAAAGATATAATGCAGTAATATGGTTATTCCCGTTATTCCGCCTTCCATGAGTTGGTTAGGAATGATGAAGTATAGAAGACCAAATGCATAGATCGAGGTACCTAGAATAATAGGTATAATTAATTTCAATTGTTTGTTTATGTTGAATAAGTTCATAATATCCCTCACAGATTCTGACATTGGATGAAGACGTATGATGATGTCATGATTAGTATACCTTGTTTCGTCAAATATAAAGTATTGAATTCAAAATAGCTTTAATAACTCTTTTAGAGTAAAATATATAACTAGAAAATGGTTGGTTCTGTGTGTCTGTAATAAAGGGGTGAAGTGTAAAATATGGAGAAAACATTAGCGCAAATGCAACAAGAGGTCCATAGCTATATTTCGCAATTTGAAGAGGGGTATTTCAGTCCGCTGTCGATGCTTGCAAGGATGTCAGAGGAAGTTGGCGAATTAGCCCGAGAGGTGAATCATGAATTTGGTGAGAAACCGAAGAAGCCTAGCGAAGAACATAATTCAATCGAATTAGAATTAGGGGATATCCTTTTTATAACGATGTGCTTCGCGAATTCATTAGATATTGATCTGACCAAAGCGCATGATTCCGTCATGCATAAATTCAATACGCGAGATGCTGATCGGTGGACTAAAAAGAACACCAATTAGGTAAGTATCTCATATGTTGTATAAAACCTGTTTGAAGGTGTGATCAGCATATGAATTCCGAAGATTATATTCAAAAGGCATACCGTTCTATATTGCAGAATGATTTCATAGAAGCGATCCGTCTTTTTGAAGAAGCCATAGCCTTATATCCGTTGGATGCAGAGATCTATTACAAGTGTTCAATCACATATGCACGTAATAACCGGATCCATAAAGGAATTGAATATGCAAAAAGGGCTCTTCAACTCGACCCACACAATACGATCTATACGCTGTATTTACAGCATCTTAAAGCCATGTATCTTGTCCAAGAGACCAAGAAACAGATGGAACAATTGCAAAGTCCAACTGTTGTTGAATTATATAACATGGTAAGTTCGCTCAAAGAAGCGATTGAACTCGACCCATTATATGGTGAAGCTTATGTATGGTTAGCATTAGCATATAGCGAGTTGAATGAGTATGTAAGTGCCATTTCAACGCTCAAAGAAGGGTTGTTTCTCCTACCTGCAGATCCAGGGTTGGATCAACTATTAGTACAACTTAAAAAGAAGTTTAAAGATTATATAAATGATTCTACAATAGGATAAAGAAATGAGGGGTTAATCCAATGTCAGTTCCAATTAGAGTAGCCGTTGTTGGTGCAGGTGGTCGAATGGGTAAAGAAGTGGTGAAATTAGTGTTGGAAGATCAAGATCTAGAATTGGTTGCGGCGATAGATCGTTCTGCAGGTGATATAGATGCTGCTAGCTTGGTAGGATTGCCTGCTAGTGGAATAATGGTTACATCGGATATTGAAACGGCGTTCGCGGAGCTTAAGCCAGATGTCATGGTTGATTTCACAACGCCACAATCTGCTTATATGAATACATTAATTGCGATTAAGCATGCTGTGAGACCGGTTATTGGTACGACTGGATTTACACCGGATGAGATCAAGGAACTGGACAAGCTATGTCAAGAGAAAGAGATTGGCGGATTAATTGCACCCAATTTCTCTATTGGCGCGATATTAATGATGAAGTTCGCAGCACAAGCGAGTAAATACTTCCCTCATTTGGAGATTATCGAATATCATGGCGATCAGAAATTGGATGCACCTTCAGGTACTGCAATTAAAACAGCAGAAATGATTGTTGAGAATCGAAATGAGCTTCGTCAAGGTAATCCGCAAGAGACGGAGACGATTGAAGGAGCGCGTGGGGGTTATTACAATGGATTTCGAATCCATAGCGTTCGATTGCCTGGTATCTTTGCCCAACAGGAAGTGATTATGGGTGGATTCGGTCAAACACTGAAAATTCGTCATGATTCATACGAACGTGCAGCTTATATGCCTGGGGTGAAAGTTGGGATCCAGAAAGTGCTGGAGTACACTGGATTAGTATATGGTTTTGAGGAATTTATTGACTAATGATGGGGGATAGACATGATGAAGATTGCATTTATAGCACATGATCGCAAAAAAGAAGAGATGGTTAACTTCGTGATCGCATACGAACATGTTTTTGAAGGTCAAGAATTGTTCTCAACAGGTACAACGGGGTTACAAATTATGCAGAATACGAATCTGAATATTCATCGATTTATGTCGGGTCCTTTGGGCGGTGACCAACAGATTGGTGCGATGGTTGCCCAGAATGAGATGGATCTTATTATTTTCTTAAGAGATCCACTGATGGCACAACCCCATGAACCAGATATTAATGCACTTTTGAGACTTTGCGATGTGCAAGGAATACCTTTAGCTACGAACATTGCTACTGCTGAGATTCTTGTGAAGGCTCTTGATCGTGGTGATTTCGCGTGGCGTGATCTCGTACATAAGTACAAGCCTAGTAGTGACGATCTATGATAGAACCACTCGATATTCTAGTGTTTGGAGCGCATGCGGATGACGCAGAGATCGGGATGGCAGGGACGATACTTAAGCATGTAGAGGCGGGCTTGCGTGTTGGTATATGTGATCTTACGTATGCGGAGATGTCTTCCAATGGTACAGTGGAGAGTCGACAGCAAGAGGCCGATGAAGCGAGTCAGGTACTGAAATTGAGTTCGCGTAGCAATCTGGGATTGCCCGACCGAGGGTTAATGATGACGCCTGCAAATATTGAAGCCATCACAGCGGAAATAAGAAGGCATGCTCCACGTATGGTATTTGCTCCATATTGGGAAGATAGACATCCAGATCATGTCGCTTGTAGTCAATTAGTGGACGAAGCTGTCTTTAATGCGAAGCTACGACGATACTTACCAGGACTACCGGTTGTAAATGTACAACAGACATTCTATTATTTCATTAATGATCTAGGTCCTGTCGATTTAATGGTAGATATTACGGAACACCATGAAGTGAAAGAATTGGCACTTTCGTGCTATCGATCTCAATTTGAAAAATCAACAGATGACACGATAGATACGCCTCTGAATCAAGGATATATTGAACGGGTGACGTCTCGTGATCGACTGGTAGGTCAACGTAGACTTGTCTCCTACGCGGAAGGATTTGCAGTAAAAACACCATTCTTGGTGGAACGATTCTAATCGTTCCGTAAAGAATGGTTGTTGTCTTAATTAGGAACTCCTGCCATGCATTAGATGAGGTTGTGAGTATAGAATGGAAGGAGATGCTAATCATGAACAGACCTTTAAAGATTGGAATTACATGTTACCCATCACTAGGTGGATCTGGTGTGGTTGCTACTGAACTAGGAAAGATACTAGCTGAGAAAGGGCATCAGGTACACTTCATTACACATAGTATTCCTTTTCGATTAGGAACGACATTTCAGAAGAATATATTCTACCACGAAGTTGAAGTGACAGATTATTATGTTTTTAAATATCCACCCAATGATTTATCGCTAGCTACCAAAATGGCACAAGTAGCTAAAATGCAGGATCTAGACATACTTCATGTTCATTATGCTGTGCCACATGCAGTGTGTGCATTTCTAGCAAAGCAAATGGTGGGGGATCAATTAAAAGTAGTCACAACCCTTCATGGCACGGACATAACAGTGTTAGCGCAAGATGAAACATTAAAAGATCTAATCCGTCTTGCGATCAATGAAAGTGATGCCGTAACGGCCGTATCGAAAGACTTGATTCGTGAAACAAGAGAGGTCTTAGATATCACCAGAGATATTGACTTGACATACAATTTCGTGGATAAACGGGTATATTACCCACGGGATACAGGAAGTTTAAGAGGGGATTTCGCGCAACCGGATGAGAAGATCTTGATGCATATATCTAACTTCCGTCCAGTGAAACGTGTCATGGATGTTATCGATATATTTGCTCAAGTGCATGAGGTGATTCCTTCTAAGCTCTTATTAGTAGGTGAAGGTCCAGATCTGCCTAAGGTTCAATGTAAGATCAAAGAGTTAGGACTAACAGATAGCGTTCACTTCCTTGGTAAACAAGATGAGATTGCACATGTGATATCCTTAGCGGATGTTCTGCTACTTCCATCTTCTAAAGAGAGTTTTGGCTTGGTGGCGTTAGAAGCAATGGCTTGTGGCGTTCCTACCGTAGGGTCTGAAGCGGGCGGTATACCAGAACTTGTGGTTCATGGGGAGACGGGCTTCTTAGCACCTATTGGAGAAGTGAAGCAAATGGCAGACTATTGTATTCAATTATTATCCAATACGGCATTGAATCAGAGGTTCAAAGATGCCTGTATGAGACGTGCACAAGAAGATTTCTGTGATGAGTTGATCATGAAGAAATATGAGGAAATCTATTATCGTGTTCTCGGTCGAGAGTACCCGAATATGGATCATGTCAGTGGGGTTTGTGGATAGTATGGAGGTTGGTATCATTGGTGATATGGAAGCATGCAGAGCAGGGGATGGCGAAACAAAGCGAGATTCTTCTAAGAACATTACTAGAACAAGGATTTGAAGCGTTCTGGGTTGGTGGCTGTGTAAGAGATGAACTCATGGGGCGCTCTATTTCGGATATGGATATTACCACTTCTGCTAAGCCAGAAGAAGTGATGAATATATTTCCCCATACGATACCCACAGGTATACAACATGGCACCGTGACAGTTATGATGGAAGGTCACCCCTTTGAAGTCACTACATACCGTGTTGAAGGTACGTATATTAATCATCGTAGACCTGAAGTTGTGTCGTATGTGGCAGATATTCGTGAGGATTTGAAACGTCGAGATTTCACGATGAATGCGATCGCAAGAGCTGTCGATGGTACGTATATAGACCCATATGGTGGTCGGATGGATACGAACAAAGGTCTTATTCGTGCCGTAGGTGACCCGCTCGAACGGTTCAATGAGGATGCACTTCGGATGGTTCGTTGTATTCGATTCGCATCTGTATTCGAATATACCATTACCAAGTCAACTTGGGAGGGGCTATTAACAAGGCGAACGAACTTACAATATATCGCTTTGGAACGAATTCGTGTGGAGCTGGAGAAGATCATGAGCGGTCATAATCCACTTCGTGGACTTGAATTCATTCGTCGGAGCCATCTTATCGAGTTCGCCAAGGTTCCTGTGCCGTGTTCTCGATTTGATCGAGAAATGCTATGTGGGTTGCATGGTCTGAATCCAGAGAGTACTAACATTCGATGGGGATTACTTCTATATGCTGGGCGATACACCTCAAGTGAAGCGACAACTTTATTAAGACAGTGGACATTTAGCAATCAAGATAAAGAAGCCATATGTAGTCTGCTACGATTAGATGAACAAATAAGAAATGAATTTCTATTCCCTGATCTGACGATCAAATTATCTGATGAAGCACAGCGGTTATTATGGATAGGGTTGGTTCTAACTTTTAATATCACAACGGTTATGGGGTGGATCACAATGCAGAACGTGCTCCCTTCGAGTAGTAGAACTCTTGATGAACAATCTTTGGATATCGTCCAATTGTGGACGAGCCTTATGCGGATCCATCAAGTAAAAGAATTGAATATTAGTGGCAATGAGGTCATGAAGATATTAGATCGTCCAGGTGGACCTTGGCTTACAGAGATGCTCAAACACTTGTTATTAGTTGTATCAGCAGGGATTGTTGCGAATGAGAAAGAGAGCATAATTGATGAATTGAAGCGGGTGAATACCATTCATGGTGAATGAGACTCTACTGGATATTTTACAAGAGAATTCTGAGGCGTTTATTTCGGGTGAAGAGATCAGTCAACGGTTATCGATCAGTCGAACAGCTGTCTGGAAACAGATTAATAAGCTTAGGGATGTAGGATATGTATTTGAAGCCGTACCCAAAAAGGGATATCGCATTATTGCGAAGCCAGACTCACTTGACCTGCTCACGTTAAAGAATGCATTATTAACAAGGACAATGGGTCACACGGTGGACATTTTAGAAACAACAGTATCAACACAAGAGGAAGCTCGAACAAGAGCGGAACTTGGGGCATCTGAGGGGACCTTAATTATCTCTGAGGAGCAGACTGGTGGTAAGGGTAGAATGGGGCGCAAGTGGTTCTCTCCCCGCGGAAAGGGCATATGGATGAGTCTTATTCTACGCCCACAACAGTCATTGAAGTATACTTCACAATTAACACTACTCACAGGCGTGGCGGTATGTAGAGCGATTAGACGCGTAACGGGATTAAAGGTTGAGCTGAAGTGGCCTAATGATATCCTATATAACAAGCGTAAAGTGTGTGGTATATTATTGGAATCTGTAGTGGAAGATGAGACCGTTCGATATTGTATTGCGGGGATAGGTATCAGTGTGAATGTGAATGATACTGATTATCCGAAGGAATTACAAGATATTGCAACATCCTTAATGATTGAGTGTGGTAAGCCAATAGACCGTAATTCATTGATAGCTGCAGTGTTGGAAGAATTCGAGATGCTATATAATCTGTATCAACAAGAAGGGTTTCAGCCCATCGCTTCGTTATGGGAAGCCTTATCCAATAGTCAACAACAAGAGGTTGTGGTCCATACGCAACAAGGCATACGCGATGGAGTGGTCATCGGATTAGATCCTAGCGGAGCGCTTTTGGTCGATTTTGGAAATGGCGAGATTATTCCAGTTATATCTGGAGATGTCAAACTTAAATAGTGTTATTTGAAAATCTTTTTGGTATAATTGTTGAAGGCGGTATCGGTTAATCGAACCGCACTTGTGATGAACTACGGTATGAATATTAATGATTTCATTAAATATCTGAGTACGTTGGATTCTGCTCTGAGCCGAAAGGACCGAGACAGAAGGGACGATCGAAAGTGACTCTTTTTTGATTATCGGACCTTTTTAGTGGAAATACTAAAAGGTTTTTTTGTTATGATAAGAAGATAGGAGTGCATGTATATGTCAACTAAATCAATTCTTAATATTGTCAAAATGAAAAAAATGAAAGAACAAGGGATTCCCTTAACGATGGTCACTGCTTATGATTATCCTACAGCTAAAATAACAGATGAATCGGATGTAGATATCATTCTGGTAGGGGATTCACTAGGCAATGTAGTTCTTGGATATAATTCGACAATCCCTGTCACGCTAGAAGACATGGTGTATCATACACGTAGCGTGGCACGCGGTGCCGAGAACACATTTATCGTAGCGGACATGCCGTTCATGACATATCACGGAAGTATCGATGATACACTTCGTGGCGTAAGACAGTTAATGCAAGAAGGTCATGCGCATGCTGTCAAAATGGAGGGCGGAATCGAAATATGCCCAACCGTTGAACTTATAGTGAAGTCAGGTGTGCCCGTGTTAGGCCATATTGGTCTTACACCTCAGTCTGTCAATCAGATTGGTGGATATCGAATTCAAGGGAAAGATCCTCAGGATGCTGAGCGATTGATGAACGAAGCGAAAGCCTTGGAGGCTGCAGGTGCATTCGGTATTGTGCTGGAATTAGTGACGGAGCAAGTGGCAGAAGCCATTTCAAAGGAATTAAGTATCCCCACGATTGGTATTGGCGCAGGACGATATTGTGATGGACAAGTCCTTGTGTTTCATGATATTTTCCAGTATGCATCACCATACCGAAACAAACGATTTGTCAAAACTTATGGCGATATTGGATCATTAATTCGTGAAGGTTTAGGGGAATATGTGAAAGAAGTCAAAGAACGTTCCTTTCCTTCCGAAGAGCATGTCTTCTTAGCGGATGATCATGTGCTGGACACGCTATATGGGAATGGTACAACAAAGGTGGAGAAGTCATGATAGTCATTAGAAGCATCCAACAATTAAGACAAGAATTAGCACCATATAAATATAGGAACGAAGGGAAATGTACAATAGGGCTCGTGCCCACGATGGGTTATTTACATGAAGGGCATGCTAGCCTAATGACTCGCGCTCGGGAGATGAGTGATGTAGTGGTCGTAAGTATCTTTGTCAACCCTATCCAATTCGGGCCTGGTGAAGATTATGAGAGCTATCCTCGGAATGAAGAGCAAGATGTGATGATTGCGAAGCAGCATGGTGTCGACATTGTATTTATACCCTCAGTTAACGAAATGTATCCACAAGCTACACAGACCAAAGTGATGGTTGCTGATAGAACAAAGGTACTGTGCGGGGCATCTCGTCCAGGTCATTTCGACGGTGTAACCACAGTGGTTAGCAAGTTAATGAATATTGTACAACCCCATTATGCATTCTTTGGAATGAAAGATGCCCAACAGGTTGCTGTTCTGCAACAAATGGTGTTGGATTTGAATATGAATGTGGAGATCGTTGCTTGTCCTATCATACGTGAGCAAGACGGTCTGGCACTTAGCTCAAGAAACGTAAATCTCACACCAGAAGAACGCAATCAGTCCTTGGTGATCTCGCGCTCGTTGCGTGAAGTATTCGAACAATTAATGCGAAGTCAGCCTCTAACTGTATCGCAAGTCCGTGAGAAGCTAATGAGCATCATCAACACATCGCCGCTCGCGAATATAGATTATGTCCAGGTATTATCTTTTCCTCAAATGACACCGTTAGAAGATCGTGATGTAGTTGTTGACGTTGAAACGCAAGTTATTCTGGCTGTAGCAGTGAAATTTGGGAATACGCGGTTGATTGATAATAGCTTGTTCATGCCAAAGGAGGCGCTCTCTCTTGTTTAGACATATAATGAAATCCAAAATACACCGTGCAACTGTTACGGAAGCTAATCTAAATTATGTTGGAAGTATTACCATAGATGAGAATTTAATGGAAGCTGCTGATTTGCTTGTGAATGAAAAGGTGCAGATAGTCAATAACAATAACGGCGCTCGTCTGGAGACGTATGTGATTCCAGGTCCCCGTGATAGTGGCGTCATCTGCCTGAATGGGGCGGCCGCTCGTTTAGTATCTCCTGGAGATGTCGTCATCATCATTTCTTACGGTTTATTGTCATCGGAGGAATTGAATTCACATAAACCAACGGTAGTCTTTGTAGATGAGAACAACAAGCCTGTTCATTTAGCGGATAAGGAAGTACATGCAACAGTGATGTAGGACACGATAAAAGACATAAGATGTAATGTATGGGATGAGCGCATGAAAAGGACCCCTTCTACAAAAAATAATGTTAGATGTGAATCTTATAATTCAATCGCACTAATATCATGATTGTTAAAGGTGGGATGCAGATCATGTTTCAACATGTATTCGCTGAGATGAACGACATGTTAGAGGAGATTGTCAAGCATTACCCAACAGCACAAGAAAGTCAGAAACAACATTTGCTTCAGAACTGGGATATGCTAAAAGCGATGAGTGATGGCATTATTGAGGAATGGCTTACATTTGAGGATAAGATGGGTGTGTTCAGAGAATGTACATTAATTCAGCCACTATCCTCATTAGGGACAACACCTGAAATGGAATTACACGAATTTATCAAAGGTCTAGGTTATTTCAAGTTAATGATGTATCCACAATCCATTGCACAGTTCAACCATATTATTAGGGATTTTCCTAACAGCTTGCTTGCAAGAATGTATGTTGCGATGGCGCATCTTCATCTAGAGGAAACCGCCGAAGCACATACGCATTTCCAATCTATTCTTCCTTTGGCGGATCATCATAAGATGAGAGCAATCATCTATAACGCATTAGGTTGCATTCAGGTTAAACTTACAGATATGGTCAAAGCGCAGGAATACTTCGCATTGGCGTTACACCATGATCCATCTTTTGCTGACTCATTAGTAAATCAACAAGTATGTAATGACAATTGTGGGCAACTTCAATACGGGGATCAACTTATTTAAATGTTGTTACTTGGAAGCAGGAAGATGACGATGCTTATGAAGCGCAAGCGACAAAGCATCTTTTTTTTGACTCTTAAAATAATGAATAAATATGATACTTCTGTTATGCTGTAAAAGAGACTGTTTCGAAAGGGAATAATAGAACATGAAATTTGCAGTTTTGGATTTTGAAACGACAGGCAATCAAGCTGCCGATGAGATAATTCAAGTCGGACTTGCTATCATTGAGGATGATCATTCGATTTCCCAAGTATATGGATCTTTTGTGAATCCAGGGATTCCGATTCCTTCTTTTATAACGAATTTAACTGGAATAACCAATAGTGACGTTGAGCATGCTCCTTCTTTAGAAGACATGATGATGGAGTTAGTTCCTCTATTAGACGACATTGTTTTGGTTGGCCACAATATCGCATTTGATTATAACTTTTTGCAAAATGCACTGGATCGATGTGGTTATATGCCCTACGCAGGACGTATTCTTGACACCATGGATTTCCTTAAAATATGCTTTCCCTCATTAACGACTTATCAGCTTGGACTTGTATCTTCACATTTCGGCATTTTACATGAAAGACCTCATCAAGCAGATAGCGATGCATTAGCTACGGCTCATGTATTATTGAAGTGTATAGATGAATTGATTAGCCTTCCTCTAATTACCTTACAGCGACTTACCGAACTTTTCATAGATGAAGATAGTGATTTAGCATGGTATTTCGATGAATTATGTAAAGAGAAAGAAAAGGAACCTGCACAGGATCTAGAGAGCCATACGTTCTATCGTCAACTGGCACTGGCGGTGGAGGATTGGACGGATATTTCTGCGCCTCGAGATGATGCAGATGAGAATCCTCTGAAGAACATGCACTTTCCCGAATATCTAGAACTGATAGAGAATCAACTTCGCTCCATCATGCCACAATATGAAGCGCGTGAGTCCCAAAGTATGATGTTCACAGAGGTTATGAATGCTTTAGATGATGATAAGCACCTCCTTATTGAGGCTGGTACGGGAACCGGGAAATCATTGGGTTACTTAATCCCTTCGATATATCAGAGTGTGAAGCGTGAACAGAAAGTTATGGTAAGTACACATACAATTAATTTACAGGAACAATTAAGAGAACGAGATATACCTCTTCTGACACAAGTGGTACCTTTTCCTTTCAAAGCGGCTATTTTTAAGGGGAGACAACATTATTTGTGTTTGAGAAAATTTGAACATAAAATAATTAGAAGAGACTTTGCGAATCCTAAAGAAGACGTGATCTTAGCTGCTCAAATGATCGTGTGGTTAACACAGACACAAACAGGTGACGATGAGGAACTGAATTTAGGTGCTCGTGGTGGAGACTTTTGGGAGACCGTATCCAGCGATTCGGATTCCTGCCTAGGTCGTGCATGCCCATGGTTCCGTAAATGCTATTACCATCGTGCTAAACACGAAGCGGGTATTGCAGATGTCGTAATTACGAATCATTCGAAGTTATTCACGGATGTAAAGGCAGGGCATCAACTATTGCCTGCTTATGAATATCTAGTGATCGATGAAGCACATCATTTGGAAGAAGTAGCGGGTAAACATTTAGGATTACATATGAGGTATTTCGATGTCATCCACACGTTAGCTCGTCTTTATAAAGACAACCGCAATGGTCAGTTTCCTGCTCTTCGACAACAATTACATTCTTCTAACGATGAGAAAGCTTCTGATTGGGCTGTCTTAACGGATCGGATGAGTGGCGATTTAGTTGAAGTGAAAGAGCATTGGGATCGGTTAAGCGAAATGTTATTTGCTTTACTCCCTGAGAGAAGCGATGCAGCACCTGGGGATACGGCGCAATTCGTGCTACGCTTACAGCCTTCCAAACAACCAAAGGAATGGCAAGTGTTACAAGAAGTCGAGAATCAGATCTATGTAACACTTGGCGAAGTCATTCGCAGTTCTGATAAGATGATCAATGAAATTAGAGAGAATCTAGATGACACCAGTTTAGAGAGCCTTCTTACAGATATTAGTGGTCTTGTGAAAGATTTAGCAACCCAACGGGAGAATCTACACTTCTTTATATCACTAAATGATCCATTAAATGTATACTGGATGGAGGCAAATGGTCATTACCGTAGTAAATCTATACAGATGTATGCTGTTCCTGTTGATGTGAGTAAGCAATTACAGGAAGTGTTCTTCGATCAGAAGAAAAGTATTATACTTACTTCTGCAACCCTCTCTATTGATAAGAGTTTTCAGTACATGATTGAGAATCTGGGGCTACAGCATGCTGCCGATGTAGGTAACTTGGTCACGGTTCAATTACCGTCTCCTTTCCGTTATCGAGATCAAGCATTGCTAATCATTCCTCGAGATTTCCCGAGCCTAAAGGGAAGTGTAGGCGATTCACTATTCGTCGAAATGTTAGTTAAGTCGCTTGCAGAAACAGCCGTAATAACCAAAGGCAGGATGTTGGTGTTGTTCACGTCATATCGTATGCTTCGTCAAGTCTATGAACCGTTAACAAAAGCATTATCTGCAACAGATATTGTCGTGCTAGGACAAGGTGTTGATAATGGAAGCAGAAGTAAGTTGGTCCGTCGCTTCCAAGATAGTAGTGCCTCTGTTCTGCTTGGGACGAATAGCTTCTGGGAAGGGGTAGATATACCCGGCGAAGCTTTGACTTGTCTAGCGATTGTCAGATTGCCATTCCAACCGCCTAATCATCCGATGGTTGAGGCGAAGAGTGAGTTATTACAGCAGCAAAAAAAGAACCCATTCATGAAGCTATCTGTTCCCCAAGCGGTCATTCGTTTCAAACAGGGGTTCGGCAGATTGGTTCGTACAGCAAGTGATAAGGGGATCGTGATTGTATATGATACACGTGTAATTGACTCATATTATGGAAAGTACTTCCTCTATTCATTACCTGGACCTAAGATGGAACATATGCCGACGAATCAAATGATTCCAAGAATTTCAGAATGGTTAGAAGACGGCGACCGTTCTTAATATATCTATTTGTTATCCAATAGGAGGATTAAATATGAAATCTGATAAAATTTCAGAGGCTGTTGTTCGTAGATTACCTGTGTATTTACGATATCTATCAGAGCTATACAAAAGAGAAGTGGGTACCGTTTCTTCACAGGAACTCGGTCAGAAATTAGATCTGAATCCAGCACAAATCCGTAAGGACCTTGCCTATTTTGGCGATTTCGGTAAAAAGGGTATTGGATATGACGTGCCTTATTTAATTGAAAAAATACGACATATTCTTAATTTAGACCAACAAATTAACGTTGTGCTTGTAGGAGCGGGTAATCTAGGGCAAGCGTTATCTAATTATAATGCTTATCTGAAAGAGAATCTGAAGATCGTAGCTGTGTTTGATGCTGTCCCACAGAAGGTGGGAACACGTATTAATACATTAATGGTTCAACCTATGGAAGAATTGTCTGATACGATTAAGAAACACCATATTAGAATTGGGATTATTACCGTTCCTGAGCATGAAGCTCAAATGGTTGCTGATACATTGGTGGAAGCGGGAATAGAAGCGATCTTGAACTTCGCCCCAATCGTTATAAAATCACCAGCCAACGTTCGAATACATGCAGCGGATTTTACAACAGATATGCTCAGTCTTGCGTATTACTTAAGCAACGGAAAGGAAGATTCAGACAATGGAACACAACAAACGACAGAAATGGATCATTAAGAATGGTACATTTGTTGTTCTAAATGATAAACAGAATGTTATGAATGGTTATATGGTTATAGAGGATGATCTCATTACGTACATTGGCGAGGAGAAGCCGGAATATAGTGAAGATATTCCAATTGTAGATGGAAATAAGCTGTTATTCTTACCTGGACTTGTAAACACCCATGGTCATGCAGCGATGTCGTTGTTAAGAGGTTATGGCGATGATCTAGCGCTTCAAGTATGGTTGCAGGAGAAGATGTGGCCAATGGAAGAGAAATTCACCGCACAAGATGTGTATTGGGGTACTTCACTGTCTGTCTTAGAAATGCTCAAAGGCGGTACAACAACATTCTTAGATATGTATGATCACATGGATCAAGTGGCTAAGGTTGTTCAAGAATCAGGTATGCGTGGGGTGCTTACCCGTGGTGTCATTGGTTTATGTACCCAAGAAGAGCAACAACATAAACTGAATGATGCGATTACTTTTGCGAAAGACTGGCATGGACAAGCCGAAGGAAGAATCACAACGATGATGTCTCCTCACGCACCTTATACCTGTCCACCAGCATTCTTTGAGAAGTTCATACAGGCGGCACATGATCTTGATCTTCCTGTGCATACACATATGTCAGAGACCAAGAGTGAAGTCGAACAGAATGTGGCAGACTATGGTCTTCGACCTGTTCAACACTTGGAGAAATTAGGAATGTTTACACGACCTTCGCTTGTAGCGCATGGTGTACATTTAACGGATGAAGAGATTCAGATTCTAGCACAATATCAAGTAGGTGTATCGCATAATCCAGGAAGCAACTTGAAGTTGGCTAGTGGAATCGCGCGTGTACCCGATCTGTTAAAGGCGGGTGTGCCTGTATCCCTTGGGACCGATGGGCCTGCGAGCAACAACAATCTAGATATGTTTGAAGAAATGAGATTAAGCGCACTTATTCATAAAGGGATCTCGGGAGATCCAACAGCCGTACCTGCTGCGGAAGCACTTCGAATGGGTACTATATATGGGGCAAGTTCATTATTTCTAGATTCTATAGGGAAGTTAGCGGTGGGTATGAAGGCAGACTTCATAGCGCTTAATACCGATCAAGCACATTTCTTACCACACACGGATTTCATATCTCATTGTATCTATTCAGCGAGTGCTAAAGATGTAGAACATGTATGGGTAAATGGTCAGCAGGTTGTGAAGAATGGTCATTGTTTAACTTTAGATGAAGAACGTATTCATCATGAAGCGCAGTCTGCTTTTGAAGGATTGCTGAGCCGTTAAGCTGTGTCTTAATGGATAACCCCTATTCCTGTAGAAAGGAAGTTCGGATTGAAGAAGAACAAGAAAAGACTAATATGGTTAAGCGTTATAATTATTCTAGCATTACTATTCGGCCTATTTCGGTATTACATATATATTATGTCGGATGAATGGAAACAAGAGTCTATGGCTATTGTTGCGGCGAAACAGCATAGTGAATTGGTTCAAGTTACGCGTACTTCGAAATCTGTATGGAATAATGTCGTCTGGGTGATTGAAGGTAAGGATCAGGAAGAAAAGCAACTGATTGTCTGGGTACCCTTAACGAGTGAGTATGCGCTCGACGAGACACCTGGAGCGATCCACACTGAATGGTTAGTCGATGGTATGACTAAAGACCAAATGTTATCTATTGTCAACAAAGAAGATAAATCGATCAAAAAAGTTCATCTAGAACTTGGTCTATTCAATGGAACTGCTGTATGGCAAATGTTCTACAAGGAAGTAGATCACTATCGCTATCGATTCTATCGATTTACGGATGGCACACCGATAGATGAACAATTTACATTACCAAATAGTTAAGTGAAGAAACCAGCCGGATCATTCTAAATGAATGATTCCGCTGGTTTTATTTGTTCATCCTATAATGAATATTTCAAAGAATCCATAATTTTTCAGGAGACTAGTATATACGATGTGATATACTAATGTAGTCAGAAGTGATATACGAATTCGTATACTATGAATCATCAGAAGTAGATATGGAGATATGAAGGGAGATTAGCATATGAAGATACGAATGATGCCAGTTGCACTTACAGTAGTTATTTCGGCTGTTGTTTTATTTGGTGGATGGTTCGGATATCAGCAAGTCGCTCTTCACAATCCCTTACAGAATATAGTTAAATTATATGAAGGGGTAACACATGTCCAAGTGGAAATGAACCGTTCAGACGTTATCGTGAAGTTACAAGTTGAACCAGGGACTAAATTATCGGGTCTAGTTCAAGAACTGACAACGGAAGGTAAATCTATTATAGGTAATCGGAATTTAAAATTGGATGTAGCTGACCACTCGAATGAAACATTAGAACAGTTCTGGAGTGAGGCATTGTTCCCTGTTGCCGAAGCAATGGAGAATAGACAATACACGCAGATTGTAGAGAAGTTGAACGGAATGAAAGAACATACGAACATCCAAGTGACTACGGAAATAGATGATCTGAATGTATATGTGACTCTAACGGACGGAATCGATAGTAAATTTATTATCTTGCCACGTGAACCAGAAAAAATGGGGGTGTGGAATAATGCCTAAATGGACACAAGAAATATTGATCGGATTTATACCCATTCTCTTGATCTTTCTTGCTTTTATAGGATTGAATATTATTCCAATATTGATTGGTGCGGTACTTATTGCAGGATTATTATTTCTTGCGAACAAACGTGGTGGCATAGCAGTGGGTACGATGTCCGATCGTAAACGTAATAAAAAAATGCCAAGTAAGCTTACATTCGATGAAATTGGTGGGCAGGAGCATCCCAAAGGCGAATTGATGGAAGCACTCGATTTCCTTATCAGACACGAAGAAATTCAGAAGTTCGGTATTCGACCTTTAAAAGGCATTCTCCTTACGGGTCCTCCAGGAACAGGGAAGACGTTACTAGCTAAGGCAGCGAGTCAATATACGGATTCTGTCTTTGTGGGTGCATCTGGAAGTGAGTTCGTTGAGATGTATGTCGGAGTCGGTGCAGGAAGAATTCGCGACTTATTCCGTGATGCTAGAACTCGTGCTGTGAAAGAAAATAAGAAGAGTGCTGTCATATTTATCGATGAGATTGATGTGATCGGTGGTAAACGTGAGGGCGGACAACAGCGTGAGTATGATCAAACATTGAATCAGTTATTAACTGAAATGGATGGGATATATAATTCCGAGAGTCCAAGAATTCTACTTATCGCTGCTACGAACCGTAAGGAAATGCTGGATAGTGCATTAACTCGACCGGGTCGATTCGACAGACATATTCAAGTGGACCTTCCAGATAAGAAGGGACGCAAGCATATTCTTGAATTATACGCGAAGAATAAACCAATCTCTTTGGATACGAATCTCGATAAGATTGCTCAAGAATCGTATGGTTTCTCTGGAGCGCAGCTTGAAAGTGTAATGAATGAAGCCGCCATATATATGATGAGAGAGAATAAAGTTGAAATGGAACAACGACATTTATCGATGGCGATTGACAAAGTGATGATGGGTGAGAAGACGGATCGAGAATCCACTCAAGAAGAGAAGAAGAGAGTGGCTATCCATGAATTAGGTCATGCCATTATGGCTGAAATCGTTCGACCTGGTAGTGTGAGCCAAGTAGCACTCAGTCCGCGCGGTCAAGCGCTTGGTTATGTTCGACACAATCCGCAAGAGGAGCAGTATCTATACACCCAGTCTTTCCTAGAAGAGCAAATCATGATTGCACTTGGTGGGGCTGCGTCGGAAGAAATATTCTATGGCGGTAGAAGTACAGGTTCATCGAATGATTTCGAACAAGCTTTGAATATTGTGGAGACGATGATGAAATCAGGATTAACCACATTAGGGATTGTTAACATGAAGATGGTTACGACAGAAGAGTTAATGAAAGTGAATAATACGATACTACAAGAACTCATGGCACGGACACGTCATATGCTTGAACAACATCGAAATATTTTCGACCAGTCTTTAGAAATTCTTCTTACAGAGGAGAATCTATCTGGAGAGCAATTTCAATGTCTATTCCGTGAATCTTCTCTTTTACCAGCATAAAAAGTGATGCTGGTTATTTTTTTTTACTTTTGTTCCGTGCTAAGATATTATTAGATGTTGGAGTGGAATAATATATTATTCGACAAGAAGGGTATATTATCGAATATAAAGTAGATAAAAGGGAGTTGCATACCGAATGTTATTCAAAAAGATAGGTGTCATCGGTGGTGGCACGATGGGACAAGGAATCGCAGAAATGCTAGCTGCGAAAGGTATTGATGTCTTATTAGTTGAGCAAAATATCGAGAAGTTAGATTATTCTTATAATATGATTGAAGCCAATCTCGATAAGCAGCTTGAGAAATGGGGAATTACGACAGCGGAGAAGAAGCTGATTCTTAGCAGAATTCATAAAGTCGTTCATTTCGCTGAGCTTGGTAGTTGTGATATGGTCATTGAGACCATTAACGAAGATATTGAAGCGAAGAAAATAGTGTTCTCACAATTAGACCAAGTGTGTCCTAATAATATAATCCTAGCAAGTAATACGTCTACGCTAAGCTTAACGGAACTAGCCAGTTCTACGATGTATCCTGAACGTGTCATCGGCATGCACTTTATTCATCCTGTTGCTAAAGTTGACCTTGTTGAGATTATTCGTGGATTGAAGACTTCCGAGATTACATTCCTTGAGACGAAGCGTTTCGTTGAAGAAATCGTAAGCAAGAAGGGTGTAATGATATATGAATCCCCGGGATTCGTAACATCAAGATTATTCTGCCTATTAGTTAATGAAGCGTTACATGTTCTTCAAGAAGGTGTAGCATCTGCAGAAGACATCGATGATGCTATGCGGATTGGTTACCAATTCGAAGATGGGCCACTTGAAATGGCAGACCGCTTCGGATTAGATTCGGTACAAGCTGCACTGGAGAGAATGTTCCGTGAATTCGGAGAGTTGAAATATCGCCCGTCTACGATCCTCAAGAAGATGGTTCGTGCAGGTAATCTAGGTGTCAAAACAGGCGAAGGATTCTTTAAGTACGATAAGGATGGTGAACGGATATGAAAATATTAGTTATTAATGCAGGAAGCTCATCTTTGAAATATCAATTGTACGACATGAGGGATGAGTCTGTTCTAGCGAAGGGTCTTGTTGAACGAATTGGAATGGATTCATCTATTATGACGCATAGTCCAACAGGTGGACAGGAAATTACAGAGGTTAGGGAGATTCTTGAGCATACGACTGCAATTCGTCATGTCCTATCCATGTTGACAGATGCACAGCATGGTGTGATCAAATCGGTTGATGAGATTCAAGCAGTTGGACACCGTGTAGTTCACGGGGGTGAGTCATTCAAGGCATCTGCTCTTGTAGACGGTAACGCGAAGTCGGAGATCCGTCGTCTGATTGACCTTGCACCACTTCATAATCCAGCTGCGATGATGGGGATCAATGCCTCCGAATCGAATATGCCTGGTGTGCCTATGGTCGTTGTCTTCGATACTGCCTTCCATCAAGGAATGCCTGAGAAGGCTTATTTGTATGCTATCCCAAGAGTTCTGTACAACAAGTATAAAGTTCGTCGCTATGGATTCCATGGTACTTCTCATGAATATGTAAGTAAGGCAGCAGCTGAGTTTCTGGGGCAACCCATTGAAGATTTGAAGATCATAACTTGTCATATTGGTAATGGTGGTAGCGTTACAGCGGTTCAAGGTGGGCATTCCGTAGACACGTCGATGGGTATGACACCTCTTGAGGGATTGATGATGGGAACGCGTAGTGGAGATCTTGATCCAGCAATCGTACCCTTTGTGATGAACAAAGAAGAATTAACTGTCAATGAAGTGAACTCCATGCTCAACAAGCATAGTGGATTATTAGCTATCTCGGGTGTGAGTAGCGATATGAGAGAGATCACAGATGGCTTAGCCAATGGTGATCCGAACTGTACACTTGCTTTTGAAATGTACGAATACCGTCTACGTAAATACATTGGTGCATATGCCGCTGTAATGAATGGTGTGGATGTGATTGTATTTACAGCGGGTGTTGGTGAGAATTCAGCCGTCGTGCGTGAGAAGGTATGTGAGAACTTATCTTATCTTGGCGTTGATGTTGACGATGCACTTAATGCGATACGTTCAGGTCAACCACGCTTAATCTCAACAGAGAGTTCCAAAGTGAAGGTCCTTGTAGTTCCAACGAATGAGGAATTGGTTATCGCTCGTGATACGTATCGTATTGTGAACGGATCGAAATAACATCGTTGTATTCAAGATTAGTGAATAAGGGAGAGATCTAGGCATGTCCACTAAAAGTGTGATCCGTGATGTGAATAAGCATGTTGGAGAGACAGTAACGATCGGAAGCTGGATTAACAACAAACGCTCAAGCGGTAAAATACAATTCCTACAGCTTCGTGATGGTTCAGGATATATTCAAGGTGTCATTGTAAAGAGCGAAGTGTCTGAAGAAGTATGGAATGACGCGAAAAGTCTTACGCAAGAAAGTTCTCTGTACGTGACAGGTATTATCCGTGAAGAGCCTAGAAGTGCTTCCGGTTATGAAATGACGGTAACGGGCATTGAAGTGATACATATCACCGAGAATTATCCGATCACGCCCAAAGAACATGGTGTAGACTTCTTAATGGATCACCGTCATTTATGGCTTCGTTCGAACAAACAACGTGCTATTCTAGTCATTCGTGCGGAGATCATTCGTGCAGTTCGCGAGTTCTTTGACACCAATGGTTTCACATTAGTAGATCCACCTATCTTAACACCGACATCTGCGGAAGGAACAACGAACTTGTTCCATACCAAATACTTTGATGAAGATGCTTATTTAACGCAAAGTGGTCAATTGTATATGGAAGCAGCTGCGATGGCATTAGGCAAGGTATATTCATTCGGACCTACGTTCCGTGCAGAGAAATCCAAGACACGTCGACACTTGATCGAATTCTGGATGATTGAGCCTGAGATGGCGTTTACCGATCATGAAGAAAGCTTATGTGTGCAAGAGAACTTCATTACACACGTCGTTCAATCTGTACTTAAGAATTGTCGTACGGAATTGGAAGCGGTAGGTCGTGATGTTACGAAGCTTGAACAGATCCAAGTCCCATTCCCTCGTATCACTTATGATGAAGCGATTGAATTCCTACACGGACAAGGGTTCGAGATTCCTTGGGGCGATGATTTCGGTGCACCACATGAGACAGCAATCGCTGAGAGTTATGATAAGCCTGTATTCATTACACATTACCCTGCGGGCATTAAATCATTCTATATGAAGCCAGATCCTACTCGTCCTGAAGTGGTATTATGTGCGGATATGATCGCACCTGAGGGCTACGGAGAGATTATTGGTGGATCACAGCGTATTGATGATCAGGCATTGCTAGAAGAACGATTCAAAGAACATAACTTATCATTAGAGACATACCAATGGTACATGGATCTGCGTAAATATGGCTCTGTGCCTCACTCTGGATTCGGTCTAGGTCTTGAGCGTACGGTGGCCTGGATCTGTGGCCTAGATCATGTTCGTGAGACGATTGCATTCCCACGTACGTTGTATCGTCTGTATCCTTAAGTAAAAGGTGGTGTGAAGCTCATGGAAAGTTCAGGATGGAAAGTATGGGCTGAGGGAGCTTCAGCGAGCATGGGAGCGGGTGTAGCTGTACTCCCTTATGCTCTATTCCGCTACTACCGTAGATTGAAATTAAATGACAATGAACTCTTATTATTAATGCACCTGTTGACATTTAAGCAAGTGGAGCAGAAGGAATTCCCTACTTTAGAAGATATACAAGAGCTAACTGAAGAATCTACGCTATCGATTTCGCAGACTTTGCAGAACTTGATGAAGAATGGCTTCCTTAGCATCGATGAAGACATCGATGAAGACAGTGGCATACAATACGAACGGTATAACGTATCTGGCTTGTTTGACAAATTAAGTATCTGTATGGCAAATGATGCAAAGAATAAGGCTAAGCTAGCTGCAGCACAGCGTGAAGAGGCCTTGATAGACACATCAGAACCTGAAGGTGAGCGTAATATGTTCACGATCTTCGAGAAGGAATTTGGACGCCCATTATCACCCATGGAATGTGAGACGATATCGGGATGGCTTGACCAAGATAAGTATCCAGATGAGCTCATTCTAATGGCGTTAAAAGAAGCTGTATTCGCAGGTAAAGTTCATTTCCGTTATATTGATCGTATCTTGCTGGAATGGAGTCGCAATCGCGTCAAGAACGTCCAAGATGCCAAAGCGTACACGCAGAAGTTCCGTAATGGTGGGAGAAGTTAAGTTTATAGGTTATGAAGAGAATGTCCCAAGCTTGATTATGGCTTGGGGCGTTTTTTGGTTGGTGAGGACAATGTGATTCTTTCAATATCTGATAACTCTATGTTAAAATATGGGGAACAATTAAATGAACACAAAGGATTGATATTGCTGTCCAATTATACGAATACCTTGATAACGTTAATTAGTAATAATGAAGAAATCATGAAAGATCTAAAAGTGATCAGAGCTTTACATCTCCCTGATGGGTATGTTGCTGCTGGTTATGTCCGTAACTATATTTGGGATACCCTACATGGTTATTCAACCAGAACACCTTTAAATGATATTGATATCATTTATTACAATCCTAATCAATTAGATGAAGAAATAGATAAGGAATATGAACGAATATTAAACCTTGTTACAGGTAGATTAATATGGTCAGTTAAGAATCAAGCGAGGATGCATATTCGTAATGGAGTTAAGCCTTACCAATCTGTTGAAGATGCTATGAGTTATTGGCCAGAGACAGCTACCGCAGTAGGGTTTAGAATGGAAAATGACAATAGTATTTCAGTAATTTGTCCCTATGGTCTAGAGGATTTATTTGAACTTAGAGTGAGAAAAAGTCCACTGTTTAAGGATGATTCTTTTTATAAGACTAGAGTGATTGAGAAGAATTGGATAGAAATATGGCCCAAATTAGAAATAGGTGGGGAATCCCAATATGTATGAATTAAAAACAAAAGAAAATGATAACAATGTTATTGAATATATTGAGAGCATCGATAATCATAAGAAACGTGAAGATGCTTATCGATTATTAGATATTTTCACGGAGACAACGGGATTTCAAGCAAAAATGTGGGGACCTAGCATCATTGGATTTGGGGCTTATCATTATAAATATGATTCGGGTCATGAAGGGGATGCAGCGCTCGTTGGATACTCACCACGGAAGGCTAAGATTAGTCTATACTTTGCAACAGGCGACTCCAAACGTGATGAATTATTACAGCAGTTCGGGAAACATACGGCAGGAAAAGCTTGCGTGTATATCAATAAGGTAGCTGATATCAACGTAATGATATTAAAAGAGTTAATTAGACAATCGGTTCAATTTCTGCAAGAATTGTATCCTAATGAGAGAACCCATTAAAGAAAGAGTAGGTGAGAGCGTTGACGATCTATGTAGCATTTTTAAGAGGTATTAATGTCGGTGGGAAGAATATAATCAAAATGGCTCACTTGAGGCATATGTGTGAGGAAATGGGGTTATGTCGAGTACAAACCTACATTCAAAGTGGTAATATTCTTTTTGAATCAAGCGAGGAAGAAGATGCGTTACGCGAGAAAATTGAACATTCGATTAAAAAGGTATTTGGATTATCAGTTAGTGTGATTGTAAGAACGGCCGAGCAGATGAATAGTATTGTTGCCAACTGTCCGTTCACCGAGCAACAGATATCACAAGCTGAAGTAACAGCAGTTGGCGAGAGTCTATACGTCTCGTTAATGCTGGAGCAACCTTCAGATGAAGTTCTTGACGGACTTAAGGGATATCAAAATGTACATCAGGAGTATCAAATACAAGGTCGAGAAGTGTATCTATTATTCCATCAAAGTATTCGAAATTCCAAGCTCGTGAACTATCTTCAAAAATTAGAGGTGCCCTCGACGATACGCAACTGGAAAACCATGAACGAGCTTGTTGCTTTAGCAAAGGAAATGGAATCATAATGTGGTATGCTGGAGGTCATGATATTCTCTTTCCTCAAAAAGAAATAAAATGCAAAATCGCCACCTCCTAAGCCCTCTAGGTTACTGGGTTAGGAGGTGGCGATAGATGTCTTGTTATCTATATGAAATTTCAATATTCAGGGTCATTGTTATGATAACCATTGATTAGGTCTGTGCCGTGTCCAACCTCAATAGGTAATGCTACGGGATCGACTGGGCTATCTTTGTGAATATCATCTGCGTCTGGAATATCTTCGAGCTCATCCTCGTAGAAATCTTCGCTTGGTTCCGTAGGTAGATCAATTTCTGGAGGGAAATCACTGACACTTTGTTCAGTAATCGTATTCACATCTCGCAAATCACTTTCAGGGATGTCTATTTCTGGAAGGATAGGACGGGACTTGTCATACTGCTCATAGGTTAAGTCTGCCGTTGTTCTCGGATCAATGGTCATAAGAAACATCTCCTTAATTGTTTATCTTAATTATTTATCTTAAAATTTAGGGAATACATATACAACTAAGAAGTATAAGAAGCCAAAGAATATGAGTAGGTAAGCTGCATATTTTATGAAAGTAGATGCCACCATACTAGAATTTGTTTTCTTCTGTACCTCAGTTCTTTCTACCTCGACGTTACGCATTGGTTCATTCATATTATTTTCCTCCTTCGACCCTCTTATATAGAGAGTAAGTGTTGTTACTATCTTGACTATTCTTACACCGTCGAGAGCAACCTGAAACAAGTGCGAGTAGAAAGCTGCTACTTGAATGGGTTGAATGGGCTATTATTCTGTTTCGAACCTCGAGGATTATGTTTGACAAAACATAGATATTCTATTATAATTTTTAAGGTTGCATAGCGATTACTCACAAACTCAGTTATATCTGAGAGACGAAATTTTTAAAAGGGAAACCTTTTTTTCAGTCGTCACTTGTCCTTTTTAGGGCGGGTGGCGACTTTATTTTTTTTAAGAGGAGTGTTTAGAGTGAACTTGTTAAAATATTCAATATTTGTGATCATTGGTGCGATCTCGTATGGCACATTATCCACGATGATTAAGCTCGGATTTATCGATGGCTTTACTTCTTCTGAATTAGTGGGTAGCCAATACTTCATTGGTTGGGTCATTATTGCAGCCATATTCTTATTCTCATTTAATTATAAGATCTCATGGAAGAATGCAGGACTACTTCTAATTACGGGTATGATGACAGCGATGGTGGGCATTACTTATTCTGTGACGGTGTCTGAACTACCAGCTTCCATTGCTGTGGTATTCCTGTTCCAATTCACTTGGATGGGTGTTGTGATTGAAAGTGTGTTGACTAGACAATGGCCAAGTAAGAGTAAGCTGATTGCTATTGCATTCTTGGTTGTTGGTACATTGTTGGCAGGTGCAATCTTTGGTCAATCTTTATCTTCATTAAGTGTTAAGGGTGTATTGTTCGGACTACTGGCAGCCTTATTCTTCGCGCTATACTTGGTCCTTACATCAAGGGTGGCTACACAAGAAACAGCACCGAAACGATTGTTCTTCATTAGTACAGGTGCGCTGCTGATGATATCACTTACCATTAGTCCCATCCACTTGGTAACTCAATTAACAGAGACTAGCCTTTGGAGATATGGATTACTGCTCGGCGTGTTTGGTGTGGTGGTACCGTTTATGTTATTTGCCATTAGTATGCCTAAGATTGGTGCAAGCTTAGGAACGATTCTGTGTGCTGCTGAATTACCATCGGCGATGGTCGTATCCGTCCTTATCCTCGGTGAATTGGTTACACCATTACAATGGTTCGGCATGTTCTTAATTGTTCTAGGTATTATGGCACCAGAATTACTCGATAGAATGTCATTACGAGGAAAATTAGAGCGGAAATCAACACATGCTAAGGGTACACGTGAGGTTCATGAAGCTTCCTAAAAGCATAGAGCATTCAACTGAAATGTGAATTTGAATTATGATATGATGGATGGAGCATGATCCATACTATCTATCAAGGGGGATATGTGAATGAGTATTCATATTGGTGCACAAACGGGTGACATTGCGGATTCCATTCTTTTACCAGGAGATCCACTTCGTGCAAAGTTTATTGCGGACACGTATTTGCAAGATGTGACTTGTTATAACGAAGTTAGAGGAATGTTGGGTTTCACAGGGACCTACAAGGGACAACGTGTATCTGTCCAAGGAACGGGCATGGGGATTCCAACTACGAGTATATATGTCAATGAACTGATACGTGATTATGGGGTTAAGAACCTCATTCGGGTGGGTACCTGTGGTGCTATGCAAAAAGATGTTCATGTGCGTGATGTCATTCTTGCTCAAGCTTCCTGTACGGATTCCAGTATGAATCATCATCACTTCGGTGGATATGACTTCTCCCCGATTGCTAACTTTAAGATGCTGAAGAGAGCCTTTGAATTAGGGGAAGCGAAAGGGCTTAATCTCCATGTGGGAAATATATTTAGTTCGGATATGTTCTACCGTGAGGATTCTTCCGTGGTAGACAAGCTTATGCAACATGGTGTGCTAGCTGTGGAGATGGAAACGTCAGCGATCTATACCATCGCAGCCAAATTCGGTGCGAATGCACTTACGATTCTAACGGTTAGTGATCATTTGTTGACGGGTGAAGAGACCACTTCGAAAGAGCGTCAGACGACATTTAATGACATGATGGAAGTAGCGTTAGATACAGCAGTCACAATGTAATTCTAAGTTGAGATAAAGACTGGATGAGGGAGACCTTGTTCAGTTTTTTTGATATTGAGAGTGTATTTTCGAAAAAGTGCAGGGGTAAAGATACCATATGCGTCTAAGATTAGGGAAGGAGAGGAGAGCAATTGACGAGGATAAAGTGATTGAAGAAATACTCCAAGGCAACTCGGATGCTTTTCGACTCATCGTAGATGAGTACAGCAAACATATATTTTATACAACCTACTCGGTATTACGGGATGCGAAAGATGCGGAAGATGTTGCCCAAGAGACGTTTATCCAGATCTATAAATCTCTTTCTCAATACCGATCGCAAGGGTTTAAATCTTGGATTACTCGAATTGCAATCAACAAGGCCATTGATTTAAAGCGTAAGAAAACAAGGCGAAACGAGAATAATCAATATTCAGTAGATGACATGGAATGTATTGCTTCAGATGAAGAAGATCCATTAACATTAACTATTCGTGAAGAAAAACACGAGTTCTTCAATCGTAAGTTGCAATCCATACCAGATAATCATAGAGCGGTGCTCACGGCTTTTTATCTCGAAGAGAAGAGTTATGAACAAATTGCCGAAGAGCTTCAAGTGAAGCCAAAGACAGTAGAGTCTAAGCTGTACCGAGCAAGAGATTGGATTCGCAAGAAATGGAAGGAGGATGAATGGAAATGAATCATTGGAGTATCGATGATAAGCGAAATTTGGCGCTGAATTATTTGAATGAAAATTGTACACAGAAGCAGGAACTGATCTGGGAGACTCTTTTAATAGAGGATGAAGAAGCAATGGAAATACATATTCAACTCCTATCTTCCATGGAATTGCGGATGCCTAAGATGTTGGATGAAGTTCAATTTAGCGACGATGTGATGAACAAGATCCCTACTCATCTCTATGTATTAGAAGAGCATGGAATGAAGAGCCGTCAACGCTGGTTCGAACATTCATTATTTCATTATACGGTTGCTGCCTGTATCACCTTGTTGTTCCTATCTACGGGGGTATTCGATACGTTGGTAAGTGGAGAGTTACATGTAATGGAAAAGGAACAGACGATATCTTATAGTGATCAAATCATGAATATGACAGTCACTTGGCTTGATCAATTGAAACGATAAATGAATGGAGAGGATGGGTTGATATGAAGAATGACCGAAATGGATTTTTGGCATTTATATTAAATATGTTCCCGGGATTAGGACATTATTTCTTGGGAAGAAAAGCTAGAGGATTATTATATCCGATATTGTTTTTTGGAAGTGTAGGGATGAGTATCTTATTACTCATCGCAAGTAATGAAGATTTATTTTTAGTAGTTGGCGTTGTGAGTGGGCTATTCTTCTGGTGTGTAAGCATGCTGGATCTAATTATATTCATACTAAGATCACCCTCACGCTCCGCATCTCAAATGCGTAACGAATTAGGTCATGCAGTCAATGAACAAGGACAATTGATCAGTGAGCAACCCATACACAGTGAGCATAGTGAGCGATTTTATACAATTCTTCTATCGTTTGTTCCTGGACTTGGTCATCTGCAGTTAGGATTAATGCAACGGGGTTTATCTTTTTTGGTCGCATTCTTTGGACTTATGACGATCATGTTGTTCGTTACGGGGATCACTAGTTCTACGGCATTTCTATTGTTTCTAGGTGTCCTTCCTGTCATTTGGTTATATTGCATGTTCGATGCCGTACAACAACTTAACCGGAAGCAAGCAGGTGAGACTTTAGTGGATCGGACGTTGTTCGAGGAATTTGAAGAAGGACGTACAGATGGTAAACGGAGTACAATCTTAGTAACGCTGTTGTCAGCCTTCCCAGGTGCTGGTCATATGTATCTTGGCTTGCAAAAGAGAGGATTACAGCTGATGGTATTGTTTCTCGGTTCCATCTATATTCTAGATATTCTCAGACTATCCATCTTCATGTTCCTTATACCAGTGATCTGGTTCTATAGTTTCTTTGATGGATTACAACAGGCCTCACGCTATGGCAAAGAACCGCTAGTTGACCGACCGCTTGTCGAAGGATTAAGTAATTATCGTAGATGGATAGGTATTGGATTACTTTTACTAGGCGTGTATTATTTAGGTACACAATTTGTTATCCCAGTATTGGAGACAATGTATCCTCGAATTCAGTTTCATTCTAGATCGCTTGCTTATATCCAACCATTCATTATTTCGCTGGTATTCATTGTCGGTGGACTGAGATTGGCAATCGGTAATAAGACAATGAAGCAAAATCCAGATCAAGCCGGTGGTCGTAGGTAGAATGATCGCTAAGGAGGAGATTTCATGAAGAGAGCATTAGTGTTAGGTGGAACAAGATTCTTTGGTAAGAGGTTGGTTGAGTTGTTGTTGGATGAAGGGTTGGATGTGACCATTGCTACAAGAGGGATGACCTCAGATACATTTGGAGATCGAGTGAAGCGACTCGTTGTGGATCGAGAGGACTATCGTTCTTTATTAACAGCTACATCAGATAATGAATGGGATGTCGTTTATGATAACATCTGTTATTCGCCCCAAGATGCACGGAATGCTTGTGAAGTATTTGCGGGTAAGGTGAAACGATATATCAATACTTCTAGTATGGCTGTATACGAGCAAGGACCATTTGAACATACAGAGTCGGATGTGAATCCGAACACATATCCCATTGAAATGGGGAGCCGCTTAGATTTCGATTATGGTAGAGGAAAGGCATTAGCAGAAGCGGTATTCGCACAACAGGCTACATTCCCAGTATGTAGTGTGAGATTCTCGTTCGTAGTTGGGGAAGACGATTATACAAGAAGACTTGAATTTCATATCGATCGGATCAAGGAAGGAAGAACAATAGGTGTTCGTTCGATAGATGCAAAGATTAACTTTATTTCTTCGGATGAAGCTGCAACATTGTTATGTTGGCTGAAGGATCAATCGATTACAGGACCATTAAATGCTTGTTCAACAGGTGAAATATCTTTAGCTGAGATGATCGTGTTAATGGAGACAGAAGTAGGTAAGCCGGCAATGATTGAACAATATACGGATAAATCAGATCGATCACCCTATGGTGTGAAACAATCATTCTACATGAGAAATGCCAAGGGGAAGGAAGCGGGATTTGTGTTTACACATTTAAATGCATGGTTCCCTGGCTTAATTCGAAAAATAGTACAAAAGCAATAACTATACAAGAAGCACCCCATCCCGTTTGATAAAGGATGGGGTGCTTCTTGTTGATACGAGTCATTACATTGACTATGTTTGCTTCTCTAAGTCAGCGCCCATTTCTTGTGATCGTTCTGCGCAGCGCTGGACAGCGGAGATTACATCTTCGAAGAAGTTCCCTTGATCTAACCTTTCGATAGCCGCTTGGGTGGAACCATTGGGAGATGTGACTTTAGCCCGTAATGCGCTAGGTTCTTCACCTGTTTGTTGTACCATGTTCGCTGCACCAAGTACCGTTTGAACGGTTAAGTCTTTACATTGTTCTCGCGTAAGTCCACCTCGAATACCAGCTTCCATCATGGCTTCCATCATATAGTAAATATAAGCAGGACCACTACCGGAAATGCCTGTCAATACATCCATTTGGCTCTCATTAATGACGGTTACCGTACCAATGGCTTGAAATAGTGTCATGACTTTCTGACGTTGTGTCTCTGTTATTTCTTTGGAGAATGAAATACCCGTAGCACCAAGACCAATAGAACTGGAAGTATTCGGCATCGTTCGTGCGACAGGTAGATTACGACCTAATAAACGCTGAATGGTATCGATGGATAGACCTGCGATCACGGAAATAATCATCTGCCCATCGGATAATAGCGGTGCTAGTTCTTGAATGGCGACAACTGCATCTTTTGGCTTCATGGCTAAGACGATGACCGAGGAAGTTTGAAGGAACTTCTTCTTCCCATTCTCGTCGTTACTGGTTAGCACCCCGTAACGTTGAGTTAGTTCTTCCAGCCGGGCAGCATTACTGCGATTCAGCATCGTAATGTTAGCAGGGGAGACTACCGAACGTTCAATTAGACCACGAACAATCGCTTCTGACATTGAGCCCGCCCCATGAAAGGTAATATGGTTGTGTAATATTTCATGTTGTTCGATCATTAATTGATCCTCCTTGTCCGCATTAACTACGGATTTGTCCGTTGCCATAGATTCGGTATTTCGTCGTTGTGAGAGCAGGTAGACCCATAGGACCCCGTGCGTGTAATTTCTGAGTACTAATACCGATCTCCGCTCCGAATCCGAATTCGAATCCATCAGTAAAGCGAGTGGAAGCATTATGGTAGACAGCTGCGGCATCGACCTCTTGAATGAAGGTTGCAGCATGTTCTTTGTCTTCCGTTACAATACATTCCGAATGTTGCGTACCATGTGTTGCAATATGATCTAATGCCTCTTGCATCGTGTCAACGATTCGTACATTCAGGATATAGTCATTATATTCTGTAGAATAGTCTTCTTCTGTTGCTTGAGTAGACCATGGAACTAGAGCGACCGTCTGCTCACAACCACGGATATCCACATGAGCATCTTTTAACTGTTCTGCGAGGGGGACAAGATGGTTGGCTGCATAATCCTTATGAAGGATTAGTGTTTCCATGGCGTTACACACCGAAGGACGTTGTACTTTGGCATTTATACTGATATTCGTAGCCATATCCGGATCTGCAGATGCATCGATATACGTATGGCATACACCAGCACCCGTCTCAATGACGGGAACAGAAGCATTCTCCACGACATTCTGGATGAGTGATCTGCCACCACGAGGTATGAGGACATCTAATAAACCTTTGAGTTTCAACATTTCATCTACGGAGCTACGATTAGGATCTTCTATGATCTGTAGAGCATCCACAGGAATAGCGGAGTTGGCTAATGCGCGATGTAATACTTCAATAATTTGACGGTTGGATGAGATAGCAGATGAACCACCACGAAGAACAACGGCATTTCCAGTCTTTAGACAAAGACCTGCAGCATCCACGGTAACGTTCGGACGTGCTTCATAGATAATTCCTATAACACCTAGGGGTACACGGACTTTATCGATCATTAACCCATTTGGACGATCGATAGCTTCTAGTACATCTCCAATGGGATCGGGAAGATCAATAATCTGTTCTAGTCCTTCAGCCATAGCATGAATTCGTTCTGGATTGAGCGCTAAGCGATCAAGAAGAGAAGCGGGTGTACCTTGTTGGCGTCCTCGTTCTAGATCCTCTTTGTTCGCCTGAAGGATGATATCTTGCTCTTGTATAAGCGCTTGTGCCATAAGTCGTAATGCTTCATTCTTCTGTTCTGTAGTCAACCGATTAAGTACAGTGGATGCTGTTTTAGCTAGGGTCGCTTTTGTGATTACTTCATTACTGTTCATGGGATAACCTCCTCGAATGGGTATAAACACTTTAAGTTGTATAGAGGGTACGGAATTGTCCTGAAGAAGCGGAGCGTTCGCCTTTGCCCCCAAATTGTATCGTTATACCAATATGTTCTGACAATTTGGGGGCAACAGCGATCGGAAGGATAATCCGTAACCTCTTATTTCAAAGTAATCCATTCATCTCGATGGATCACTTCTAGGCGGTGAATATTACTTAAAACCTGATATACTTCTGAACTAGACATACCATGGATTTTTCTTAGTTGTTCGTCATCATAATTGACGATACCTCTCCCAATAACACCAGCTCCCATATTAAGCACTTCAACGACATCTCCAGCGTGGAAATGACCCTTTACGAGCTTGACACCGACTGGGAGTAGACTATGTCCTCCATGCGTAAGTGCTTTCTCTGCACCTTCATCTACAGTGATCGAACCAAGTGGGGTGGACATGAATCCTAGCCATTGTTTTTTCATGGAGAGGGAAGATAGCGCTGTGTCGAAGTATGTTCCTTGTCCTCCGCCTGTAACTACTCGTTGTAGATCGCCCTCCGTGGTCGCCTTGCCAACAAAGACAGGAACACCCCCTCTAGTTGCGATCTTGGCAGCATCGACTTTGGAACGCATACCACCTGTACCTAGTGCTGAGCCAGCACCACCTGCATAACTATATATTTCATCCGTAATTTCTCCAATACGATCGAACCTTGTTGCATCTGGATTGATTCGTGGATCGCCCGAATACAAACCGTCCATGTCTGTCAGAATGAATAGATGTTGGGCCTTTACTAAATTAGCGACAAGGGCAGACAATGTATCGTTATCTCCAAATTTCAGTTCATCTACAGAGACGGTATCATTCTCGTTGAAGATTGGGATGACGCCTTGTTTCAATAATTCATCCACGGTCATGCCAGCATTATTCATTCGTTTGCGACTACAGAAATCTGTTCGTGTAAGAAGCAATTGAGCGGTAACAATGCCGTATGACCCAAAAGCTTGTTGATAAGCTTGCATGAGTAATGCTTGGCCTACCGCGGCTGCTGCTTGTTTCTCATGCAATAGACGTGGACGAGAGGAATAGCCAATCTCACGGAAGCCTGCGGCTACTGCACCTGATGTGACCAATAAGACTTCGTGACCCATTGCGCGTAAGGAGGCCATTTCCCCTGCAAAGAATTGAATGGCTTCTCGATTGAGTGCACCTTCTTCAGAAGTAAGAGAGCTACTTCCAATTTTGACGACGATACGGGATGACACAACATTCACTTCCTTTATAGATACTAATTCTACCAATCATTGTATAACAAAAAAACCTTCATCCTTGACGAGCAAAGGACGAAAGTTATAGCTTCCGCGGTACCACCTTTATTGATGAAAATTTCATCCAACTTGATTACCTAGTAACAGTAGGGACTGTCCTACCATTTCGGCAGACCGCTCAGGGGTAGGATCATAAGGATTCAAGGTAAATTCTTTCAGCCAAGGAATTTACTCTCTGATTACATGAAATTACTTCACTTATGGAGGCCCGTCGACACGTTTATATGTATTTTAGAATGTTTATTTTCAAATAGAATACCATGGAAGACATGGCTTTGCAAAAGATTTAACATGGCAGACTACTGTAAATTCTGCATCGACTTTTTAAATGTTGCAATAAAAGCTTCAGCTGCCTTAGACAGATAACGACCTTTGCGATAGGCAACAACAAGCGTTCGATAAGGAATGGGCTCAGCTAATGGTAAATAAATCGGAACGAATTCAGACCTAGGTGCGCGTGCGATATATCTCGGGACAAGTGTGACACCCATACCTGCGGCTACTAGGGATTGAATGGTCTCCATGTTACTACTCTCAAACACAACTCGAGGGACAAACCCAGCTTGTTGACACAGATCAAAGGTCATTGTACGGAATCCCTGACCTTTCTTAAGAACAATGAATGGCTCATCACGTAGTTCTTCTAATTGAACGGGTACGGGTGAATGGTTATCTTGGGCTCTTATCGCAAGAGGATGTTGTGGGGGAACGGCAAGATCAATTAATTCTTCCCCTATAATTTCATAAGCAAGTGATGGTTCTACTAAAGGTAAGGAGAGCAAGCTTAGATCTGTTCTGCCCGCCGCAGTCAGTTTCTCTAAATTCATCGATGAGTCTTCAAGTAGACTGATTTCAATCTCGGGAAAGTCTATATTGAAGCTTGGTAACACATAAGGAAGTAAGTGAGACCCCGTAATTGGCATGCTTCCCACAACGACTTTACCTCCACGAAGTTGTGAAATGTCTGACATTTCCTGACGTAATAACTCAACTGCATCGATGATCTTCTGCGCTTGTTCTATAAATTTTTCTCCAGCATGAGTAAGCTCAACACTACTCGTATTACGCTGAAACAGAAGCACACCAATTTCCTTCTCTAGCTTGGATAACTGTTGACTAAGGGAAGGTTGAGCAATATGTAATTTCTCTGCCGCCCGTGAGAAATTTCGTTCGGCAGCAATTTGTATGGCATAATGTAATTGTCTTAGTTCCATAGGAAACCCTCCTTCAATGTGGGTTTATTTGAAATCTAATTCTATCATAAGAGACATATTTTTACTAAGAGCGTCTGTTAAGAAGAGAATGCATTATTTTAAATAGTTCTATTAAGTGTTGACATTAGGCAGGATGCTATGTAAAATAAAAAAAGCATCATTTGATAACGATTATCAATATCATCCAATTGAAATATAATAAGAATAGGCGGATACAAATTATGAATTTAACTAAATTAATCAAACCTTTATTGACTAGTACATTGCTGATGATTGTTCTAGCCGGGTGCGGAACAACTCAAAGTGAAACAGAAGTGGAGAAAGTAGCTTCAAAACCTGAAACAACTAAAAATCAAGAAGTAAATATTTTCACTGGAAGAAACTATGAAGTTGATGATGAGCTTTATAAAAAATTCACAGAAGAAACAGGCATTAAAGTGAATGTTGTAAAAGGTAAAGCTGAAGAGCTTATCGAGAGATTAAAGCGTGAAGGAGAAAGTACTGCAGCTGATTTATTCGTTACAGTAGACGGTGGAATCCTTGCTAACGCTAAGAAAAATGAAATACTCCAAACAGTTACTTCGGATATCATTAATGAAAATGTACCTGAACACCTTCGTGATGTTGATAATAACTGGATTGGGTTGGCAACAAGAGCACGCATAATTGCCTATTCAAAAGACAGAGTTTCACCTGAGGAATTGTCTACTTATGAGGATTTAACAAGTGACAAATGGAAAGGGAAGTTGTTAGTCCGTTCTTCAACAAGTTTATATAACCAATCATTACTTGCTTCCTTTATTGAGTTGAATGGAGAAGAACAAGCTGAACAATGGTCTCAAGGAATCGTTAATAATTTTGCCCGCCAGCCAGATGGCGGTGACCGGGACCAAGCGCATGCAATTGCTGCAGGCACTGGAGATATTGCCATTATGAATACCTATTATGTAGGTCTGCTTGCAAATTCTGAAGATCCTGAAGAAGTAAAAGTTGCTGATCAAATCGGAGTCTTCTTCCCGAACCAAGAAACGAATGGTACTCATGTTAATATTAGTGGAATTGGCTTAACGAAACATAGTAAGAATAAGGAAAATGCGATTCAACTAATTGAGTTTATGACATCTGTTGAAGCTCAAGAGATCTTGTCAGCAAATAATTATGAGTTTCCAGTAAACCCTAATGCAGAAAAACCAGCGTTGCTAAAGAGCTGGGGAGACTTCAAAATCCAACAACTTAACTTTGATACTTTAGGGGAGCATAATAAAAAGGCAATTGAAATCTTCAATAAAACAAGTTGGAAATAATATGAGATTAGAACTGATGAAACGTAGCATAAAAAAAGAGTTTAACGGTTGGTGGATGATTAGTATCATTGGGGCAGTAGTAATTCTACTGCCTATCCTATTTATCTTCTCTTCTATATTTCAAGAACCCAATGAAAACTGGTTTCATATTCGCCAGTATTTATTGAAGAATTATGTTGCAAATACGATCATAATTGTAGTTGTAACGGGTGCTCTAACTGCCTTTTTAGGTGTAACACTGGCATGGCTGGTTGCAGCTTATGATTTTCCGTTGAAAAGATTTTTCCGTTGGGGGTTAATTTTGCCTCTTTCGATTCCACCATATATTGGAGCATATACCTATCGAACGATGCTAGGCTACACCGGAATCATTCAAACGACTTTTCGAAATCATTATAATTATCGGATCGATTCGGAGCTGTTATCCGTTTCATCATTACGTGGAGCCATCTTCGTCTTTACCATGTTCCTTTTTCCATATGTATACATTATCACTAGATCCTTTTTAGAAAATCAGAGTACTTCTTATATTGAAAATGCAAGATTATTGGGAAGAAATCCGTTAGCAATATTTACTAAAGTGGTCCTTCCACTTTCTAGACCTGCTATTGTTGGAGGTGCCATTTTGGTCATTTACGAAGTGCTAAGTGACTATGGTGTTACAAGCTATCTTGGCATTCATACCATTTCAACGGCTATTTTTCAAACGTGGTTCGGGATGTATGATGTGAATTCAGCTATGAGACTTGCTGCTTGGCTTATGGTTATTATCGTTGGAATGTTCTTTATAGAAAGACTGCTTAGGCAGCGGAGACGTTATCATATCAATACTAAATCAAGGCCTCTAGTACCTGTTAAGTTGAAAGGAATGGCTGGGATAGGCGCATTTATGTTATGCGGAGTCGTATTTCTAATTGGATTTCTCATTCCAGTTATTCAGTTGATCGCTTGGGCAAGAATGACGTTTCATAAAGTTTGGGACACTTCATTTTTCACGCTTCTTTATCAAACCGTATATGTTGCAGCTATATCTACATTGATCATCATCACGCTTTCTGTTGTTGTTGCCAATGTTTGTAGATCTCATTCTATGTTTTCATTCATATTATCGAAAAGTGTCACTACAGGTTATTCTGTTCCAGGGCCGATTATTGCCATTGGTGTACTAGCGATGTTTATCTTGCTGGATAAATGGCTCGCTCCGGTATATTCTAATATGGGACTTGGTGAAGCACCTCTCATATTAAGTTTATCTTTAGTCATGTTAATCGTTGGGTATTCAATTCGTTTTATGGCTACCGGATTTAATGCGATTGAAGTGGGATTTGAAAAAGTGGGAACGAAGTATACGGAAGCATCAAGACTACTCGGACTAGGTGTAACAAGAACCTTTTTTAAAGTTGATTTTCCATTAATTAAAGGGGCTATATTTAGTGGATTTATTTTAACGTTTGTTGAAATTTGTAAGGAATTACCCTTGGCATTGTTGTTAAGACCTTTTAATTTTGAAACGCTAGCAACAAAGACTTATCAATATGCATACGATGAGCAAATATATGAAGCATCTATATCTTCTCTTTTAATTATTGCAATTAGCATGATATCAGTCATCATTCTTCAAATGATAGGTAAGAGGGTGAAACCATGAGTATTATCGAAATTGAAGGCCTCACTTTTTCATTTTCACGGAAAGACAAACCAGTGATTAATGATTTTTCATTTTCAATGGAAAAGCTAGAGATTATGGGTATATTAGGGGAAAGTGGAAGTGGGAAAAGTACATTACTTCGCTTAATATCAGGATTAGAGATGCCGCAAAAAGGTACCATTAAAATTGCCGGTGACACCGTTGTAAATGAAGGTGTATTTATTCATCCTGAGGAAAGAGGAGTGGGAATGGTTTTTCAAGACTATGCTCTTTTCCCTCATATGACGGTGAAAGATAATATTTTATTTGGATTATCCCGCATGCCTCGAAAGGATCGTAAGCGACGTGTAGATGAGATGCTAGATCTTGTCCAACTAGAGAGTTATGTAAAAAGATATCCACATGAATTAAGTGGTGGGCAGCAGCAAAGGGTTGCTCTTGCTAGAGCACTTGCACCTAAACCGAAAGTGTTGTTAATGGATGAACCATTCAGCAACCTAGATACGGATTTAAAAGAGTTGATTCGGGAGGAACTTCGGGTCATTCTAAAAAAAGCTAATATGACTTGTATTATAGTCACACATGATCGAAATGATGTTGAAGCGATATGTGATCATAGTATCATACTCAATCAGTCGAAAGTGATGAACGATTTCAACGAACAAAAACTCCGGATTATTAAATGAATAACGAGAAAAGTATCATTCTAATTCTGACATGCGTGGAATGATAATGTATCAGAACGTTAGGGTCAGAGTGAAACATAAACTGACCTTTTTTGTGTTTGACTACTCATAATGACCTGAATTCAAACCTGTTATAGTTAAATCCTATAAAGTTAATAGATATTATATCTTGGAACAATGAGTGTTTTGGTGATAATATTGTAATTAATCAAGAGACGCTTCATATTGAAGCAGATCTTCCAAAGTTCGAATTAAAGATGGGGTGAATATGATGAGTAAAAAGACAATGTTTGAGAAAATTTGGGATAATCACGTCATTCATCAAGAAGAAGGCAAGCCGAGTATCATCTATATCGATTTGCATCTTGTTCATGAAGTGACTTCTCCGCAGGCTTTTGAAGGTCTTCGTTTAAGCGGGCGCCAAGTACGTCGTCCAGAGCGAACTTTCGCAACGATGGATCATAACGTACCAACAAAAGATCGATTCAACATTAAAGATCCAATCTCTAAGCAACAAATTGATACGTTGTCACAGAACTGTCGTGATTTCGGTGTGAAATTATATGACCTTGATAGTATTGAACAAGGGGTAGTTCACGTTATGGGGCCTGAACTTGGTCTTACGAATCCAGGGAAGACGATCGTATGTGGGGATAGTCATACTTCAACTCACGGTGCTTTCGGTGCATTAGCATTCGGTATTGGTACAAGTGAAGTTGAACATGTATTAGCTACGCAATGTTTACAACAATCCAAAGCTAGAACAATGGAGATCCGTTTTATAGGTAAACGTAATCTAGGTGTTACCGCTAAAGATATGATTCTAGGCGTAATTGCTAAGTATGGTACAGATTTCGCAACGGGATATGTTATTGAATACACGGGTGACTCTATCGTGTCGTTAACGATGGAAGAGCGTATGACCATCTGTAATATGTCTATTGAAGGTGGAGCGAGAGCAGGAATGATCGCACCAGACCAGACAACATTTGACTATCTACGTGGTCGTGAACATGTACCACAAGGGGCTGACTTCGACAAGGCTGTTGAAGATTGGAAGCAATTGTGTACGGATGATGGTGCTGAATTCGATACGATATTGGAATTCGATGTCGATTCATTAATTCCTCAAGTGACTTGGGGTACAAGTCCAGGAATGGGAACAGATATTACATCTAAGGTTCCTGTGCCATCCGAACTACCAACGGAGAATGAACGTAAAGCTGCAGAAGATGCACTCGAATATATGGATCTTAAACCAGGAACGCCAATGACGGATATTGAGATTGATTATGTCTTTATTGGATCTTGTACAAATGGTCGTATTGAAGATTTACGCGCGGCGGCAGCTGTAGCCAAAGGCTATAGTGTGGCTGGTAGAGTAACGGCTATCGTCGTACCTGGATCAGGTAGAGTCAAGATTCAAGCGGAGCAAGAAGGACTTGATAAAATATTCACTGACGCAGGCTTTGAATGGCGTGACGCAGGATGCAGTATGTGTCTAGCCATGAATCCAGATGTTCTTGAGCCTGGACAACGTTGTGCATCTACATCGAATCGTAACTTCGAAGGTCGTCAAGGACGTGGAGGACGTACACATCTTGTATCTCCTGCTATGGCAGCAGCGGCTGCGGTTAAAGGTAGATTCACAGATATCCGTGAGTGGAACTTCAAGACGGAAATAGCGAACTAAGAAAGAGAAGAGAGGAGCTAACAATATGGATGCATTTACTAAATTAACAGGAATTGTAGGACCCGTAGATCGAGTTAACGTAGATACAGATGCTATTATACCTAAACAATTTCTAAAAAGAATCGAGCGTACTGGATTTGGTCAATTTCTGTTCTATGAATGGCGTTTCGACCAACAAGGTAACATTATCGAGAGTTTCGATCTGAATAAGCCTCGCTACCAAGGAGCGTCCGTTCTTGTTTCTAGAGCGAACTTTGGTTGTGGGTCATCACGTGAGCATGCGCCTTGGGCGATTCTAGATTATGGCTTCAAATGCGTTATTGCACCTTCTTTTGCAGATATCTTCTATAATAACTGTTTCAAGAACAGTATCTTACCGATCAAGCTTTCAGAAGAGCAGGTAGATGATATATTTAAAAGAACGGCTGCGAATGACGGTTATCAACTGCATGTTGATCTAGAGAACCAGACGCTAACGGATGATTATGGTCTGCACATCGATTTCCAGATTGATGAACACCGTCGTCAATTCTTACTTCAAGGTCTGGATGATATCGGTCTAACACTGCAACATGAAGATGCCATTACGGCATTTGAGCAGAATAGAGATAACGCGGCAGTAGTCTAATTTCATAAAATATGTTCTCTAGGGTTCCGCAACGATCGTTGTTGGTCTGGTCCGAGAGAGAACTCATAGCGTTGCTATGCCACGGAAGGATAAAAGCCTGGGAGATACTGTTGAGTGAACAGTGATCTCCTGGGTTCTTTTTGTTTTTTTGTAACTAAATAAGGATAAGGGGTGCGATACATGAATCGGGAATGGTTGAAGGTCATCATTGCAGCTTTTTTTGAAGTGATGTGGGTTATTGGGTTGAAGCATGCGAATGATGTTTGGACATGGACGGGTACTCTGATAGCGATCGTTGTCAGCTTCTATGTATTGATTATGGCTGGAAGAAAGCTTCCCATTGGAACGGTCTATGCCGTCTTTGTTGGGATGGGTACAGCTGGTACGGTTCTAGCCGATGTTGTCCTTTTCGGGGAACCTATCAAGCTTATGACTATACTGCTTATCGTCTTATTACTGGCAGGTGTATTGGGTCTCAAATTAGTGACTGAAGAGAAGAGTGAGAAGGAGGCGAATACGTAATGGCTTGGATTTCTTTGATTTGTGCGGGGATGTTTGAGATGTTAGGTGTGGCTATGATTGCTAAATGGCATCGAGACAGACGTTGGCAGACTATGATTATATTATTCGGAGGGTTCGGTGCGAGTTTCTTATTACTTGCTCTAGCTATGAAGACATTACCGATGGGAACATCCTATGCGATTTGGACAGGTATTGGGGCATCGGGTGGTGCCATATTAGGTATGTTGTTATATGGAGAATCAAGGGATTGGAAACGAATGGTATGTATATCGATGATTGTGTGCTCAGCCATTGGGTTAAAGCTAGTTTCCTAAGAAAATGATGAGAAAAAGCAGGAATTCCGAACATTAGCTAGAATATTGTTAATATTGCAAAAAATGATGACGAATAGGGTTTGTTAAGCAACAACATATTTGAAATATTACAACTGAGGTGAAAAATGAAGAAATTTAGTTTTCTACTGTTGTTATGTGTGCTGTTTTTGGTCGTTTATCCAACGAATAGTCAAGCGGCTCCATCTCCTTCTAAGATCATTCTGGATGGTCAAGAAATTACCATGCCGGATAATGTTCAAGTCCAGATTGTTAACGACAACGTGATGATTCCGATTCGAGTCGTTGTCGAGAATCTTAAATTTAAAGTCGACTGGAATCCAACGGATAAAAAAGTGAAAATTCAACAAAATTCAAAAGTGATCACCCTGACCGTGAACAAAGATGAAGTCATCATTGACGGGAAGAAAATTAATCTGCGAACTGCACCACAACTATTTAATAGTTCAGTTATCGTTCCCATTCGTTTCGTAAGTGAGCAGATGGGATTGCTAGTAAGCTGGGATGCATTGGATAAGACGGTTTATTTAACAAGCAATACATCTTCTTCCACTGATAATGGACAAGCAAGCGGGGACGAGAAGGTCGATTTACCTATTCTAACAAATCCTAATAAGCAAGAACCAACGATCACTAATCCTGTCGTTGATCCTACTGTCAATGCGAACGTAAAGGTAAATAGAATAGAATTTGTGAATAACCAATTAGTTGTATCCATGGATGGTACGACTAAGGCAAATACATTTAGACTATCGAATCCAGATCGTATTGTAGTTGACTTTCCTAACACGATATTTGCAGATACATTTGCGACGATTCATACGTTGAGGCCTTCATTGCAAGGAGAATTAAACAAGCTAGATTTGAGTATATATCCTAATGTGAAAGATGTAAGATATTCGATTCACACGGAGAAGGAAAAAGTGCTTCGTGTTGTAATTGAACTAGATCGTGAACAGAACTTCCAAATGAAAGAAGAACTAGTTTCTAATATATTTATTTTGGATCTGAATGTTCCGGAAGATCCAATCGGGAATGTAGACATCCCTGTTATCGATTCAGGTCGTAAGGTTGTGGTCATTGATGCAGGACATGGTGGCTCAGCACCCGGATCTACGAGTATAACTGGTGTTCAAGAGAAGAAATTCACGTTGTCGATTGCTCTAAAAGTACAACAACTTCTTTTGAAAGAATCGAATTTGGATGTTGTCATGACGCGTGAGACGGATGTGGATGTATCCTTGTCTCAACGTGCTCAACTTGCCAATCAATTATCTGCTGATGTATTTGTCTCCATACACGGCAATAGTAATCCATCTTCAAGTCCCAATGGAACAGAATCTTACTATTATAAGCGTAAAGACAGCAAAGAACTTGCAAAGCATATTCATCATTATTTAATAGAAGCAACGGGGTTGAAGGATCGTGGCGTGAAGGATGATAACTTCCATGTCATTAGAGAAACGACAATGCCTGCAACGCTTTTAGAAATTGGATTCCTTAGTAATAAAGCGGATGAAGCTGTATTATTTACGGAAGACTTGCAGAATCGAGTAGCTCAGGCGATTGTAAATGGTATTAAAGATTACCTTAACGTAGGATCGAATTGATTTCTCTTGGGGGATGTGCTCATATTGAATAATAAATTGAAATGTATCCTAATATTATCTGTATTCATTGTTCTGACTGTAACAGCATGTGGGCAGAAGCCAGTAACCAAAGTTGTTACTAGGGAGGACGTGATTGTGGTTGATCAAGAACCCAAGACAGTAACTCCTGAAGCGACGACAGCATCCGTTCCATCGATTAAAGATGCGCAAGTGGATGATAAAAAAGAAACGGTTACGCCTTCGAAATCGACCGAGGTCGAAAAAGACACAATGATGAAACAATTAATTTCCAGTTACTTCACAGATCCACAAGCTGAAAAACTGGTAAAAGTTGAACTAGCGATCACATTCTCTAATGATGTTGAGAAGTATATAGCTGCGTTTAGGACATTGCAGTTCAGTGGGAATTCAGAGCTGATTCCATTGTGGGGTGGTGTAGAAATGAAGACAATCACATTTAAAGATGGACAGATCACAGTGGATATTCATCTCCCAGATGCTGCAAGATTAGGTGCAGGTGGAGAGGATTTCGCATTAACGGCACTCCGTAACACATGGTTTCAATTTAGTGAAGTTAAGAGTATTGATCTTCTAGTAGATGGTCAGTCTGTAGAGAGTCTTATGGGTCATGTTGAGTTAGAACACCCAATGGTTAGATAAGAAGTAGTGTAAGAGAATAGGTTGGTACTTTTATGTAAATATGGATACGAAACCTGATGGTGATTCTGCTATCAGGTTTTTTTAATGAGGAAAAAGGAAGATATTCGCAACCTTTGTAGTTTAAAAACGTCTAATAGTTGTCCAAGGAGAGGGAGTGTGCATGGATTCAGTGGATAAGAATAACAAATTTTAAAAAATTTAAAGAATGGTAGGGTGAATGATGAAGAAATTAAGCTTTCTATTGTTTATTATCATCTTTGTTATGGCATTTCCAAACAAGGGACAAGCGGCTTCAGGACATTCAAATGTATATTTGAACGGTAAGGAACTTGAATTTGCAACAAATGTTAAGATGGAGAACATTAATAATAATATAATGATTCCTATTCGTGTCGTCTCAGAAAACCTAGGATTCGAAGTCTTGTGGCAACAAAAAGAGCGCACGGTAACTATAAAGAATAAACAGTCCGTTATTAAATTGGTCGTAAATCAAAAAACTGCGTATGTAGATAGTAAAAAGGCGACTTTATCAATAGCTCCCATATTGAAAAATGATACCGTTATGGTGCCACTTCGTTTTGTAGGTGAAGAAATGGGATTATTGGTAGACTGGAACAACAAAACTAAAACCGTATACTTATTATCACCAGATAAGGGGCCAGATGAAACAGATCAAGAGGAATCTGTTACTGATCCAGATGATAACGATAAACCATCGAGTCCAGTCTTGGCGACAATTAAAAGTATGAATTTTACTGAGAACCGTTTAATGATTGGTATAACGGGTAATACACAACCAAAGGTATCTATACTATCTGCACCAGATCGTATAGTAATCGATATGCCTTATGCTCAGTTCTCTGATACATATCAGATATCACAACCATTGGATAAAAACTTAAATGGTAGCTTCTATGTGCTAGGTTCTCCAGCAATATCTCAAGTCAGATATTCATTGTTTAACAACTCACCTGCGACAGTAAGAGTTGTCATGGATATGAATTATATGCCGAAGTATAGCGCATATACCGAGAATAATATGTTTGTCATTGAATTGGATGCATCTATGCCCGATACTAACTATCCCAATGTAGGTAATGGCAAGAAGATTGTAGTCATTGATGCTGGACACGGCGCTCATGACCCTGGGGCATCAGGAGCGATTGGAAAAAAAGAACCAGGTAAGAAAGAGAAAGATTTCAATCTTGCAGTGGCTCTAAAAACGGAGAAGTTATTAAAGAATGAACCTGAATTAGAAGTCGTATTGACTCGTAGAAATGATACATTCCTTGACTTAAAGCAACGCGTTAAAATTGCTAATGATCTAAATGCATCAGTATTCGTGTCCATACACGCGAATAGTTCGACATCAGCTGCTGCAACAGGCACGGAGACCTATTACAAGAATGATAGTAGTCTTGCATTTGCAAAAATAATGCATAAGTATTTAGTACCCGCAACAGGATTGAAAGATCGTGGTGTACGTTATGGTAACTTCCATGTCATTCGTGAAACGAAGATGGCAGCGGTATTACTAGAGGCGGGATATTTAAGTAACAAATCAGATGAATCTAAATTATTCACGGAAGATTTACAGAATCGTGTTGCACAAGGAATTGTGAATGGCATCAAGGAATATTTGGGTGTGAAGTAATATACAACAAAACTTAAGTAACGCTTTCGAAGTGAGTTTTGTAGAAGATTAATCAAGAAGTATATACAACAAAACTTTTAGGGGGAGAGATTATGAGCAGAAAATGGTGGAGTACGGGGCTTCTAGCCTTAGTTGTAGTGCTTGGAACTGGCTGTGGGGATAAGCCTACGGCGCAACCAAATGAAACACAACCAGAGATAGAAATTCCAACGACGAATACATCAGGTGGAGGAAATACGATTGAAGTTGAAGATAAAGCACCTGTCGATCCATCAAAGAAAGAGACCATTAAGGTATATTTCACTGATCCAGAGGCATTGGAAGTGGTTGAGAACAAAACAGAGATCTCGTTTAAGAATGACTCGGAAAAATATGAGGCCGCTTTTAAGGCTTTACAAAAAAATGATGACGCCAAGTTCATCTCATTATGGAATGGAATGGAATTACTCTCTTTGAAATTTAAAGATGGTGAAGTAACGATAGATATTAATCTCCCAGATGAAGCACGTCTTGGATCTAGTGGTGAAATGTTCGCCATAGAAGCACTTCAGAAAACCATGTTCCAATTCGATGAAGTTAAAGCGATAGAACTACTAGTGAATGGCGAGCAAATCGAGTCGCTCATGGGACATGTTGATCTTGAACATCCAATGATGAAAAAATAGAGAAAAAGTAGGAAAAGCAGGAATTGAAGCATAAACAACGAATATTATCTGTTATTACAGCAGTTCGATCTGTGCTCATAAGAGAGGGGAACAAACATGAAGTCTAAGCGTAACCATTCAATTCATTCCAAAAAGGTAGTATCGGCTGTTCTTGCAAGCTTGGTAGCTTTAAGTCCAGGGACGGCTGTATTTGCAGATGCTACAACAAATGTAACTGCGAACAATGCTATGTCTTATGCAGGATTATTTAGTGATGTGAAGAGTGGATATTGGGCCGACAAGCATATTAATAAGCTTGCATCTCTGAAGATCATTCTAGGGGATAAGGGTTTATTCAGACCTAATGATAGTGTTACACAGCAAGAAGCGATAACGATGGCGATCCGTTTTATGAATATAGAGGATCAACTAAATAACGATGCATCCATTGTATTTCCATCTAACTTTACGGTGAATAATTACTATAAACCATATCTTGCGTTGGCTTTTCAGCATAAATTGTTAGATAAAAAGGTTGAAGCAGATGATGCGACAACAAAAGCAGCTTGGGGTTCGAAGAAAGCTAGTCGAGAATGGATTACAGAACTGTTGATACGTGCTATTGGAAAAGAAAGTGAAGCGATAGCTCTATCCTCAAAAGCAACTTCATTCGTAGATAACAGTAGAATATCTAAGTCCAAATTAGGTTTTGTTAATGCTGCGATTCAACTAGGAATAACGAATGGTGTTGAAGGTAATCGATTTGATCCATTGGGTTCGGTCACTAGAGCACAATTAGCGACATTCTTTAGCCGAGGTCAAGACCACACAGATACGAAGTACGCAAATGCTACAGAAGGCATTGTGACAGCGATTTCGAATAATTCGATTAGCTTATCTGTGAATGGTAGTATACGCAATTTTCCAATTACTCCAACAACCAGCTATTATACCAAGACATCAGAAGCTAAAATGTCATTATCTGATATAAAGTTGTATTCTAAAGTAATGATCGTGGATAATAATGGAAGTTCCTCATATGTAGAAATCATTGACCCGAAAGAGCAATTGGAGACTATCGAGACGACATTTGAGCGTCTATTCCCAGGTAATTCTCTTGGGACATCATCCAATACTGGATTTGAATCTTATCAATATCAAGCCAATACAACCTTCCTTGATGTGAATGGGAAGAAGATCGAAGCCAAAGACATAACACCTGGTAGTCAAATTATTATTAAGCGTGAGAATTTCTCTTCGAGTAAGAATATAATTATTGTTCAAGTGAAGACAGGTATTGTGAATAAGAAAGACTCCGGAACATTAGAGAATATGGATGTAAATAATAAGACCGTTATCATAAAGAACTCAGTAGGTACAATGGAAACGTATAAATGGGAGAGTGTTCCCTCCATTAATTATCAGGGACAATTCCTTACACCCATGGAATTAATGAAAGGTTCCCAGATTAACTATGAAATTAAGAACAATAATCTGGTGTCCATTGTAGTAACACAAGCTGTTGAACGTAAGGTAACGGGAACACTGTATGAGGTAGGTTCCAACGGAACCATCACATTTACCAAACCAGACGGGAACCTAGATGTGAAGTTATTATCTTCTAAGGTCGAAATCCTGATCAATGGATTAGACAAGCCTGTTCTAAGTGACTTGATCGCAGGTCCTAAAGATGGGGATAAGATTGAATTGACATTGGATGCGAAGGAAGTTATAACTAAAATCGCTGTTTTGAGTAGAAATGTGGAACAGAAGCAAGGGGTTACTGTTGTAGATTATCGAAACAAAGATAAGGAAAGATGGTTGACGATAGAAGATGCCAATCATAAAAGATTTGTATATTCTTTAGATGACAAAACGAAGGTTAGTTATAATACGATTAGTCCTACATTAGCTGGAATTGAGCCGCTATTATCCGAAGGTCGTAAAGTAAATATAAGTTATATTAATGGACGAGTTCTATCTATAGAAATCGTATATAAATATGATGGAATTGTAACTGCAGTGGACACCATGGCTAGAAAGATTACGATCCAAGGAATTGATGGTCAAAGTAAAACATTTGCTTATCAAATACCTTTCATTGAGATGAATGGTAAAGGGAATCTAACGATGTCAGATGTGAAGATTGGTAGCGAGGTATCCATCTTACTTGCGGATAATCAAGAAGTGGTGTCTAAAATTCTTCTTCCATCAACGGCTCAATACGAAGTGGCAACGGTGGATTCAGGTAATAAGTGGGTTACAACGAAATTCGGAATAGCTTTAAGCCATATTTATTTAGATCAAGCCACGGTGAAGAATGAGAGTGGTCAGATTATAAAAGGTTCTGATATTCAACCTGGACAAGTTGTAAATGTAGTATATCGAGGAAATACACCGATATCTGTGCAGCTGACGAAGATGACAATAGGTCAAGTGCTTACGGTAGATGCATCAACTTCTAGTGTAGGCGTAAAAACTTATAATGGGACCACAGAAGTAGTAAAGGTCGATGGTGCATTAAAAATAGTTCGTGGAAGCAACATAAGTACGAACTTAAATGGATTAATTGCTACAGATCGAGTTGAAATTCGTAAAGATGTGGATGGAACATCCATCATCAAGGTGCTAACCTCATCGAAGCATGAGTTCTGGAAGCATACAAGTGGATCACAAGAAATTTATGTGAAACGTCAATATGTTTCAGATAATAATCGATTTATTTTATCACCAAACGCGTATATTCACCAAAGTGACACCACAATACCCGTGCAATCTTTAAAAGAAAGTGATATTATTGTACTGTATTTTAATAATGATATCGTTGTGGAAATACAGAAACAATAATTCTATGTTCATAAGTCATGAATTACACCGTCTTGATACGGGATGTGCTTCCTGGATCAAGACGGTTTTTTTTGTCAGGAGGTATTCATTATGGTAGCTTCGAGCGTGCGACATATATTGGATACGATGGCGGATATGTTCCCTAATGCTTACTGTGAATTGATCCATAGCAATGCATTTGAATTAACCATTGCTGTGCTATTATCTGCGCAATGTACGGATGAGACCGTGAATAAAGTGACGAAGGATCTCTTTCTCAAATACAGATCACCCCGAGATTATATTGATGTTCCGATAGAAGAATTGGAACAGGATATTCGTAGAATTGGGCTTTATCGTAATAAGGCCAAGCATATCCAACAATTATGTCGTATGGTGATCGATGAATATGATGGAGATGTCCCTAGAACTTATGAACAATTGGTGTTGCTTCCAGGGGTTGGACGAAAGACAGCTAACGTTGTCATGTCCAATGCATTTGGGATTCCAGCGATAGCCGTGGACACCCATGTTGAGCGTGTATCTAAACGTCTAGGATTAGCAGGTTGGAATGATACGGTGCTTGAGGTGGAAAAGAAGCTGATGAAGAAGATTCCCAAAGATGAGTGGACTGTGAATCATCATCGGATTATCTTCTTTGGACGATACCATTGTAAGGCTCAAAGCCCACAGTGTCCCGTCTGTCCATTACTCGATGTATGTCGTGAAGGCAAAAAACGTATGAAGTTGACGAAAACAAGGAAAGATAAAGAGAATAGTGGATAGTGAATATTAGAGCTGGAGAAGGATGGGATATTAGATGAAGTGTATTTCCGTATATACAAACAATTTTGAACAATTTTCTGATATTTTCGAGAATATTGTAGACAGTGAATTTGAAGATAATGAAGAGAAAGAGTTGGATGGCATTACTGTTAGCCATTCAGCAGAAGTTCCAGAACTCTACATTGAGCGTATGTCCGTAAAACCAGAAGTCGTTGTAATGAAAGATAAATCGCGTGGTGTGACGATTCTACAACATGGTTCAGTATTTGAAATTTTATTTCCTGACCTTGTGAGTGTATCTGTCTAAGTAGGTTAAGATATAGGCTTCATGGTTACATCTAAAAAGAAATAAAATCGAAGAATTGTCTTCGATTTTATTTCTTTTTTATTTTATATTTTCATAATCAGCATCGTTTGAAGGATACCCTTCATGGCTTCAAAATGATAGAATGATCTTATTTATATGATAATAATCACAGGTATTGGATATAAGAATGTTGGGTACATATCAGATGACAAGTATGATCACAAGGGAGAGAATTCATTTATGGGGGTAGTGACGCAGAGCAACATGAAGAAAGACAACATCAATGTGGACAATTTAAATAGCAAGTTGATTGCTTGGGGAGACTCTAAATCTAGTCATCATCTAAACGATTTAATGAGGAAGAAGGATTCAGGAGAACTAACGATTGCTGTGTGTGGTCATTTCTCTGCTGGGAAATCAAGTCTAATCAATTCGTTGTGTGGAATGAAGGTGTTGCCTTCCGGTCCTGTTCCAACAAGTGCAAATGTGGTCACCATTCGTCAAGGTGTGCCCCATGCTCTTATATATCCTGTAGCTACACAAGGTACAGATGCAGACATACAGGGGATTAGTCCAATGGAAGTCTCGGTCTCCCAATTAGATGATTACTGCAAGAATGGTGGCGAGTATTCTTCTATTGAAGTATGGGAGCAAATACCGCTGTTAGGGACAGAAGGTGTTCTAATGGATACGCCAGGCGTGGATTCTACAGATGACGGACATAAGAAGGCAACACATTCAGCACTTCACTTGGCAGATGTGGTTCTATATGTGATGGATTACAACCATGTTCAATCTGAGAATAACTTGATGTTCGCTAAAAACTTATCCGATTGGGGAAAACCTTTGTATTTGATTGTGAATCAGATTGATAAGCATAAGGAGCAGGAATTACCATTTACTATGTATCATGAGGAAGTTGTTACCGCATTTCAACGCTGGCAAGTCAATTATGAGGGGATTCTATATAACTCATTAAAAGATATGCAGCATCCATATAATCAGTATGATCGATTGAAGTCATTAATATCTGAATTGATTGAACAGAAGGAAGATCTATTAAGTCATAGCATTTCATGTTCAGTTCATCATATTGCGGAAAATCATTTGGAGCAATTCAAGGAATCCCTATCTACGAAGAAGGAAGAACTTCTTGAAGAAATGGGTGGAGAAGAAGCTCTGAAACAGATTGAGGAACAGTTAAGCCTATTGGAACTAGAAGGCAACAGAATCGTTGAACTTCCACAACAAGAAAGGGAAGTCCTTCGCTTGGAGTTAAATAAGTTGTTGGATAATTCGAATCTCATGCCTGCTGAAATTAGAGATTTGGCAGCGTTATTCTTGGAGAGCCGTAAGCCTGGTTTTAAGAAAGGATTATGGTTATCGACGAATAAGACACGAGTGGAACAAGAACATAGACAACAGGAGTTCCTTACGAAGCTACAAGAACAAGTCGCTTCACAAGTAGAGTGGCATGTTCGTCAAATGTTAACCACATGGGGTGAACGACATCATTTGTGGACAGAAGAATCGCAGAAAGGATTAGATCGAGCGATTCCTACAATAGATGTGTCTGTGATTGTACAGGGTCTGCAGAGTGATGCGATTCTCTCGGGAGAATATGTCCTGAACTATTGCCGTAGTATAGCTGAACATATCAAGAGCTTATATAGAAGAAGTATGATGGAGTTCGCGGAAGAACTCCTACTGCAATTGCAAGAGCGTGGTGCTCGCGATCTAGAGCACCACAATCAACGCATGGCCGACTTGCAACAGCAGTCGGCCGCAGGCTCCCGCTATGCAGCATTGCAGCGGGAGGAAGCAGTGCGCGCAGCAGCTCTAGCGGAGCTGCTGCCGCCACGGCAGGGCATCACCCCCGGCATCCTGCCGGTGGTGATGCCCCTCCGGCCACCCGCCGAAGCGGGGGTGGCCACGGCCACGGCCGCGGGCGCGCTTCGCGCTGCGCCCGCAACTGCACTTGCCCCGCCGCATAGCGCAGGCGGGGGACAACTGCGGCGCGGCGCCACCGGAGGGCGCCGCCAGCGCTTGGCGGATGCGGCGGCACAGCTTCATGCCGCATCTGCCAAGCTAGGGCAGTACCCGGCGATGGCATCCGCATCGCGGGCTATCCGTGAACGCGCCACCGCACTTGAAGGTGGCACGTTCACACTCGCGCTGTTCGGAGCTTTCAGCGCGGGTAAATCCTCCTTCGCCAATGCGTTGCTAGGCGAAGATGTCCTACCCGTATCGCCGCATCCTACCACCGCGGCGATCAATCGCATCCTTGCGCCACAGGATGACTACACACACGGTAGCGCCAAAGTAATCATGAAATCGTATGACACGTTCATGGAGGATCTAAAGATATCATTTAATATGCTCCACCTAGGTGTTCCACATCCTAAGGAATGGACCGATAAAGTTGCGCAGTTAAGTTCAGAAGGTATTCATCCTGCAGGCTTACCATATTTCGGCTTCTTAAAGGCTGCCTATGCAGGATGGAGTAAGGCAGAGACTCTTCTGGGCACTGAGCAACAGGTCGATTTTCAAGAATACCGTTCCTATGTAGCAGATGAGAGTAAATCCTGTTATGTCGATCGAATCGATTTATTTTACAGTTGTGATCTGACAGAGCAAGGCATTATTCTCGTAGATACACCAGGCGCCGATTCTCTGCACGCACGTCATACAGGTGTGACTTTCCAGTATATGAAATATGCGGATGCCATCGTGTTCGTAACCTATTATAACCATGCATTCTCCAAAGGAGATCGACAGTTCCTCTCTCAATTGGGAAGAGTAAAAGATAGCTTTGCCCTTGATAAAATGTTCTTTATTATTAATGCATCGGACTTAGCCACATCCAGTGATGAACTGAAGCAAGTGGTAGACCATGTGCATACTAATCTACGAAGTAATGGCATTGGTTCACCTCACATTTATGCTTTATCCAGTATGAATGCATTGAAAGGCAAGCGTAATAAAGATGAGTCCTTGTTGTTAGAATCTAGATTCACGATATTTGAGACAGCACTTGATGATTTCGCCGGCAAAGAGTTGCCAGGATTATCTATTCAAGCGGCCAAACAAGAGATCACACATGCACGTAAGCGTGCTGAAGAATGGGATCGAATCTCTAGACAAGATGAAACAACGAGAGAGAATCAAAGACAGAAGCTATCCAATATGTATAAGGTAGCTACAACACTATTGATTGATTTCATGGATATTGAATCTGCACATCGCATCATTGAACAAGAGACCATAGAATTATTGTTCCATGTTCGTCAACGCATTTATTATCGCCTTGGAACATTCTTTCAGGAGTCGTTTCATCCAACGATATTAAGAGATGGGTTACGTTCTCTCAAGGAGATCTATGTGGATTGTGGTCGCGAACTAGAAGAATCATTATTGCGTGAGATAGATCAAGAAATATGGGCAACGACGTTAAGACTTGAGCAAAAGGCGAAGTCTACAATTGAAGAAGTGGCGGTTCGTATCAAAGATCAGATTCATGATGTGAACGATGGGTTTATACTCGTTCCTTTTAAAGAGAATGAAGATTGGAATGTGCCTGATCTTCGTCTAAGTCGCTTCGTTCAATCCTTGGATTGGGCGGGATATTGGTCTTATTTCAGAAGTCCTAAAGTATTCTTTGAAGGAAAAGGTCGTGAACAATTACGACAAGCTGTTGAATCGATGTTAAAAGACATGATATCTGATGCCGTTAACGCACAACAACCGCATTTAACGCAATGGTATGGGGAAGAATTCCAAAATGGTATTGAACGCCACAAGGTTAAACTGCAAGAACAATTAATGGAAGGTTACAATGCCTTAGAACAGTCGTTACAAACATCGGATCATCCAGATGAATGGAAGAAATTAGCAGATGAACTAACTCTTTTTGAGCAAGTAATTCAATAAATTAGAGGGATTTGCTAAAGTGAGGAAGCGCTTTTATAGGCTTTCTTTTCTTTATGTACATTAAGCTAGGGATATCGAGTAAATAGCAACAATTGATAAGATAATTATGGTTGTATGAACCAGTTGGCGATTGCTTAAAGAACTAGGCTTAATATGATGAGTTACGCACTTTGCTCCCTTTCAAATAGGGTGGTAAACTTCATTGATATTCACAAAAAAAACAAAATTGATATGGATCACATGCATCCAGAGGAGAAGAAATATGAATATACTCAGGCAACTGCAGAGCTTCTTTTGGGATAAACGAAAGTTCTTGTATTTATCCTTCTTAACGCTAGCCATCGCAACCGCCTTAGGGTTGGTAACACCCATGTTACTTAAGAAACTTATTGATGAAGCTATTATTCCAGGACAATACGACAAAGTTCCTATGCTTGCCATTACGGTGATTGTTGTCGTTATCATCAAAGCCGTAATGCAATTTATTAGCGGTACATTAGGTGGTAGATTAGGTAATCATTTGGCGTATCGATTACGGAATGCTTGTTACGAGAAGTTGCAATTTTTATCTTTTCGTTATTATGATACTGCGAAGACAGGAGATCTCATGTCTCGTCTGACAGGTGACTTGGAAGCCATTCGAAATTTCATTGGATTCGGTTTGGTACAAATCATGAACACAGTGTTAATGGTATTATTCGGATCATTTTTAATGTTCTCCATTAATTGGCAATTAACGTTAGTTACGATGATAAGTGTTCCATTCTTAATGGCTGTGGCGTTACGATTTGAAGGGAAGATCCATCCTGCTTTTCAAGAAATGCGATTAGCACTAAGTTCTTTAACCACTTCCGTACAAGAGAATATCACAGGCGTTAGAACGGTTAAATCCTTTGCTCGTGAACCTCATGAGGTTGAGAAATTCTCTGTTCGTAATGAAAGATATAAGACGAATCAAATATTCACAGCAACACTTTGGAGTCGTTTCTTCCCATTTATGGAGTTCTTAGCATCCATTTCAGTCGTTCTACTCTTAACTGTCGGGGGAACCTTTGTAATTAAAGGCACGTTATCCATAGGGGAATTAGTAGCATTTTTCAGTCTGATCTGGTACATAATTGGACCTATGTGGAATATAGGGTTCTTAATTAATAACTACACCCAATCGGAGGCTTCTGGTGAGCGGGTATTAGAACTACTTCATCATCCTATTGACGTTCAAGACCGTGAAGATGCAGTGGAACTACATGCAGAAGATGTAAAAGGGCATGTTATCTTTGATCAGGTCACATTTGCGTATGGTAATAAGATGGCAGCGATCAAGGATGTGAGCTTTGATGTACCTTCCGGATCAGTTATTGGATTCCTAGGTGGCACTGGTTCAGGTAAATCTACCATCATTCAATTGCTTATGCATGCTTATCATGTCAATGAAGGTTCCATCAAGCTTGATGGAATAGATATTCGTGATATCACTGTTCATAGCTTGCGTAGTCAGATTGCTTCTGTATTTCAAGAGACCTTCTTGTTCTCATCAAGCATCCAGAATAATATTTCATATGGTTTGAACGATGTCTCTATGGAAGAAATTATACGTGCAGCCAAATTAGCCAAAGCTCATGAATTCATTATGGAGATGGCTGATGGATACGACACCCTTGTGGGTGAACGTGGGATGGGTCTATCCGGTGGACAGAAACAAAGAATTGCGATTGCGCGTGCACTATTAAAGAATCCGAAGATACTTATTCTTGATGATGCGACAAGTGCAGTAGATATGGAGACGGAACATGAGATTCAATCTGGGTTCCAGGAAGTGATGAGAGGACGTACCACCTTTATTATTGCTCATCGTATTTCTTCTTTACGACATGCAGATGAAATTCTGGTGTTAGATGAAGGAAAGGTCGTACAGAGAGGCAAACATGAACAATTAATTGCGATGGAAGGGCCTTATCGCGATGTTTACCAAATCCAGTATGCAGACCATATCTCCCGGTTATCCGGCGAAGCAGAAGAGCAGGTGAAATCATGAGTATCGGTATAAATAATGACATACAACGTGATAAGGACAACAAGGAACTGAATATAGAGAATAAAAAAAATGCAAGATTCGTATATCAAGATGATGATGTGATTGATAAGGCTTTTGACTGGGGCCAATTTCGTAGGCTGTTCGCATATATGAAGCCCTACGCTAAACAGCTATTACCTTTGATCGGATTAATGATGATCCTCGGTACCGTCACGAAATTAACCGTCCCTTTTTTAACGAGTATGGCGATTGATAAGGCGATCTTCCCAGAGCAACCAAGCCTCAAATTACTCTATATGATCGCAGCCTCGATATTTGTATTGTATATCGTGCAATGGGTTGCATCTGCATACCGTATTAAATATATGAACATCATTGGGCAAAGGGTCATATTTGACCTTCGAGCTGATTTATTCAAACATATTCAAAAGCTGTCATTTAATTTCTTTGATAAGCGACCTGCAGGGTCCGTGTTAGTCAGAGTCACGAATGACGTGAACTCCTTGCAAGAATTGTTCACCAACGGTGTCGTCAACCTCATGATTGATTTCGTTCAATTGATAGGGATTGTCGTTATACTGTTGATCATTAATGTAAAACTGGGTCTAGCCGTGATTGTTACGGTGCCCATTATGTTCTTTATTTCCACGAAGCTTCGAAAGAAAATCCGGTTAGCTTGGCAAGAAGTTCGAATGAAGGGTTCTCGGATCAATGCGCATTTGAATGAGTCTATCCAGGGTATTCGTGTGACTCAAGCTTACACACAAGAGAAAGAGAACATGGAGTTCTTCGAAGTAATGAACAAAGATGCTAAGAAATCATGGGATAAGGCAACCACAATGAACCAAGGATTTGGACCGCTCATTGAAATTACAGGTGGTTTCGGTACGTTAATTCTATTTTGGTTAGGGGCTTATTTGATCCAATCAGGGGAACTAACCATTGGTCTACTTGTCGCTTTCTCCAGTTATGTAGGTAACTTCTGGGAGCCGATTAATCGTCTTGGCATGATGTATAATCAGTTGTTAGTAGCCATGGCATCCTCAGAGCGAATATTTGAGTTCATGGATGAGAAGCCTAGTATTGATGATAAGATTAATGCAATCCCTTTACCACAGATTAAGGGTGACATTCGCTTAGATAATATTGTCTTTGAGTATGAGAAAGGCCGTCAAGCTTTAAAAGGGATAGATTTAGATGTTGAAGCTGGACAGACGATCGCACTTGTGGGACATACCGGATCAGGGAAAAGTACGATTATCAATCTATTAAGTCGTTTCTATGACATCACATCGGGTAAGATTACGATAGATGGTTATGATATACGCGATGTACAAGTAGAAAGTCTTCGTAGTCAGATTGGTATTGTACTGCAAGACACCTTCATTTTCTCTGGCACCATTCGCGATAACATAAAATTTGGCCGATTGGATGCTAATGATGAAGATATTGAAGCAGCAGCAAAAGCAGTAAATGCGCATGAATTTATTACGAATCTACCACGAGGCTATGACACGGAAGTAGAAGAGCGTGGAAATGCATTGTCCATGGGACAGCGTCAATTACTTTCATTTGCAAGGGCGTTACTTGCCAATCCACGTGTGTTGATCTTGGATGAAGCAACGGCTAGTATAGATACGGAAACCGAGCTCAAGATTCAAGAAGCCTTAAAAGTATTACTTCAAGGTCGAACATCTTTTATCGTTGCACACAGATTATCTACCATTCGACATGCCGATAAAATTGTGGTGTTAGATCATGGGGAAATTAAAGAAGAAGGAAGTCACGCTGAACTAATTCAGAGAAAAGGAATATATAACGGACTCATTGAGGCCCAATACAGGTTCGTATAAGCTAGATTGAAGAAGGTCATACTCCTGTTTCTTTGTAAATATGACAAGTCTTTTATGAAAATGTAACAAATAAATCAAATTAATTGCATAAAATTGTTGAAAAATGATAGAGTGCTCTTGCATTATATTTGTAAATCCATGAAAATAGAGAAGATAGATCTCTAGGGAGGTGCAAATGATGTGGGAGTACTCCTTTTATTCTGCACACTCCAGTAAAAGGATGATTTAGGGTAGTAGAGAATTACAGCAAGAAATTGTTCCCAAAAGCCTAAGATATAGGACAAGGAATATTAGTATTTTGGAATAGGAGAACAAACGTAGATAAAGAATAGCTGTAACGTTTGATACTACTAATGATGTTCAGATTACACGTTAGACAGCAACTATTGCTGCTAATCTATTGAAAGTGGAGGCGTTTAACCATGAACAGTAGTATTTCTACCCCTACATTATGTATCAGAAAGTTTCAATGGGATGACCTAGAAATTCTAAACGCATTAATGAGAGAACTGCACTACCCAACAACATTGAGTGTGATGAGAGAACGTATGTTAGAAATGGAATCGAGCCCACTTTATTGCACACTTGTTGCTGAGGTGGACGGAAAAGTCGTTGGTGAAATAAGTCTAAGACAGATTCTAACGTATTCTAGTGCTATACCTACAACACAGATTACATCACTAGTTGTTGCTAAGGATTATCAAAGGCAAGGTCTTGGCAAGCGATTGATCCATAGCGCAGAAGAGTGGGGCAAAGAGCAGGGCAGCAATCTATTGTTTCTGAAAAGTGGTAACCGTGTTGAACGTGCACCTGCTAGAGCATTCTATAGACATATCGGTTTTACCAATGTAGGTTATCAATTCAGTAAACCATTATAAGCTTAATAGGCTAATTATGATGAATGGATGGCATTTCATTTGATGTAAAACGAACATATAAGGTACCTCTAATCAGCAAGTCGGATTAGGGGTACCATCTTTTTTTTAACCTGGGATGAAAAGCATGGTATGATCATGATGTGACAGAATTTTTGGTATCGCTTACACAATAAAAGTGAGGTATAAGAATCATGTATAGACTTATTTTAGTGGATGATGAAGAAGATGTGCGCGAAGGGTTATTAGATGAAATAGTATGGAATGATTATGGGTTTGAAGTGGTCGATAATGCTGAGAATGGGCGAGAAGCGACGGAGTTAATTGAGAAATATCAACCAGATGTTGTAGTAACAGATATACATATGCCTTTTATGAATGGGCTGGAATTGGCAGAATGGATACGTGAACATTCTCCGAACACCAAGATTATTATATTAACGGGATTTGATGAGTTTGAATATGCACAGAAAGCAATCAAGTTACAAATTGATGAATATGTACTTAAGCCGTTTTCTTCTAAGGAGTTTGTTGATGTACTTTTAAAAGTGAAGATGAATTTAGATAATGAAGCTGCTGAACAAGCTGATTTGCGTAATTTACGTGAACATTATCGAGAGAGTCTACCTATTATGAGAGGAAAGTTTCTATCTTCCTTATTAACAAGAAGAGTTCCAATCCATGAAATTAATGAAAAGATGGTTAGCTATGAGCTTAATTTGAGAGCATCCTTATATATGATCTCCATAGTAAGGGTAGATTATTTTCATGCGAACCTTCAGGATAAAGATACTTCTGACATTTCCCAAATGGTCACTTCAACATCTTTAAAAGATGTACATAATCGACAACTGCAATTATTTGCTGTGCTGAATATTGCTGAAGAGATTTGTATGAAATATGGTGTTGGTAAGGCATTCCTTCATTATGATGATGTGGTTCTTCTATTAATGAATGATGATCAGGATTCTGAGAGAATGATTCAGAATATGTTAGAGATATTAGAAGAAATCAGACAAAATGTAGAGAAATATCTGAAGTTAACGGTAACCGTAGGTGCAGGGGCGATAACGCACAGACTAGAAGGTGTGAACCATTCTTATCGCGATGCATTGCAGGCGTTGGATTATCGACTTTTGCTTGGCAATAATCGTGTGATTTGGATTGATGATGTGGAATCAAGATCGAACCGAATCAAGCATGAGCCACTCCTTTATGATGAGTTGAAACAACTAACCTTAATTCGCGCTCTAAAGGTAGGAACAGATGTGGAAGTGATCGAGACGGTAGATCATTTGTTCTCTGGTGAAGAAATAATCCAACTTAGTGTGAAGGATTGTCAGGTATATATATTAGAGATTATGACATCCATTATGAAGACAGCCAAAGAATTTCGGATGGAATTGGACGATACCTTCGGTACAGCGGAGTATTTCAGTGAGATTACGAAATTGAACAATTTAAACGAAGTGAAATTATGGGTTACACAAGTATGTCTCAAGCTGATGAATCATATCTCGAAGGGACGACAATCTAGTTATAACCAGTTAGTTGAGAACGCTAGATCATATATCGCTATTCATTTTCATGAGAGTGACATATCTATAAATACAGTATGTAAACACTTACACATTAGTACGGGGTATTTCAGTAGTGTATTCAAGAAAGAAATGAAGATGACCTTTGTCAACTACCTCATGCAACTTCGGATGGAATCAGCGAAAGATTATTTGAGTTCAACGGATTTGAAGTCTTTTGAAGTGGCAGACAAAGTAGGATTTACCGACCCTAATTATTTCAGCTTTTGTTTCCGTAAGAGATTCGGGATATCACCAAAAGACTATAGGAATAATACGGGAGGAGCCAATCTGAGTGAGAATCCAAACGGGAAACCGTAAGTTATTTAAACGTTCCAGAAGCCCCAAAGTCCCGCTTTCTTTTAATGTAAGAAGTATTCAGGTAATTATTACGATTTCATTTACAATGATTACGGTTGTCGTGGTGTTATTGGTCAGCTTATTACTCTATAACAAGTTCGTAAAGTCTGCGGAAGATAACGCCTATCTGAATATCCAACAAATTATTGATCAAGTAAATTCTCATTTAGAGCTATATGTCAAAGGTATGCAGGATATTTATGAAGTGGTCGAGCAACAGATCGGACAGACAGGTAACATCTCGGATTCATTATTAAAAGAACAACTGACAACGCTTCTTCATACGCGGGAGGACTTGGTCTCGCTGGCTCTATTTACACCAGATGGTCAGATGGTGCTAGATGTTCCAGATGAAACGATGCGACGCAATACGCAATTAAAGGAGCAAAGCTGGTATCAAACCGCTCTGAAACAACCTCAAACGGTATCCTTTTCGCAACCTCATATCCAAAATTTATATAAAGGACAATATAAATGGGTGGTCTCTCTAAGTCGAATGATCACTTACAAACAGGACGGTGTCTTAAAAAAAGGCATTCTTTTAGTAGACGTTAACTTTAGAACGATTGATGAATTGAGTAGTAAAGTCAGTCTTGGAAAAAAGGGCTATGCCTATATTATTGATGATGCAGGAAACATCATTTATCATCCACAACAGCAACTCATTTATGCAGGTCTTAAATATGAGAATATTGAACCTGTTTTTGACTATGCCTTTGGAAGCTATATCGATTACTCTACCAAAGATGAAAGGTATATCACCATTCGTACAGTAAAACCTATTGGTTGGAAAATCGTAGGTGTCGCTTATCCTAATGAAATCGTAACGACAAAGAGAGATCTTCAAGTGTTTCTTACTTGGTTTCTCGTTGTAGTCATTACGGTAGTCCTTCTGATCTCTATCTATGTATCTGCCAAAATATCACAGCCTATTCGTAGGCTAGAGAAGGCGGTTAAACAAGTTGGTCAAGGTGACTTCAATACACCTATTGATGTGAAAGGTGCCTATGAAGTAGTACAACTCTCCAAACGATTCAACCTAATGCTACATCAGACTCGTCAACTCATGAGTCAGATTATTGTAGAGCAAGAAGCCAAACGAAAGAGTGAACTAGATGTTCTTCAAGCACAGATCAACCCACATTTCTTATATAATACGTTAAATTCTGTAATAAGACTGGTAGAACGCGGGGAAAAAGAAGAAGTGGTGACAGCCATTACTTCATTATCCAAGTTATTTCGTATTAGTCTTAGTAAAGGGATGAATATGATTACACTTGGGGAGGAATTAGAACACGTACGTCACTATTTAATTATTCAAAAGATTCGATATAAGAGCAAATTCAATTACACGATGGATGTACAAGATGAGGCTTTATCCTGTATTACGCTGAAGCTTATTATACAACCCATTGTAGAGAATGCTATCTATCATGGCATTGAACTCATGCCAGATGAAGGAAGTATCGCTATCGCTGTCAAAGTTGAAGGAGATAGCGTCGTCATCTCGGTTACAGATAATGGTCTGGGCATGAGCGAAGAAGTAATGAGTCAACTGTTAACTGGTAGCGTGAAAAACACATCGGGATCAGGTGTAGGTGTCAAGAATGTACATGAACGAATCCAACTCTATTATGGTGAGGCATATGGTCTGACCTTTATGAGTGAATTAGAAGAAGGTACAACGGTGTTCATTACTTTACCTGTTGTTAGAAATGATCATCATGTTGTAAATATGGAGGGAGACGTATGACCAAGACCCTAAAGAAGTTCATGTTGATCATTATATTTATAATGTTATTACTAGTCTCTTGTTCAGATACGTCCTCACAGTTACACAAGACAGATAAATCTTACAAGGTGAGCATGATCGTTAAGATGGATAGCGGTGCTTTTTGGAACACCGTTAAGATGGGCGCAGAGATCGCTGCCAAAGAGTACAACGTGGAATTAACATTTCTTGGTCCGGACAGTGAAGATGATATAGAGGAACAGATTAGGTTAGTGAATGGGGCTATTCTGAAGAAGACCGATGCGATTATATTGTCAGCAGGTGATTATATGAAGCTCGCACAAGTCACAGATCGTGCTGGATTTCATAAGATTCCAGTGCTGTCGATGGATACGGAAGTAGCCTCAGCGCGGGTGAAGACGTACATTGGAACCAACAATTATGAAGCCGGTCAGAAGGCTGCAGAGAGATTAATTGAATTGATGCATGGGGAAGGTCAGATCGGATTAGTTAGTTTTGTTAAAGGTGCACGAAACGCAGATGAGAGAGCATCTGGTATGTTGGATTACATAGCAAGATTTCCAAAGGTAGAAGTAGTAGATACCGTCTATTGTGGTTCCAATGTACAACTAGCGGCAAATCTAACCAATGAAATGATTCGGAAATATCCTCATATCAAAGGAATAATCGCATTGAATGAAATTGCAGGGATTGGTGTCTCGCAAGAAGTATCTAGGCTTGGACTTGGTGGAAAGGTGAAAATAGTTACTTTCGATAGTCCTCCAGAAGTCATGGAAATGCTTCAAGAAGGTATCGTTCAAGGAACGGTGATTCAGAATCCTTATAGCAATGGATATTTAGCTGTGAAGCATGCTGTTGAAGTACTTGAAGGGATTCATGTGCCAGAACGAGTGGATACTGGTTCGAAATTGATTGATCTTGACAATATGTTATGGCCAGAAAACCAAAAACAGTTGTTTCCATTTGTTAGGTAACGAACAAGTCATTAGAATTTTTATATAAGACATTAGAATTTTATATTTGGTTTATGAAGCGAATCACGGATAATAAGATTTATCCAATAGGATGCTTAATGTTAAATATAAATATATGGGAGGTCTATTGTAAATGAAGAAAAACATGAAAAAGATTACACCAGTTCTACTCGCAGGTGCATTGCTAGGATCGATGTTGGCAGGATGCTCGAACTCGGCAGACGGAGGGAAAGAGCCTCAAATCGGGGTAGCGATTTATAAATTCGACGATACTTTCATGACGGGTGTTCGTAATTCAATTAAAACGAATGCTGAAGGAAAAGCGAAAGTGGATATCGTAGATAGTCAGAACTCTCAACCGACTCAGAATGATAAAGTGGATTTGTTCGTAACAAAGAAAATGAATGCGCTTTTAATTAACCCAGTAGACCGTACAGCAGCTGGTGTTATTATTGATAAAGCGAAGGCAGCAGACATTCCTGTTGTATTCCTTAATCGTGAACCACTTCCTGATGATATGAAAAAATGGGATAAAGTATATTATGTTGGTGCTAAAGCAGAAGAGTCTGGTACCATGTCAGGTCAATTAATTGCTGACTATTGGAAAGCTAATCCAGATGCAGATAAGAACAAAGATGGTGTTCTGCAATATGTCATGCTCAAAGGTGAGCCTGGACACCAAGATGCAGAATTAAGAACAAAGTACTCTATCGAGGCTATTGAAGCAGCTGGAATCAAAGTGGAGAAAGTAGCAGAAGACACAGGTATGTGGGACCGCGTTAAAGGTCAAGAAAAAATGGCTGCATTCCTAGGTGCACATGGTGACAAAATTGAAGCTGTTCTTGGCAATAATGATGATATGGCTTTAGGTGCGATCGAAGCATTAAAAGCGAATGGTTATTTTAAAGGTGACAAATTCATGCCGGTTGTTGGTGTAGATGCTACAGCTGCTGCGATTGAAGCTCTAGAAGAAGGAACTATGCTAGGAACTGTACTAAATGATGCTAACAACCAAGGTAAAGCATCTGTAGTTCTAGCGACACTATTAGCAAATGGCGAGACACCAACGAGTGAAAATGCTGGGTTTGAGATTACTGATAATCAATTTGTATGGATTAAGTACAAAAAGATTACAAAAGAGAATATCAACGAAGCAAAATAAGATTGTAACTATTGAGGAGCGGGTGTAAAGCGATCATCTCGCTCCTCTTTCATTGTTCATAGTGAGGTTCGAGGAGATAGAGTGCCAATTATAGGCAACATATGAGTCACGTAGGAGGAGGCGGAAAACCATGGCTGACCATGAATTTTTGCTAGAAATGATTGAAATTACAAAGGAATTTCCTGGCGTAAAAGCATTAGATGGTGTTAGTTTTCAAGTGCGTCCTGGTACAGTACATGCTCTCATGGGAGAGAATGGTGCTGGGAAATCAACACTTATGAAATGTCTTTATGGAATTTACGGGCCAGATGCTGGTCAAATTATATTGGATGGCATTCCAGTTGAGATAAACAATTCCAAGGATGCCTTAAATCAAGGTATTTCAATGATTCATCAGGAGCTTCATCCAGTACCCCACCGCAACGTTATGGAGAATATCTGGTTAGGCCGATTCCCAACTATGGGGTATGGTCCAATTCAGTTTATTGACCATAAGAAGATGTATAAGGATACCGAAGAGTTGTTTGCTGATTTAGACATTGATTTGAAGCCAGACATGATTGTTGGGAAGTTATCTGTTTCCAAAATCCAATCTATCGAAATCGCGAAAGCTGTCTCCTTTCATTCTAGGATCATCGTGATGGATGAACCCACTTCTTCACTGACAGGCGTTGAAGTAGAACACTTATTCCGTATTATCCGTGATTTGAAGTCTAGAGGAGTAGCCATTATTTATATATCTCACAAAATGGAAGAGATTCTACGCATCTCCGACGATGTTACGATCATGCGAGATGGGAAGAAGATCGGTACGTGGCTAGCAAGTGATTTAACTACGGATTCCATTATTTCGAAGATGGTTGGACGTGATCTTACGAATCGTTTCCCGGAACGGGATAATGTACCGGGAGATGTTATTTTGAAGGCAAATGCCTTAACTTCCACCCAACCTAGATCATTTAAGGATGTATCCTTTGAACTACGTAAGGGTGAAATTTTAGGTATTGGTGGATTGGTTGGAGCGCAAAGAACCGAACTTATTGAAGCTTTATTTGGTCTAAGAGAACTTGCATCAGGAAGTATTTCAATTAATGGCAAAGAAGTCAAAATAAGATCAGCAGAAGATGCTAAAAGATTAGGTATGGCACTTCTAACGGAAGAAAGACGCGTATCAGGTATCTTCCCTGTATTATCAGTGCATGAGAATGGTGCCATAGCTAATATGGATCGTTACGAAAAGCCTTATTTCTTACTCGATAAGAAGCGTAAGAAACAAGAAGTTGACGATATGATCTATAAACTACGTACGAAGACACCAACAACCAAAACGTTGATTATGAATCTATCCGGTGGTAATCAACAAAAAGTATTATTAGCTAGATGGTTGCTTACAAATCCAGAGATTCTATTGTTAGATGAACCAACACGTGGAATTGATGTAGGGGCAAAATACGAAATTTATACCATTATCGCTGACTTGGCGAAACAAGGGAAAAGCATCATTATGATCTCTTCTGAGATGCCTGAACTCCTTGGGATGTCCGATCGAATTATGGTAATGTCTGAAGGTCGTCTCACAGGAATCGTAGAGGGTAATGTGGCTACACAAGAACAAATCATGACATTAGCCGCTCAGCATTAATGAAGGCATCAACGAAGGAGGATAATAAATGAATACTAAAAAACTACAAAACTTTGCTTCCCACTATGCAATCTATCTTGTCTTGGTGGTATTAATTGCTGCAATTACAGCTTACAATCCAGCATTCCTTTCTTTTAGCTCATTACGCGATATTTTAATTCAGTCATCCACAAGAACGATTATCGCACTTGGGGTCGCATTTGTACTTATCACAGCAGGAACGGATCTATCCGCTGGTCGTGTCGTAGGATTAACTGCAGTTATAGCAGCATCCATGTTACAGAAGGCAGAGTATGCCGCTCGATTCTTCCCTGATCTTCCGCAATTAAATTATATTATCCCGATTGCACTTGCTGTATTTGTCGGTCTACTCTGTGGACTTGTCAATGGAATTATCGTTGCTAAGTTAAGTGTACCACCATTTATCGCAACATTAGGAACGATGGTAGCAGTTTTTGGTGTAAACTCATTATATTTCGATATGGCACCAAATAACTCTCAACCAATTGGTGGACTTCGTGATGATTTTAAGAATTTAGGTACAGGAGCAATCGGTAGCGGTGAATATTCCTTGCCCTATATTGTACTTATTGCAATATTTGTATCATTCATCGTATGGGTTGTCTTCAACAAAACAAAGCTTGGTAAGAATATGTATGCTATTGGTGGTAACATTCAAGCGGCCAAAGTATCCGGAATAAATGTAGCTAAATATTTGATTATCATCTATGCAATTGCTGGTTCCCTTTATGGTCTAGCTGGTGTGCTAGAGGCAGCAAGAACGGGTGGAGCTACGAACAGTTACGGAAACATGTACGAGCTTGATGCCATTGCGGCGTGTGTTGTTGGTGGTGTATCGACAACAGGCGGAATTGGTACGGTTCCAGGTGTTGTAGTTGGAGTATTGATCTTCACAATCATTAACTATGGATTGACGTTTATCGGTATTAGTCCATATTGGCAGTTGATTATCAAAGGTCTAATCATCGTTGCTGCAGTTGCATTTGATATGCGTAAATATGCAGCTAAGAAGTAAGACATCTGAACAAAATGTCATTTAATTAACATTGCTTAACCTATATAAACACACCTTATAAATGGGTGTGTTTATATAGGTTATTTGGTGTTTTTAAAGTTTAATGAGTTGTGACTTCCAGTATTTGCGGGTTTAAATTGAAATATGACATGTTACAATGAATTTGTTGCTGATGACAACATTGTAACCAGTTAAATAGATAGTCCGGATGAAGTGAACACAAATATGGATTCTAAGGAGCGATATATATATGAAGACAACCGTGATAAGAAAAATAATGGTGGGAACAGTAGCTGGGGCAATTGCAATAGGGATCTCATTACCAGGGTCTGCATCTGCCGCTTCCGAAGCAATCAATAACAACACAACTCAAAAGTTTAGTAACTTTAATAGCCTTACAACCTATCTACAAGACTGGATTAACAATAATGGCGGTAAGGTAAATGTTTCGATCGATAAAGTAGAGACTATTACAAAGCCAAGCACACCAGTGACTAAACCGAACACACCACCGATTGATGCAACAGTAGACAAATCGAGTGTTACATCTCAGGTCGTGGAACTTGTGAATAAGGAACGTAGTAAAGCCGGATTGAAGCCATTAGTCAGCGATGCTAAGTTAGCTAACATGGCGCTAGATAAAGCCAAAGATATGAGTAATAATAATTACTTTGCACATCAATCACCAACATTTGGTTCGCCATTTGATATGATGAAACAATATGGTATCTCTTATAGTTATGCAGGTGAGAACATTGCCAAGGGTCAGAAGACTCCAGCAGATGTGATGCAAGCTTGGATGAATAGTGAGGGACATCGTGCGAATATATTGAGCACGAATTTCACTACCATTGGTGTTGGTTATTTCAACGGGCACTGGGTGCAAGAGTTTATTAGTAAATAAAATATGAAATGACCGTTTGCGGCTATACCGTCCCTATTTAGGGATAGTATAGCCTTTTTTGGTTACTTCATTTGGTTGGCCATTTGCAAATTAAGCATATAAGTCTTAATGTGAATATAGTTAAGCCATACAGATTAACAGTTATAGCTAATGTGGCTATGAACGAATTTATTAAGTATTGGTGGAGGGATGAACATTGAATAGAACGAATTGGATCTGGCGAAGTGTAAGTCTCATTTCAATCGTAACAACGGTGATGTTGTTAGTTGGCTTCATGTATGCAGTGATAGATATCAATGTCCCACAGACAGGAACAGAGCTAACTTCACCGGCTCCATCATTGGGCGCAGGCGTGTCCCAACCATTGGATCAGAAGAAGGAATACAACATCTCAGCGATTGGTGATTCACTTGCAAAAGGAACGGGTGACGACACAGGTAGAGGATTTGTGAAAAGAAGTGTTGAACTGCTCTCAGATAAAAGTGGTAAAAAAACAACTTTAATAAATAATTTAGGTATTAACGGGCTAACCACTACGGGTTTACTGGCAAAATTAGATGAGGTTGGTGTGCAGTACGTGCTGAAACAATCAGATATCATCATCCTATCAATTGGCGGTAATGATCTATTTCAAGGTGTGCAACAAGTAGCATCCAAGGGCACTACAAAGACTGAATCCTTTGATTCAGAGCAAGTTCCACAAGGGTTAACCGCAGAGAATCTTCGAAGTGTGCTACCTACATCATCAGCGCAACTTCAGCTTGTTGTAGAGGAAATACGAAGTATTAATCCAAAGGCATACATCATTTACGTGGGATTATACAACCCATTCAGTGATATAAAGCAATTATCGAGCATAGGCAACGAGGTTGTATCCACTTGGAATACCATTGCCCAAACCATAGTGAATAATGACAAGAACATGGTTCTAGTGCCTACATACGACCTGTTCTCACTACATATGAAGTCATATTTAGCATCAGACCATTTTCATCCCAATGGGGATGGATATCAACAAATCGCTAACCGTATTGTTCAGGGCATACAGTAATCTAGATTAGCGAAAGGGGAGAAATGCCTATGACTAAATTAAAGAGTAGAGATAATGATAATCCGAACGAAGTCGTTCTATCGGTAGAACATGTGAGTAAGAAGATAGGGAAGCATATGATTATTAAGGATATATCCTTTGAAGTGACTGCTGGTGAAATTTTTGGCTTCTTAGGTCCAAATGGGGCGGGTAAAACAACTACGATACGTATGTTAGTCGACCTTATCAAGCCAACTCGTGGTCAGATTAAAGTATATGGGTACGATGTGAATCGTGATCAGGAGAATGCCTTACGTTATGTAGGATCGATTGTCGAGAATCCAGAGGTCTATACATACTTGAGCGGATGGGAGAATCTTGAGCATTTCGCACGAATGCAAAAGGGAATAGATGCGAAGAGAATTCATGAAGTTGTAGCTATTGTGAATCTGGATAAACGCATACATGATAAAGTACGGACCTATTCGCTTGGTATGCGTCAAAGGCTCGGTATTGCGCAAGCTTTATTAGGTCGTCCTAAATTACTGATATTGGACGAACCTACCAATGGATTAGATCCTAAAGGAATTAAAGAACTTCGTGAATTCATTAGACAATTGGCAGCGGATGGGATGGGTGTATTCGTATCTAGTCATCTTTTGAGTGAAATTCAATTGCTATGTGATCGTGTGGCGATCATCAGTCAGGGTAGTGTGCTCGCTATAGGGGAAGTGAATGAACTGGTATCAGCAAATGCGGGATATGTGATCTGGGATGTAGAGCCAATATTTGAAGGACGAAATATGTTGTTAGCTTGTGAAGGTGTTCAAGTATTGGATGCTACGGAGTATATACTAGCTGATACTATTATTGCAGGAATGACTGCGAATTCAGTCGTTACACAAATGGATGAAGAAAGCGTATCATCAATGGTTACTCAACTCGTTAATGCAGGTATTGCTGTAAAAGGTGTCCACCAGATCAATCCAACGTTAGAACAATTATTTCTACAAATGACGGCAGGTGACAACATTGAGTAATATACTTCCTTTGATTAAAAATGAATGTATCAAGCTTATCAAAAAGAAACGATTCTATATTATTCTACTTATTTTGATAACACTCGTGCCTATGTTTACCTATGCCCAAATGCGTTCATCCCAACTAAGTCAAGATAAGTTCAATGGAGATTGGAGATTGGAAACACAACAGCAGATTACCGACAATCAGAATTCTCTAGGAAGTGACCGTATACCTGAAGAATGGAAGAAATATAGACTTATCTTTATACAACAACTTCAGTATTATTTAGATCATGATGTGAATCCTAAAGAACCGAATGGGGTTACATTTACAAGGCAATTCATGGATAACTCGATAACCTTGTTTATTCCACTGCTTATTATGGCTATCGCATCAGACATTGTCTCAGGTGAAAGAACGACAGGTACCATCAAGATGTTATTAACAAGGCCGGTCAAAAGGTGGAAGATTCTACTGAGTAAGATGATTGCGATGATTATGTTCGTATCACTTATCATATTATCTACATTTGTAATTAGTTATCTTATTTCTGGGGCGTTCTTCGGGTATAAAGGATTTGATATGCCTGTATTTACTGGATTTCAAATGTCGGGTACTAATGTGGACACATCCTCTGTACATGCGATTGCACAGTGGGAATATTTATTAATGCAATGTGGGTTAATCTGGTATGTTGCTGTAACTGTAGCTTTACTGGCATTTATGGTATCTGTATTAGTCAAAAGTACAGCTGCAAGTATTGTTGTTATGATGGCATCCTTAATTGCTGGAAGTATTCTAACAAATATGGCATCTTCATGGACAAGCGCTAAATATTTGTTTATGGTAAACTTACAATTAACCAACTATTTATCGGGAACACCCGCTCCCATTGAAGGGATGAATCTTAATTTTTCGTTGATAATACTAGGGGTTTGGGCTCTTGGCGCCGTTATTGTTTCATTCGTTGTCTTTACGAAACGGGATATCTTGAATTAGAATGGACTAAGAAGCAGAAACATTTGTTTGCATGTATGTAATAATAACCTACATAAAGATGTATAGAGGAGGAGCATGAATGGTCGAGCAGATCGATTTGTTTGCAAAGTCATCCAAAGCAGGCGTTAAAGACCAAGCTGGATACGATGTTGACGACATTCAAGTGCTCGAAGGTCTAGCTGCAGTTCGCAAAAGACCAGGAATGTATATTGGTAGTACAAGTACCTCGGGTCTTCATCACCTGTTATGGGAAATCGTAGATAATGCGGTGGATGAACACCTTGCCAAATACTGCACAAGAATTGAAATTACCCTAAACAAAGATGGGTCTGTAACTGTGATTGATAATGGACGCGGAATCCCAACAGGAATGCATAAAACAGGCATACCAACACCACAAGTTGTCTTTACGATTCTACATGCTGGAGGTAAATTCGGCGGTTCGGGTTATAAGAAGTCAGGCGGACTACATGGTGTGGGTGCCTCTGTAACGAATGCTTTATCGGAATGGCTTGAAGTGGAGATTTATCGCGATGGTAAAATTCACCGCCAACGTTTCGAATATTGGGTTGATCCAAATGGTAAGGAACATGTCGGTGAACCTTCAACGACACTTGAAGTATTAGGGAATACGAACAAAACCGGAACGAAAGTAACATTCAAGCCTGATACGCGAGTATTTACTGCAGGAATACAACTAAATTATGATACGTTGGCTGAACGTGTAATGGAGCTTGCCTTTTTGAATTCGGGGCTTCGAATTGTTCTTAAGGATAATAGAGCGGACAAAGAAGATGAGTTCTATTATGAGGGTGGCGCGAGTCAGTTTGTCGAATACTTAAATGAAGGCAAGGATGTTCTTCATGACGTGATACACTTCAATGCAGAGAAAGATGATGTTGAAGTTGAGGTAGCCCTTCAATATAATGCGGGCTATACGGAGACGCTAGCTTCATTCGTCAACTCCATTCCAACACGAGGTGGGGGAACGCATGAGACAGGATTCAAGGCGGCTTATACGCGTGTTTTGAATGATTATGCGAGAAAATCTAATCTCCTTAAAGAAAAAGATAAAAACTTAGAAGGTTCAGATTTGCGCGAGGGTATGATGGCTGTCATCAGTATTAAGATGTCGGATGTTGAATTTGTAGGTCAGACGAAGGATCAACTTGGTAGTGCATCAGCGCGAAGTATGGTGGATGCTATCGTCTCTGAGAAAATGCAAATCTTTTTAGAAGAGAATCCACAGGTCGCTCAATCATTGATCAAGAAATCTGTGCAGGCTTCCAGAGCACGTGAAGCGGCAAGAAAAGCCCGAGACGATATCAGAACAGGTAAGAAGCGTAGTGAGAGCTCAAATCTGAATGGTAAGTTAACACCTGCACAATCAAAAGACGTTACCCGCACCGAATTGTTTATTGTCGAAGGAGATTCCGCTGGTGGTTCAGCGAAGCAAGGGCGTGATTCTAAACTTCAGGCCATTCTACCGCTAAAAGGAAAACCGTTGAATCCAGAGAAGGCGAAGCTTGCGGATGTCCTTAAGAATGAGGAATATCGTGCTATCGTATCTGCGATCGGTGCTGGCATTGGAACTGAATTTGATGTGAATGATAGCAATTATTCTAAAGTTATTATTATGACGGATGCCGATACGGATGGGGCACATATCCAGGCATTGCTTTTGACGTTCTTTTATCGCTATATGAAGCCACTTATAGATGCAGGTCGGGTCTATATTGCACAGCCCCCATTGTATAAAATCACTCGTAAATCGGGTAAGCTCGAGACGATGAGATATGCTTGGACGGATGAGGAACTTACCAATTATTTGAAGGAATTCGGAGATAAGTATGAATTGCAACGGTATAAAGGACTTGGAGAAATGAATCCTGAGCAATTGTGGGAAACGACGATGAATCCAGAACAAAGAACATTACTGAAAGTCGAGATCGTCGACACAGCTAAAGCTGAGCGTCGCGTATCCACACTCATGGGAGATAAAGTGGAGCCACGTAAACGTTGGATTGTAGATAATGTAGACTTTACAGATGTTGTAGAATAGAAGGTGAAAATGTGGGCTTATCAGAAGAATTTCTACCCGTATATTTAGAAGAAGTTGTTGGAGATCGTTTCGGTAGGTATTCCAAATACATTATTCAAGATCGTGCTATACCTGATGTGCGAGATGGATTAAAGCCAGTTCAACGCCGAATATTATATTCGATGTACGATTCTGGTAATATGCCAGATAAACCATATCGGAAATCAGCAAAAGCGGTCGGTGATGTGATGGGTAACTATCACCCTCACGGTGACTCATCTATTTATGATGGCATGGTTCGTATGGCTCAACCTTGGAAGATGGGACATACGCTTATTGATGGACACGGGAACTGGGGATCTATTGATGATGATCCTGCAGCAGCAATGCGTTATACAGAAGCTAGATTATCTCCCATTGCCTTAGAATTACTGAGAGATATCGAGAAAGGCACGGTTCTATTCAAGGATAACTTCGATAACACAACACAAGAACCAAGTGTGTTACCTTCTAGATATCCGAACTTACTTGTGAATGGTGCCAGTGGTATTTCCGCTGGTTTTGCTACTGAAATTCCACCGCATAATTTGCGAGAAGTGATTGATGCTTGTATCGCCGTTATGCAGAAACCTGAGATTGAACTTGAAGAATTAATGACATTCATCAAAGGCCCCGACTTTCCATTAGGCGGAACAATTATGGGTGGAGAGGGAATCAAGGATGCTTACAGAACAGGTAAAGGTCGCATCTACTTAAGATCTAAGACGGAAATTGAATTTCTACGTGGTGGGAAGCAACAGATCGTGATTACAGAGATTCCCTTTCAAGTCGTCAAATCACGCTTAGTTACAGCAATGGAGAATATTCGTTTGGAGAAGAAGATCGAAGGTATTGCTGAAGTTCGTGACGAGAGTGGTCGAGAAGGATTACGTATTGTCGTAGAGCTGAAGAAAGAAGCAGATGGACAAGGAATTTTAGCGTATTTGTTAAAGAAAACTGATTTGCAGGTTACGTACAACTTCAATATGGTTGCCATAGTGAATAAAGCACCGCAACAACTAGGACTTAAGCCTATTTTGACAGCATATATTAACCATCAACGTGAAGTGGTTACACGTAGAACCAAATTTGATCTTAACAAAGCTGAAGATCGTCTACATGTGCTAGAAGGGCTAGTTAAGGCTCTTAACATTTTAGATGAAGTCATAGCTGCCATTAAAGCTTCCAAGAACCGTCAGGATGCACAGAACAACTTAGAGTGGATGTTTGGCTTTACAGCGAGACAAGCAGATTCTATTCTAACGTTACAGCTATATCGGATCACGAACCTAGAGATTACGACTTTAATGAAGGAAATGGAAGAGATTGAGAAGAAAGTGACTCAACTTCGTGCCATTTTGGAGAGTGATAAGAAATTAGTTGCAGTAATTCGCAAAGAACTGATGGATATCAGAGATAAATATGGCATAGATCGCAGATCTTCTATTCAAGGTGAAGTGGAAGAGATCAAGGTGAATCTTGAAGTGTTGGTCAGCTCCGAAGATGTGATTGTAACGCTATCCAAAGATGGTTATATTAAGCGTACAAGCATGCAATCCTTTACTCGTTCAGGTGGAGACCGTGATGGTTCAGGGGTAAAAGACGGTGACTATTTAAGAAAAGTAATGGAGCTTAACACACTTGATAATCTGCTCGTTTTCACACAAAAGGGTCAATATTTCATGTTGCCTGTTCATCTTATTCCAGAATTTAAGTGGAAAGATGCAGGTACTGCTATCGTCAATCTTATAAACTTATCGAAAGAGGATGCCATTGTGGGTGTGATCCATGCAACCAAGATGGATGATCCTGCTCTGAGTCTCGTGTTTGTAACCAAGAACGGCCAAGTGAAACGTACTGAGTTGAAAGAATATATGACTACTCGATCTAATGCAGTTGCTGCCTGTAAAGTTTCAGATGAAGACAGGATTATCTCTGTTACCATGAGTGACAATAGTAAAGACATTCTATTGGTCAGTAAACTTGGAATGAGTATTCGCTTCAAAGAACAAGAGGTCAACCCAATGGGTCGTGTATCTGGTGGTGTCCGAGGCATACAATTGCGTGACGACGATCAAGTGATTGCTGCGCTTTGGGTAGATGAAGATGAAGGAGAGATCCTTACAGTCAGTGATATTGGGTATGCTAAACGTTCACTATTGGTCGATTATTTACCACAAAGTAGAGGTGGAAAAGGCGTAGTTACCTTTGAGTTCAAGGAAGGTAGACGTGTGAAGCCTAATGGTATTCATTTAGCAGGTGCATTCTATAGCAAAGATCCTATGGAGATTATTGCTGTAAGTAAAACGGGAATCTCCAATATCATCTTATCTGAGAAAGCACCGATTGCAGAACGTAAATCAACGGGTAAACAATTAGTTCAGCTAGATAAAAATGACCAAATTATTGACTTATTCAAAAAATAAACAGCTATTATGAAGAAGACATCCGCGGAAATGTGCGTAACGTGTATGTCTTCTTTTTTAATTTTGGTCGAAGTAGGAAGGAAATGGAACATTTATCTCGAAATTTAATGTTATGATAGATTGGCAAGTGAATAATATTCATTACTATTGTTTAATCATAGAAAGGCAGGTATACCATTGCAGACTTCTGAATTCGCTAAATTATGGTCCCAGCTTACCAAAGATTATAAACTACATATGGATAGTGAACTAACACCTATGCTGACAGAATCCCAATTGACGGTATTAGAAGTGATTATCGAGCGTGGCACAATGAAACCATCGGATTTCATCCCTTATTTAACCACAAGTCCAGCTGCCGTTACCATGTTACTGGATCGAATGGAGAAGGCGGGTCTATTAACAAGAGAACGAGATAATGATGACCGAAGGATTGTCTGGGTTACAATTACTGAGAATGGTAAAGAACAAGCAGAACGCGGCATGCAAATTCGAGATGCATTTCTCTCCAATATGTTAAACCGTATATCATCACATAATCAGCAACTTTTAATTTATCTTCTTGGTAAGATTACTGCAAAAGTGGTATGATTTCATGTGAATTCGTAATGTCATAAAAAGGAGTCATACATATGCACAAAATGGGGCTTATCAGAAATCCCAAACAAAGAAAATTATTAATTGCAGTTGGATTAAGTTGGCTTTTTGATGCCATGGATGTTGGAATTATTTCATTTATCGTTGCTGCGCTTAAACAAGAATGGAGTCTCTCACCAGGTCAGATCGGATTCCTTACCAGTATAAGTTCAGTCGGAATGGTGCTTGGAGCTGCATTAGCAGGCATCATGGCAGATCGTTATGGACGTAAAGCCATTTTATTGTGGACATTGTTAATCTTCTCTATTGCGAGTGGGTTATCTGCCTTGGCTACTGGGTTTGCTGTATTGTGTGTGTTTCGGTTCATATCTGGTATTGGATTAGGTGGAGAACTTCCGGTTGCATCCACATTAGTATCGGAATCTGTTCCTAGTAATGAGCGTGGTCGAGCGGTTGTTCTATTGGAAAGTTTCTGGGCGATAGGATGGATATGTGCAGCGCTTATTGCATACTTCATCATACCCAAATTCGGTTGGCAAGCAGCATTTGTTATTGGTGCACTTCCCGCATTCTATGCACTATATCTAAGACGGGCAATTGAGGATCCTCCTCGCTTCTTAGAACAAAAAGGTCAACGTAGACCTACATTACGGGAAAAACTATCTCAAGTATGGTCTGTCCAATATAGACGTTCTACGATTATGTTGTGGATCTTATGGTTCACGGTCGTATTCTCTTATTATGGCATGTTTCTGTGGTTACCAACGGTTATGACGTTAAAGGGGTTTAGTTTGGTTAAAAGTTTCGAATATGTTCTAATCATGACTTTAGCGCAACTACCAGGTTACTTCACAGCAGCCTATTTCATTGAGAAATTCGGACGTAAGTTTGTGTTGGTAACCTACTTAGTTATGACGGCTGTAAGTGCTGCTTGGTTCGGATATTCAACATCTGTAGGCATGTTAATAACCTCAGGTATCTTCTTATCCTTCTTCAACTTAGGAGCATGGGGAGGTCTGTATGCGTACAGCCCAGAGTTATATCCTACGAAAGTAAGAACGACGGGTGTGGGTCTGGCTACAGCTATGGGACGTGTGGGTGGTGTCATTGCACCATTACTCGTAGGGTTACTAGTATCACGTGATATCGCAATAAACGTCATCTTTAGCATGTTCTTCGTTGTGATTCTCATTGGAGCGTTTGCCGTTCTCTTTCTAGGTAAAGAAACGAAGGGTATCGAACTAGAAGATGTATAGTGGCTTATAAATCTTTGAATAATACACTACTATGTTATGTTAGGGGAGGGAGCCCGAGCATGGACATACGTAGTGTATTTGTAATTGTAGCCGGATTGTAACTAGGGTTATCGCTGTAACTGTGTTCGTGACTCTAAGTATGCTCTAAGCTATAACTAGAGTAACTAGATAGGCACCTGTGGCATTAACGGTAGCTAGTTCTAGTTCTAGTTCTGCTTTCGCTTCTACGCTAACGGAAATGAGCGACCTTATTATGCTCAAATCCGCTCTGTTGAAATTGTAACGGAACTGAGTAACTCTATTGGGTCTGTTTTATGCGGTTTAGTCTGTTTAATAAGAAATAGAGGCCTGTATATCCGTTACAATTTCATGTTGGTGCTATTTGTTAGTTTAGTGTCTGTGGGTTCCGTTAAAGAATCCGAATGGTGCGAGATGGTTCGCGTACGATAACTAGCATGGTAACACGTTCGAAAAAACGTTGTGATGCGATAACGGTAAGCTACAATAACGATACATTGCAAAGAGGCTCAAATGGAGTTGGGATAGCAATTCTCAGCAATACAACAGCCAAATGCTAATTGTCGCAAATAAAAACCTGTTCAATGATGAACAGGTTGGTTGTGTGTCGTATGATATTCAAGGAGAAGGGAGTTCATACTAACGTGATAATTAGATAAGATCCTCTTCGTCTTCTAAGGAATCCTCAATGTCTGATTCTACTTCTTCATCAAGACCTTCAACATCATCTACAACGTCTTCTGCAACTTCTTCCTCAGCAGATTCTTCGTTAACGACTTCTTCCGTCAAGTCTTCTGTAGACTCAGATACTTCTTCTGCGATTACTTCCTCTTCTAATACAACTTCATTTTCGAATTCTCCCATAATAATCCCTCCGTTTATACACTTAGTTCACTAAGCGTAGATCTAATATATCATTATCTCATAGAAAATATTGTCACTTTGTGTGTGCGCAAACGATAAATTTTCTGCTATATTCTGATCATAATCTATGTAATTGTATATGATTCTATCTTGGTATAGTCAACTTTTGCAGATTTATAGAATGAGTATCATCGAGTGTGATAAGATAAATCTAATGTCTAACAAAAAGAGTATAAGGGTGATATTGTGCAAACGTTAAGTGATGTTATTTTTGATATGGATGTATTTGATGAATTTGGTTGGGAGTTAGAGAATATTAAAACGATGAAGCTAAACGGGACAGAGATTACGGTGAAGTATCTTAACTTTGTTCTGCAAAAAGGGGATACGGTTGAGGTCGAGACGTTAGCAGGAAAGATATATTCAGAGCAAATCCGTTAAGTTAGAGTAGTTACCCATAACAAATATCCCCCTTAAAGTTTACTCAGCGCTCATGATGACATGAATCTTCTGAATGTTAACTTCAAAGGGGGATTATTTGTGTGATAAGATGCTGTTCCTATGGAAGTACATTTCCCGCAGCTCTATATATTTCATACCACTCTGGTCTTGTAAGATTAATAGTGGATGCTTTACAAATATCTTTTAAGCGATTTACATTCGTTGTTCCAACGATAGGTTGGATTCTAGCAGGGTGTCGAAGTATCCATGCAATGGCTATTGCACTATTCGAAACGCCTTTTAGTTCAGATAATTCATCGATTTTCTTGTTAAGCTCCGGAAATTTATCGTTATTTAAGAAGACACCTTCAAAGAACCCGTACTGAAAAGGGGACCAGGCTTGAATTGTAATATTCTTTAGCCTGCAATAATCTAGTATACTTCCGTCCCGGTCAATAGATCGGTCAACTTGCATGTTTACGTTCAGACCTGAATCGATCATTCCCGTATTCGTAATACTTAGCTGCAATTGATTGATGATGAGATCATGATCCAAGTGCTTCTGAAGCAATTCAATCTGCATAGGTTTCTGATTACTAATTCCGAAATGTCGTACTTTACCGCTATCTCGCAAAATAGTGAAAGCTTCATTAACTTCTTCGGGTTCCACTAGTGTATCTGGACGATGTAGTAGAAGTACGTCAATATAATCGGTTTGAAGTCGCTTCAGACTATCCTCAACAGAGGCTACAATATGCTCCTTAGAGAAATCGAAGTAACCTGGACGAATCCCACATTTGGTCTGGATAATCATCTTTTCTCTGATACTAGCATTCATATCAATGGCTTGTGCGAAAAGCTCCTCGGATTTACCACCGCCATAAATATCTGCGTGATCGAAAAAGTCGATGCCTTCATCCATAGCTGTATGGATGAGTGTAGAAGCATCCTGTTTAGATAGATCTACAATTCTCATACACCCGAGGGAAATCTCTGATGCACTAAGCTCACTTTTACCTAGATTCATTTGTTTCATAATGACACCTCTTTCAAAGAATTTGTATTAGGATAGCTGGTTAATTTCATGTGGCCATAAATCCCAAGGGTATTCGGATGGAGGGGAGGATACCAACGTAACCTCTTCCTTCGTCACCGGATGAGGGAAGCCAACCAATACAGACCACAAAGCAATTTGTTGTCCAACTTTATTGAGTTGACTACCATACTTTTGATCCCCAAAGAGTGGATGACCTGCATGGCTAAACTGTACACGTATCTGATGTGATCTACCCGTGAGTAGTTCGACTTGTACAAGACTTAACTTTTCCGTCGTACCGATAACTTTGTAATCCAGAATCGCTTCTTTTGCGCCATCTGTACCTTTAGGAACAACGGTCACGGTATTCGTCTTAGAGTCTTTTAATAGCATATCTGTAAGTCTACCTTGGGTAGACTTGAGATGGCCATGAATGACGGCCAAGTAGACTTTGCGAAAGTCGCGGCTACGGACACAATCCGATAAACGGGAAGCGGCTTTAGATGTTTTGGCAAAGATCATCGCCCCTCCGACAGGTCGATCCAGTCTATGAATAAGACCAACATAGACGTTGCCGGGCTTTTGATAACGATCCTTTATGTCCTGTTTAAGAATATTAACGAGATCTGGATCTCCTGATGCGTCTTCTTGCGTTGGTACATTCACAGGTTTAATGATGCCCAGAAGATGGTTATCTTCATAAAGAATAGGTATGCGTGAACCCGATGTGTCTACATCATTCATGAACTTAAGCCTCCCAGCGACCTAGTATTCCACAAGGTAGTGTAAGTCCAGAAGATGAAATAGGTAATCCAATTTCGCCCGAAGATAACGTTCCCCCAAATTTCTGAGACATCGTCATGGAGTACATATTGTTCAGAACGGTTGGTGATATTCCAGTCGTGTAGGAATTGATAAGCATAAAGAGAGGCTTGTCCGACATGATCTCCATACAACTTTCCAGGAATGGATACAAGCTTGTCTCCAGCTTCCACATCTCACCACCGGGTCCTCGTCCGTAGGACGGGGGATCCATAATGATGGCATCGTATTTATTACCACGACGTTGTTCGCGTTGTACAAATTTAAATACATCATCTGTGATAAAACGAACAGGACGGTTGGCAAGACCGGACAGTTGAACGTTCTCTTTTGCCCACTGTACCATGCCTTTTGCCGCATCGACATGTACCACTTCTGCACCAGCATAAGCCGCAGCAACCGTAGCACCACCTGTGTATGCGAATAGATTTAATACTTTTATCGGACGACCCGCATCCGCAATTTTATCCATCATCCAACGCCAATTCACTGCTTGTTCAGGAAAAAGTCCTGTATGTTTGAAGCTGGTAGGTTTGATATGGAATTTCAATTTATCGTATGAAATAGTCCAACGCTCCGGGATCGGTTTCTTCATATCCCATTGACCACCACCTGCAGAGCTACGTGTGTAGTGACCATGAACTTTACGCCATGATTCTGATTCATTCTTTAATGGCCAGATAATCTGTGGGTCGGGTCTGCGTAAGAAGATATCGCCCCATCTTTCCAATTTATCTCCATCACCTGTGTCTAGTAATTCATAGTCTTTCCAATCTTGTGCTACATACATCATTTATCCATCCTTCATTTCAGTCTATAAGTCGTTTAGTCTATATTGTACATCATTATTCCTGCATAATGCATCCCAATCGAATGAGATTAGTGACTAATTCCATTATGTTGGATCTATCATCCCGTATATTGATAATAATCTTGCTTCGTTTGGGTAGCGAAACCGCAGGATTCATATAATTTCAAGGCTATAGGGTTATCAACAGCAACTTCAATCCATAATTCCTTCTCGGAAGACTGTTCTTGTTCGATAATTAGATGAAGAGTGCTTTGTCCAATACCTTGACCACGTTGTGCTTGTTCTACTGTGAAAGCGTATATCCACGTTTCTGTTTCTAAATGCAACACATTGATCTTACCAACCGATTTACCATCGTACTCAATCATATACATATTCTGAAGACCGTCGGAAGTTATTTCCTGATACATATCAAGTACATCCTGATCACTCATTCCAAAACCATCTTTATCAAGACGTATTATGGTATCCATATCATTATGAATAGCTCTGCGGATCATTATCTGTTTGCATTGAATATGTTCATCTATGGATAATGTCGCTCTCCCTTGTGTGGAGATCCACTTCATTTGGTATTCTGAACTCTCATATCGGCAGGGAATGCCATGAAGAAACTGTGTTCCTGATATTGATGCGGCTGGTGAATTAAGCAATAACGAAGAGAAACCAGTGATGACTGAATCTTGTAGGGCTTCTTTTAATAAAAAAGTGAAAATTCCTTTACGTCGATAATCAGGATGAACCATACCACATATCTCGAGCTTACTCCCGAACTTATAAACACCAAGGAAACCGATTAGTGTTTCACCTTTATAATGGTAATAATCAGATTTGACATGTGCTTGTCGAGTACGTAACATGTCCCAGTTCAGCTTAAGCGTTAATCGTTCAGTACTCTCACATATATGTTGAAGAGATAGAATATCTTCAAGCTGTTGTTCGGTTAGCATATAGATGCTCCTCCTTATTGCCCTCTATACGAAGAGGATTCTGTAATTAATGATTAAATATTACACTTAAGTGTAGATGAATGCTATAAGTTGAAAAGTTATGGATAAATAATAGGCATGTACCAGTTACTCACTTAAGGGCTGAAGAATATGCTGTATTTATATAATGCCTAGAGGGTGAATGTTATGGGAATGAAGAACGGCTCACAATATATGAATCAAATTGATCGCGCGCATCCCGAGGTATGGTTACAAGGTGATAAAATATCGAGTAAACTGTCCGATCACAAGGCATTCCGTGGTCTTATGAGAACTCAAGCGAGTCTATACGATATGCAACATGAGCAACCGTATATCAATCGAATGAGTTATCGTTCGCCAACAACGGGAAATCGCGTGGGGTTATCATACTTACAACCTAGAAGTAAACAAGATTTGGCTAGACGTCGGGTGATGATGTCCCTATGGGGTGAACGGCATCATGGGATGATGGGGCGCTCTCCAGATTATATGAATACAGCGCTTATGGCTTTTCAATCCTGTGCGAAATTGTTGGCAGAGGATTCACCTATGTTAGAAAGTAATCTGAGAAATTATTATGAGTATTGCCGTGAGAATGATATCACGCTTTCACATGTATTTGTACAGCCACAAGCGAGTAGAGTGGTTCAGTGGATGGCTGATGGTTCGTTTGATACTTCCGCAGCTAAGATCGTGGAGCGTAATCAAGATGGAATCATAATCAAAGGTGCATTTCTTCTAGCAACACAAGGAATAACAGCGGATGAGATATGGGTACACCCGCCAGTATCGTCACAACTCCAAGAAAAGAATAATCCGAATACCTTCGTATTCGCAGTTCCTAATAATCTACCAGGAATGAAGTGGATATGTAGGGAGAGTATGGTTGGTGGGGATTCACATTATGATTATCCATTAAGCTCACGTTTTGAGGAAATGGATACATTGGTCATATTTGATCATGTATTAGTGCCATGGCATCGAGTGTTTGTGGATGGGAACGATCGATTGTCACAGCAGTTGTTCAGTGAAAGCGGATTTCACACACATTCAGCACATCATGTATTGTGTAGATATATCGCCAAATCAGAGTTTTGTCTGGGTGTTGTATTACAAATGGTTGAATCCCTTGATATTGGAACCTATCCGAATATTATCGAAAAGGTAACTGAAATCATGGTTCATGTGGAGACCCTGAAGTCCTTACTTATGGCTTCGGAGGTCAATGCGGTCGTTGATCGATGGGGTAGTATGCTGCCTGATCGTAACCCCTTATGGTCCGCAAATGTATTATTCCCGACCATCTATCCACGAATGATGGATATAATTCAAATTATAGGAGCTAGTGGATTAATTATGATTCCATCACAGTCGGATTTCAATACCGAGATGAAGTCTTACTTAGATACCTATCTCAAAGGAAATGATCGTGATGCGCAGGATAAAGTGCAGCTATTTAGATTGGCTTGGGAGCTTAGTACAAGTGGATTCGGGGGACGTCAAGAATTATATGAGAGATTCTTTTTTGGAGATGCTAATACCGTAAATAAAAGGCTATACCATGGGTATTCCCATACAAATAAATACATGAACCAAGTGAAGGACTTCTTAAAATAATAATGAAGTGACATAATCACGAATTCACGTGAATATTTATATATAGGGGAACGTCCGGGTAACATGGAGAGAGAAACCGTCCGAAAGAGCCATCCTGATAAAAGATGGAGGCGGACGGATATGACCGTAGAACAACTTATTCAATTGCTCGTATTAATGATTGTCATTATGGAGCTCGTGGTAAGAAAAGGGAAATCATAAGATAGACATGAATAAAAGATGAGCACCAAATGTAAAGTCAGTATAATAGATATGGGGATGGTATCATTTGATACTATCCCTATATCTATTTGTATGTGGAAAATGCAAAAACCTTATGTAAACAGCTTCCTATATGTTATAGTTTACTATTCATTTGGTTTATTAATATTTATAATAGGAGTGTTGAAATGAAAAGGACAATTTTTGTTGTAGCCATAATTTCTCTTATGATATTGTCAGGATGTAACAAATCACAAGCTGGAACTGGTAATGAATCAAGTGAAGAAACGATAATAGACTCAGTTCAAAGTCATGAGATAGTTTCTGAACAATCTGCGAAATACGTATTGAATCAACTTGAAACCCAAGAATTTACGATACAAGGAGAAGATATTCATAATAACGATGATGAAACGATTATTCGTTTTGGAAAGTCATTTGTTAACCTATACAATGGTGCAGTTGAAGAGCAAGAGAAAGTATCCTTCGACCAATATATTTCGAACGAAAATTTACGAGAATTTGCAGATAAAACACTGGAACTGACACAAAAACAAGATTTACAAGGTGGACATGGTATAAATTATGGGTTAAACAATGAATTTCAACAAGTTAAGCTACAACATATAGATGATAATCTGGCTTATCTTGAACTACCTTTTGAATTTGAAGGTTCAGGAATGAGTTGCAACTTGCTAATTACTGCAGAAAATAAACATTTAAAGATTGTAGATATGTATTTTGGAAGTAAAGATGGAGTCGATACATTTGCTACAGGTCATCCTGCGGATCGAAAGTTAAATGACGCCAATCTGTGGCAAAATCAGAAATGGATAAACGACGTTTTTGATAAGTTGAAAGTTTTTGAAGAAAAGTTAATGAATTAATATAGCGTGAATCAATTATGATTCCGTCACTGTCGGATTTCAATACCGAGATGAAGCCTTACTTAGATAGCTATCTCAAGGGAAATGATCGTGAGGAAAAGGATCATATAGATTTGTAATCTCATGCTAATAAGGAACACTGTAGGGGATATTTCCTCTACGGTGTTTCTTTCTTTGAATTTAAACGCAACTTATTCCTAAACAAGACAACTAGTAGTATGAACCCAAAAGTGAAATGGCGTGTGAACAGATTGAATATTATAAAAAGTATCTTATTTTAATATTACTGATTGCTCATTATCATGGTTGAACTACCATTCAAATCCATAAATGTATGAACGTTGAATGGGTATATTAATTATGATTTATCTGCTGTTAGATATGAATTAACGGTTAATAGTGATTTCATAAAGACATCTACTGCCATCGTGGTTGTTCTTTCTTGGTGTAGGATAATGCTGAGTTCTCGCTCTAGTGTATTATCTTTGATACGTAATTCTGAAATATCACCGCTTTCGAGCTCTTTTTTAACAACCCAACGAGATAGAATAGCAATACCCAACCCTGACATGACAGCTTCTTTGATCGCTTGATTACTATTAAGGATATAAGAACGCTTAACGTTGAGATTAGTCATTTTTATAAATTGATTACTAAAGTTGCGTGTTCCTGAACCATCTTCCCTAGTGACCCACACTTGATTTTGCAAAGCTTTTGGTTCGATAACAGGAATAGTAGAAAGTGGATGATCGTTTGATGCTACGACAATCATCGTATCTTTCATATAGGGTGTAATACTGAGATCAGTTGCATAGGTCTGTCCCTCAATGATCCCAATATCTAGTACACCAGAACGAACACCTTGAATAATTTCTTCTGTATTAGCAATGTTTACTTGTATCTCGACTTGAGGGTATTGATTGGCGAATTCAGCTAATTTTTGAGGTAGAATATACTCGCCGATCGTATAGCTAGCACCAATCTGTAACGTTCCAGTCACCTCATTTTGAAGTAAATGAACCAATTGGGTTGCTTCATCATAGAGTATCATCATTTGTTTGGCTCGTTTATAAAGAATTTCACCAGCTTCGGTTAATCTCACTTGTTTGGATGATCGATGTAATAATTTAGCACCCATTTCATTTTCTAGATTACGAATATGAAGACTAACACCGGGCTGAGAAAGGTTAAGTAACTTCGCTGCTTTTGAAAAATGACGCTGTTCCGTCACGGTTACGAATACACGGAGTGAATCTACAATCATAATTATCCCTCATGACCATTTGATTTTCTAACTTAATATCATCATTTTATCCTCAATTAAGTATAGGAACAAGTCCAATCATAAGTATTTATTATGATTGATATAGCAAATCTGTATTTCAATTTTTCTGAGCCATGTCTTATAGTAAATAGCATAGATAGTCTGAATGAACGACATCAGGATCGGGAGTATAGATAAGGAAGGTGAATATGGATATGAACGAGATTAGAGAGAAACGGATTGGCTTTCTTCAAGGGTTACTGATTACCTTCATTATTGCTATTGTCGCTAAGTACTTAGCCCTGTTACCATTTTTGAGTATTATGGGTCAGCTTGTGATTGCGATCATCATTGGTATCGCTTATAGAGCATTTATCGGCGTACCGAAAAATGCTGGCGTTGGGATTTCATTCTCAAGTAAGAAGTTATTACGTCTAGGTATTATATTTCTAGGAATGAGACTGAATCTGATGGATATTGTACATGCTGGTCCTAAAGTGTTGATCATAGCAATTATTAATATTGCTTTTACACTAGTTGTTGTATATGCATTAGCCCGTTGGCTTAAAGTGGATAAGAACCTTGGTATTTTAACTGCATGTGGAACAGCGATATGCGGTGCCGCTGCTGTAGTGGCGATTTCGCCACAATTGAAAGCAAGCGATGATGAAACAGCTGTTGCCGCTGCTAATGTTGCCATTCTTGGTACGATATTTACCCTAGCCTATACGGTGCTTTATCCATTCTTAAATTTAAGTCCTGCGGGATACGGTATATTCGCAGGAGGAACGCTTCATGAGATCGCACATGTCATTGCTGCTGCCGCACCAGGAGGACAAGAAGCAGTTGACCTTGCGGTAATCGTCAAGTTAACGCGTGTCGGGATGCTTGTTCCGATTGCTATATGTATTGGGATTTGGACAAGACGGCAAGAAAACCGTATCAGCAACACGGTTGCAAGTAAGATGAGTTGGAGAGAGATTCCGATTCCATGGTTCATCGTTGGATTCTTACTGATGAGTGGTGTGAATACGCTAGATGTTATCCCTAAAGTGCTTACTGGACAGATCATCACGTTGGCCTACTTACTTATTGCTATGGCAATGGCGGGCTTAGGCTTAGGTGTTGAAATTGCAACGTTCCGTCGTTTAGGTATGAAATCAATTGTAGCCGGTGGCTTAGGTTCGATCTTGCTATCTGTCCTTGGATACGTATTAGTAATCGCACTAGGACTAAGATAGTCGTCACGATGTAATATTCTTATGGAAACAAAACCCGAAAGTGCATTTATGATGTACTTACGAGGTTTGTTTTTTTTTTTTTGAAATCAGCTTACCTTAGACTGCCGCGTTTTATTTACAGTTATTTAGTGATCATTGTAATAACCATAATGCTATCAATAATAGGGTAATACCATATGCGAGAATCTTAACTGAATGAAAGGGAAAAATCCAAATTTTTCTTGTGATCGAAGTGTTATAAAAAAGAATGATAGAAAGAAAAGAGAGATTTATAATATTCGGTCAAATAAAATGACAAATTAGGTAATGAAATTAAATTCTATCGTGATTGTATAGTAAGGGTATTCGCCAATTTATTCATTTTGGAGTAGATGTCCATGAAGAGATTATCCATATTGCATATAACATAGAAACACATAAAATCAAGAAGATAGGATGAATGCCTTGAGAAGTATAAAAGGGAAGAGATTAACAACCAGTAAGAGCTATCAATCGGGGTATGATGAGGGGTATCGTTACGGTGGATGCCAATCCATCTTATCTAGATTATCACCGCCCATATCTTACAGTCGTAACTTACGTGTTCTATATGTGAACCAAGGTTTTGCTGCCATTGATGATGGAGTGATTGAAGCTCTACGCATATTAACAACCGAATGTATCGTTACTAGTCCTGAATTGATGTTACAAGACACATGGCTACATCATCCTGATGTAGTCATAGTGATGAATGCATTGCACGTCTTTCCAGAAGATCATATGGAGCAGATTATGCAAATTAAAGAGATTGGCATACGTACAGCGATATGGTTTGTAGATGATCCTTATTTCAGTGATTATACCGTGTCATTGGCTCTTGCTTATGATGATGTGTTTACACATGAATTAGAATGTGTATCTTTGTACTACAACGCGGGCTGTTCCCGTGTCCATTATTTGCCTTTGGCTGTTAATCCAAATAAGTTCCGCCCATTACAAGTAACATCTGAATATCAGTATGATGTTTGTTTCATTGGCAATGCCTTTTGGAATCGAGTGGAGATCTTCAATCAACTGGCACCGTATCTCCAGAATAAAAAGGTGTTGATTGCGGGAGGGTATTGGGAGCGTCTGGAGGAAAGATGTCCTCTCATGTCACCATATCTAAGGCATGGATGGATTCCAGTGGAAGAAACAGTCTCATATTATAATGGAGCCAAAATTGTTGTGAATATTCATCGTACAACGGTAGCAGGTCAAGACAATATGAATGGAAGAAATCTGATAGGGAGATCAATTAATCCTCGTACGTATGAAATTAGCGGATGTGGAACGCTACAAATAACAGATATTCGAGAGGACCTTACATCTTATTATCGTCCGGGTTATGATATAGAGACGTTCAAAGATGTTGCTGAACTTCAAGCGAAGATAGAATATTATCTATCACATGAGCAAGAACGACAAGCGATGGCTTGGCGATCGTTATGGACAACACATCAGAATCATACTTATATTGATCGTGTAGGTAGAATGCTTGATACGATACAGAATCAATAAAGGAGATGCTGGGTATCCAGCATCTCCAATTCATCATATCGATTATTTAATTCGTTTACCAAGAATAAGAAGAAACCAGATAAAAGAAGCGCTTAATATCGTATGCCCTAATCCTGCAATATGTGGAAGGAAGCTTATATCTCCTCCATTGATCTGTAACATCCCACGTGTAGCCAAAGTCCCTACCGAAATGAGTAATCCTACGTTATAGACGATGTACCAAGCACCGAATGACTTAGCTTCATGAATATGAAATAATTTAGCTAGAATCAATGCAATGAGAAAGAAGAGGAATCCTAACACCAGAATATGTGTGTGTACCGCAACCATAACGGTTTCCCCATTGTAATCGCTATGCTTTGTAATCTCTCGATAAGCTAATCCCGATAATAGACCTAGAATGGCATAGACAAAAGAAGTGTAATACAGTTTCTTCACAATCATCGCTCCTTCGTGTAATATCTCTTATTATGATTTAACTCTAGCATAGAATCATGAACACAATATGAACGGAATAGTTCGAGAAGGATTCAGGAGAATGAATGTAGAATATATATAGTAGTATGCGGTTCGATATATTTCGTTCTTATTCGACGTTATTAGACATGGATATGATCGTATCTCAATGCACTTTACAGTATGGAGATATAATAGTTTAAATAACCCCCCCAAATCAAATACATATACACGTAATTAGGAAGTGATTTATTTTGTTGGACAGGCCCATAGAAGATATCCTTAAAAATGCACAACAAGGAATGATCGTAGATAGGGAATTACTTATTAAGATGTACCATCCATATATTATTCGAGTTGTAACTCATATCTGTAAAAGACCCATTGACTGGAATCAGGATGAGTCGAGTATCGGCTTGATTGCTTTTAATGATGCAATCGATCGTTTTGACGAAACGCATAGTAAAACATTTGATAATTTTGCGTACATGATCATTCGGAACCGACTAGTTGATGAATTTCGCAGACAAGGTAAGATGTTTACATCTGAATTACTCATATTTAATGATGTACAAGAAGAGTTCGAACAAACGGTTATTGAAATCGCAAGTTCCATGGAAGCTTTTGATCGTGAACAGGCTGCGACAGCATTGATGGACGAACTGATTATTTATGATCAGGTGCTCCAAGATTACGGAATTACATTGGAAGAGTTGGAGGATTGTTCCCCCAAGCATCGTGATACAAGAATTCAATTCATTCAAATGGCTAAATATTTCATCGCACAGTCAGACTGGATCATAAGTTTGGAAAAGACAAAACGACTTCCTATCAAAGAAATGCTTCGACATTTCAAGGTGAGTCGTAAAACAATTGAAAGAAATCGTAAATATTTAATTGCACTCGTTCTTATTTATACTAACGATGAATTTGGACGAATACGCAATACGGTCTCATTCGTGGATGTAGGAGAGTGATGATGATGCATGGAACCGTCATGAAAATATCAAATGATTGTATTGTCGTCCTTTGCGAAGATGGTACATTTCGCAATTTGCCTCATCCGTTGGTGTTACCACAATTAGGTGAGAGAATTGCAGTTGCCGAAGTCATAACACCGAAGCCTAAATCGCCTCATCGTTGGTTTAATAACAAACAATGGATTTATGCAGCTTCATTTCTATTGTTGTTGGGTGTTCTATTTGTATTGAATTCATTTCAAGACACTTCGAAACCTGTTACGTTACTCGCCATTGATATTAATCCAAGTATTGAGTTGTTAATTAATAAAAAGGGTCATGTTGAAGCAACAAAACTGAAGAATGAAGATGCCGTTAGATTCATAGATGAAGAGGAACTTCGAGGAAAAGAAATGTACCAAGCTGTGCAATATATTCTCTTAAGAGCAGAAGAACAAGGATATTTAGATTTGACAACGGAAAAGAAGTGGGTATGGGTATCTGTTGTAGATTTAGGAGACAAGCATTACCATATCGATCCTCAACAATTGCAAGTTCCTCAGAAGAAATATGTTGTCGAACTGTTCGAATCTAGTCGCGTAGAAATGGATAGTGCAGTAAATGCGGGTATTTCATTGAACAAATATATTGTATCTGAACAAGCAAAGTTAAAAGGGATAGATCTGAATATTGAACAATTACGTACACAATCAATCATTACTACACTTGAAAAAGCAGGAATAGATCCGAAACGTTTATTTGATAACCAATCAAAAACTGAGAATTCATCCCATATCAAGAAAGAGAAACAAAATCATAATGAGCATAAAAGATCGCTGTTACCTCATATAAGCGAATCATCGAAACCAACTGTTCTACCTGTCAAAGATTCATTATTAGAACTCAAAAAGAAACAAAAAAATGAAGTTTTGAAGAATAAAACGGAGTATGTAGAGAAACTAGACTTTAAAAAGGAAAAGCCTGTACAGATCAAGGATAAAACAAAAAAATACAAGACATCAAAAGACGATAACGATGACGATGACGATGATAAAGATGAAGATAAAGATGAAGATAAAGATGATGATAATGACGAAATAGAAAAAAAAGAAGATAACAAAACGAATAATAAGATACAACATGTAGAAAAGAAAGACACAGTAGAAAAGAAAGAACCAGTGAAAATCAAAGAAGAAATAATAGAATTAATAAAAGATAAGTCCGATAAGTCCGAAAAATCTAACAAAGATAAAAAACAAGACGATGACGATGACGACGACGATGACGATGATGATTGAAATTCTACCAACCCCCACAAGTCTATCTTGTACGACGTAATATAATCTTGTGTGTTACGACACATTATTGGAGGGTAGTCAGAGATGAAGATTATCTGTTGATTTACCCATCAGTACAGGAATGGTCACAACAAATAAGGAGATGATTATAATCTTGAAGAAGTTGAAAGGTTTATTGTGTTTGATGCTAATTATGGTGCTTACATTCGGATTTGCAGGACAAATTACGGCTAGTAACAATATGAATGACGAGTATTCAAATGGTGATCGAGGTCATATGATATCGGAATTTGGAGATTTGAAAGATGCACAATGGGCTGCTGGTTACATAACAAATATGAAATCAAAAAAAGTAATAGAAGGTTTTGAAGATGGAACATTCAGACCTAATCAACCAGTAACTCGTGTCCAAGCTATCGTAACAGCGGTTCGTTTAATGGACCTGGAGAATGAAGCGAAATTGAAGTCACCAGACACTAAACTTCATTTCAAAGATGCACATCTGTTAGATTCACAATTCCCTTGGGCGAAAGGCTATGTTATCGTGGCACTGGAACACGGTCTATTTGACGCAACAGAGGATAGAATCCAACCTAATACTCCAGCAAGTCGTGTGTGGGTATCTAGTCTACTTGTGAAGTCGCTAGGCTTACAAGCAGAAGCTCTTAAGCAGATGACCAAAACTCCTGATTTCAAAGATAAGGATGCTATTCCAGCTGGTGCTGTTGGTTATGTTAACGTTGCAGTTGAACGTGGGGTAGTTAGTGGTTATCCTGATGGAACGTTCAAACCGAATAAGAATGTTACACGTGCCGAGATGGCTGCTCTTTTAGAAAGAACGAACGATGGAATTCTTGAGAATATTGGCGCTATTACCGTTAATGGCATCATTAAAGATATTAAATTCACACCTAATCATAACAATTCTGCAAATAACGATGTATCCAAAAATCTGAATGGTGAGATTAAAATTGAAATGGCCAGCAAAGAATTAAGAACTTATAAAATATCTTCAGAATTATTGGTTCCGTTTCAACACAAAATTATTCGTGCAGACCAACTAGCTATTAATGATAACGTAAGTCTTGTTGTACAAGATGGTAAGGTTATTCAGGGGAAGTTACTTCTGTCCAAAGAACCAGGTAAAGAAGAAGATACAGACAAGACAGATAAAGACACAACTTCACTAGATATTGTTGAGTTCGAATTGGAAGTGGAATTGTCTGAAAAGGCAAAATTAGAACTAGAGTATAAGAACAAACAAGGTAAGTCAGAAGCGAAAGTTGAGAAAGAATTTAAAAACGATAAAGAGAAACTTAAAGGAAAAGACGCGGTTGATTATATCGAAGCGCTTTTAGCTAAAGTTAAACTCACGGATAAAATGAATCAAAAGGAAGCTTTGAGCGCAATTCTAGCGGGGCTGAACATTGAGAAGGATGATGTTGTTGAGTTAGAGCTTGAAGTGAAATTTAAAAGTGGTAAACAACTTAAAGTTGAAATAGATAACGATGATGACGACGATGAGGATGACGAGGATTAAGTTCATCTTTTCAAGTCAGGACTAGAGAGCGGCAGTAATAGCGTACATCTATAATACGAGGATCTGAGTTTTGTATATACTAACTTGGTCTTCGTATTTTTTTCGCTATAATTCGTCATTACCCCCTAATAACTAGGTCTAATTACGTAATACATAATACTCAATAATCCATTGTAATATGTGGACATATAACTGGGAGGATCTAGAGTGAGATTAATTAAATTATTAGACTACAACGAAGAGTCAATGCAGCTGGGTAAATCAATTTATGATGCACAAGGACGTGTTTTACTTGCTGCCAACAATAAGATTCATCCCAAATTTGTAGATCGGCTGATCACTATGGGGATTTCTCATATTGTCGTGGAAGATGCTGAGTCGAGAGGGATCACGTTAGAGGAGATGTTAGATCTACCGACGTGGTTAGACATCATACAGATTGTGAAAATAGGTTATGAATCCATTGGACACAAAAAGCCATTACCATTAAAGAATATTCTTCAAGGCGTGAATAAGTTGATTGATGAAGTGAAGATTCGCCCCGTATTAATTCCAATTCCAATTACAACCATTTCCGTTGAATTGCAATTGTATGCTCATGCGGTTAATGTCACATTGTTAGCATTACAAATGGCTAAACATCTTGGGTACAATGATCTTCAACTGAGAGATTTAGCGGTGGGTTGTTTACTTCATGATATTGGGAAATGTGTTACAAATGATCAAAGCAAGCATTCTGAATTGGGATTCAATATCATCCGAAATATACGTGAGATTAGTTTATTGTCAGCACATGTGGCTTTTCAACACCATGAGAAATTTGATGGTACGGGTTATCCTCGAGGAATATCGGGTAAAGATATACATGAATATGCACAGATCTGTTCTGTTGCCGATACGTACGATAATTTATTATCAAAAGTTAAGATGCTCCCACATGAAGCTGTTGAAGTAATTATGGCTCTAAATGGAACTTCATTCACAAGTTCCATTGTAGATGCATTTGTAAAGGCCATAGCACCGTATCCACCTGGTTCAAAGGTGATGCTTAATAATGGAGAACGAGCAATTGTTACCAAAATTGAATCGCAAATGCAAAGACCTATCGTTCGGTACCTATCTTCAGAGCAAGAGATTTCACTTGCAGAACATCATACGCTAATGATTATAAGTGTATAGTTTAATAAAAAAGATCCGCTATTCGAATTCGAATAGCGGATCTTTTTGGCTAAGTTGATGTCAATGATTAGAATTGAATGCTATATCAACATCATATATTCATATTATTGGATTGCAGTCACATGTTGCTCAACATATTCGCGAACTTCTTCAGCTGAACTTAACTCAAGAACAGCTTCTGCAATGGGCTTCATATCCTGCTGTGATAGCTTCGCTAGAAGGGCTCTTGCCGGAAGAATAGCACTTGCACTCATGCTGAATTCGTCCAGACCAAGTCCCAATAGAATAGGTAGAGCGTGTTTCTGCCCTGCCATCTCACCGCACATTCCTACCCATTTACCATGGGCATGTGCCGCTGTAATAACCATCTTCACAAGTTGTATTATCGCAGGGTGTAAGGGATCGCTTAGATAACTAAGCTTAGGGTTCATTCGGTCAGATGCAAAAGTATATTGAACTAAATCATTCGTTCCAATACTGAAGAAGTCTACTTCCTTTGCGAACTTATCGGCGAGCAGGGCAGCGGCTGGAATTTCAATCATAATACCAACCTCAATATTATTGTTATAAGCTATATCTGCTTTGGATAAGTCCAGCTTTACTTCCTCAAGTATGGCTATTGCCTGACGCCATTCACCAAGTGTTGCAATCATAGGGAACATGATCTTTAAATTACCAAATGCGCTGGCTCTTAGAATTGCACGAAGTTGTGTTTTGAACATGTCCGGCCGATCTAAGCAGATACGAATAGCGCGATAACCTAGGAATGGGTTATCTTCTTTAGGTAGATCAAGATAAGGTACTTCCTTGTCTCCACCGATATCGATGGTACGAATAACGATAGGTGCATCATCATTAAATGTTTCTGCGACCTTACGATAAGACTCGAACTGAACTTCCTCGGACGGTAGATCTTCACGATCCATATAGAGAAACTCTGTGCGGAATAAGCCTATACCTTCTGCTCCAGAGTTGGAAGCTAGTTCTGCATCCTTGACGATACCGATATTAGCTACCAATTCAACCTGTACACCGTCTTTACTAATGGAAGGTTTATTCAGATAGGTCTGATAGATATCCTTTTGTTCCGATTGTAACTTTTGCAACTCGGTGTAATGTACGAGAGTTCCCTCATCGGGATCGATAATCAGTTCACCGTCAGTTCCATTTATAATAACGGATTGACCATTCTTAACAGTACCCTCTAATACATCTCCTGTCCCCACAATAGCAGGGATACCGACAGAGCGAGCAATGATAGCAGAGTGGGATGTACGACCGCCAACTTCTGTTACAAACCCGATCACTTGATTAGGGTCAAGTTGTGCGGTATCAGAAGGTGTTAAATCTTTTGCAAATAGAATGATAGGTCCTGTCTCATCAGCTAAAGAAGTGTCATCAATGCCCTGTAATTTATTCAAAATACGACGAGCGACATCTCGGATATCCGCTGCGCGTTCTTTGAGATAGGGGTCGTCAATCGCAGCAATCATCTCTGCAACCTCTTCGGAGACAGTGAAGAATGCGAATTCTGCATTGATGGATTCAGAACGGATCAGATCTTTTGAACGATCAATGAGTTCTTCATCTTCCAATAACATCAGATGTGCTTCAAATATTTCTGCCTCGTGATCTTTTTGTTGATCAATTAGCATCGCGTGTATTTGTTCAAGGTCATGTTGAGTAGCAATAATAGCTTGTTCAAAACGCTTGATCTCATCATTTAATTGTGCTGTGTCAAGTTGGAGTCTTTCGATGGGAGCAATTGTAACAGTTAATACTTTTGCAATTCCTATAGCATAGCCAGGGGATGCGCCAATGCCTTTAATTTTCTTCATGATTGACTACTTTCAGCATTAGGTTCAATTGTATTTAAGATCGTACCGATGGCTTGAATGACAGCTTCAGCTTCATCACCTTCGGCTATAACGGTAATGCTATCTCCACATTTTGCTCCAATAGAAATGACGGATACTAAGCTTTTAGCATTAAAGGCTTTGCCCTCTTTCTCCAGGGACACGGTTCTGGAGAAAGATTTAGCAGCCTCAACAATTTTTCGAGCAGGTCTTGCGTGTATACCGAATGGATTTTGTATTATAAAGTTAGTTTTCATCGGTTATTTCACTCCTTGTATTGTTATCTCTACATTACTTTTTTGATTTCATCTTTAAGTTGCTCAGATTGGGTTCCAAATATGACTTGTACGGCACCTTTACCTAATCGGATAACACCAGATGCACCCAAAGTTTTGAGTTTCTTATCGATCACAAGTGAATCGTCTTTAACTACGAGACGAAGTCTAGTGATACAAGCATCAATACCTATAATATTAGAAGATCCACCCAATGCATTAAGGACATTTTCAGCTTTACTGTCCGTATTCGTAGCTATAATATTATCTTGTGCAATTTCTTCTTCCGTTGATTCGTCCTCACGACCTGGTGTTTTAATATTGAATTTCACGATCATGAATCGGAACAAGAAGTAGTAAACAACGGCAAATCCAATTCCAACTGGGATAATTAAGAGTGGATTCGTTGCAAGTTGGAAATTGACGGCATAGTCGATAAATCCTGCGGAGAATCCAAAACCGTGATGGACATCCATTTGATATAATATAAAACCAGACAGACCCGTTAATACAGCGTGAATGACGTATAGGAATGGAGCTGCGAACATAAATGCAAATTCAAGTGGTTCCGTGATCCCCGTTAAGAAAGAAGCGAAGGCGGTTCCAATAAAGATGGATGCAACAAGTTTACGATTCTCTTTACGAGCAGAATGAATAATAGCTAATGCACCTGCTGGTAATGCAAACATCATAATTGGGAAGAATCCAGTCATGAACATACCTGCGGATTTATCACCAGCAAAGAAACGATATAAATCTCCGTGGAACACTTTACCAGCGGCATCTGTGAAATCACCAATCTGGAACCAAGCGATGGAGTTCAGAACATGGTGTAATCCGGTTGGAATCAGAAGTCTGTTCGCTGTCAGGAATACGAAAGAACCAATACCTCCGAACCCAACAACCCAACGACCAAATGAATCCAGAGCCATTTGAACAGGACCCCATACAAGACCAAGCAATAGTGCAATGATAACCATGACTAGAGAGGTGATAATTGGGACGAATCGTTTGCCACTAAAGAACCCAAGCCAATCAGGCAACTTGATATTATGATATTTATTATACAGAAATGCAGAGACAAGTCCGGCGAAGATACCACCCAACACACCCATATTAAGAACAACATCTTCACCAACAATGCCAGGAAAGACAAGTGGCACTTTAACTTGTACAGTTGTAAGCACCTGGTAGGCTATGACTGCAGCAAGTGCTGCAACAGCATCACCAGCTAAACCGATCGCTACCCCGACAGCAAATATCAGCGCGAGATTATCAAAAATAGCAGATCCACCTGCTGCCATAAATGGTGCGATGTATTGGTTAAGAAATTCGCCGGCACTTCCCATGTGGAAGTCTTTAACATAATCAATATTACCAAAACGCAGAAGGATGGAAGCTGCAGGGAGTGCAGCTACTGGAAGCATTAATGCTTTACCTATTTTCTGTAGAAAGGCCAGCATAGTCGATCGTCCTCTTTTCTTATAATTAAGTATTTGTGATTAGGTTTGTACATTCATTTCAACTTTAAGTATGCAACCTGTACCTGCTGTAACATGACCACTTGAGATAGCATGCTCTAGTCGTTTCACTTCATCTTCATTCGCTACGACTACAGGAGTTATCGTAGGATATCCACCTTTGGTGATGGCATCAATATCGAATTCAATAAGCAAGTCACCTGCTTTAAAAGAATCACCTGTGCTTACATGTGCTGTAAATGCTTCTCCTTTTAGAGCTACGGTATTAATGCCGATATGGATTAGTAATTGCACACCAGAAGGATGTTCAACTACAATCGCATGATTCGTATGAATGAGATGAGTTACCTTACCGTCAAAAGGTGCTATGACTTTACCATCTGTTGGTTGAATGGCAATACCATCACCCATATGTTTACCTGCAAATGCCTCGTCAGGAACAGCAGTTAAAGGCATGACCTGGCCTGATATGGGAGAGTAAATTTCAGTCATATGTTGTTTCGATTTTCCAAATAGTTTTGTTAGCATCTTGTTGTCCTCCTAATGTTGTTCTGCTTGTTTGAGTACTTCCCCTACAGGAATATTGTGAATACCTGAGTAGACATGAAAGGTTAGAAAACCGATCTCGTCTTCGGGCACAGTGATATGGAATTGTTCATCAATCCATTCTGCCAATTGTGTTGCAATTTCATACTCTACTGGAAACTTCTCTTTGGTCTCGCGAATGAAGGGATTTACAATCTCCATGCCATTTCGGAGTCGATACACTGCAAATTGGAGATGGCTCGGCAAAGCCAATTGAAGCTTTGGACTGACTTGAACACCTACTTTGTCTAAAATGTAATCAGAGATTCGATCGGTCAATTCAATAATTTCTGAATCAATACCTTCGAGATAAGAGTGGTACTGTTTCATTTCTTCGGCATCGTCAAGACGGAAACGTTTCTCAATACGCTTGTCCGTACTATCGATCATTTCGCCAGCTTTAAAGGAGAAGCTAAGACCTTTGCCAAAAATGACATACTCTTTCTCAGATTGTAAGTCGTTGGTTAATAAGACATTATTGCCGATTGCACGTTCAATCCGATAAGCACGAGACATGTTTTCAATCCCTCCTTTGTTGATTAGGTTCCCCATTAGACAAGAAAAAAAGCCAAGAAAAGAGAATTTTTCTAATAAGAATTAGAAGATCCCCTATTCTCGGCTTATGCCCCAATCTCTGAGTAACACGCCAAAAAGCTTAGTTGAATATCAAAACATAAAGTAAGGATCTTGCGATCAAACTTATTATGTCTAACTACATCATATTTATTAAAAACGCATTCGTCAAGAGTGATTTTCGTTTGAAACTTGTTAACATAAAATGTTTTAAGCGTAATATCTACGAAGTTAGAACGATAATGTTACAGACATGTTACAATTGAAAATATAATGAGACAAATAATTTGTAAGCGATATCATTAAATTGGTATTACTTTCTTTAAATATGTATACTTTTAGAAGGAATATTTGAAATATATTTTAATACATTTGATTCATAGATACTAAGAAAGGAGGAGTTTTTGTTGAAGAAAATCGGAGTAATTATCGGTGTATGCATAGTGAGTATTGCTCTGTATGTATTTATAAATAAATTATACTATCCTTCATTTCCTATAGACGGGGTATCTGCTAAAGAGGCTATTAAAATCATGAGCGAATCAGATCGTGAGGTAGCTGAGGTTGCAGCTACTAGCGATAGCATTTGGTATGTTACTAGAAGTAATGACAAACACAATAAGAATGTGGATGACAAAATAAAAGAGATGATTGTGTCCAATGGATGGGAATTTAAAGACAAAGAAGGCAGTGGTTTGTTTTTCGAAAAAGATAAAGAAAGATTAATAGTCACGACTCAAATGTGGACTAGCCACTATGTTCTAGTGAAAATCCCGAGTAACTATATTAAAACTTAAATGCTTCATACTTGAAGCTAAACAACAACAAAGGCTATCGTCTATATGGACGGTAGCCTTTGTAATGTGAATGAATCCAACAGGTTATGAGTTCAATACGATATTCGCAGTAATCTCTTCATCGATATCCAGTGTGACCTGATCGGAGAAAGCACGAACATCATATTCGCTTTGTAAATAACGAAGAATAGCCTCGATCATATTCGTTTCCACCAAATATTGGCTGCGACCTTGCGTCCATACTTCAGCAGAATAACCAGTGTTCTCATCCCAACTTAATTCTACTTGAACTTCTGTAGGTCGAACACCTTTGCGTTCCGACATATGCAGACAGATTGCGTTGATAATTTCATCCATAGATAGTTCCATACGATTAATATCTTCCATCACGTGGATCTGGCTTACGACGATTCTTATACGCTCGATAACCAGCAAGTGCAAGGGATATCAGAACATAGATGGCTAGAACATTAATGGCTAGACCAATTATATCTCCAAGGAATCCCATATTGCCAAACATTCCTCCGAAGAGCATGCCGGCTAATCCACCGATCATTAAGCCTTTCATCAAGCTACCACCACTGAAGAATCCACGGTTACCCATTGTTCCAGCAGTTGATTTGTTCGTTGTTGCACTAGATTTGTTCACATTACTATTTGTAGTAGATTTCTTCGGAGTGCTGGTAAATGATTTAGTACCCGATTTAAATCCACCACCACTACGTCTTGCATCAACACTTGCTGGTGCAATAGTTACAAAGATAAGAGTAAAAGCCATGAAAATCATAATCCACTTTTTCATACGAAATAAGTTCCTCCTGTTGATACAATAATAGTTGTTAATCTAGGAATATACGTTAGATCCTATTAAAAGTTTCAAATTTTTATTAAAGATTTTTATATCCGTCCACAATGAGTTCTAGGGCGCCATTTTCTGGATTAATAATCATGCCATGAACGGGCACATTAGCTGGAAGTAAAGGGTGTTTATTGATAAGATCTACCGTATGAATAACACCTTCATGTACGTCGTTAAAGCCTCTAAGCCATTTGGACAATCTAATTCCAGAGTTCTCTAACGTATCCAGTACGGTATCTTCAATCCCACGCTCTTTGATCATTTGAATCATATGATCTGAATTCAATGCAGCCATACCACAATCTAAGTGACCTACAATGAAGACTTCGTCCGCTTGCAATTCATAAATAGCTACTAATACGCTACGCATGACACTACCAAAAGGTTGGGAGATAATGGCGCCAGCATTTTTAATAAGCTTAACGTCCCCATTTTTGAAATTCATCGCTTTGGGTAGTAGTTCTGTTAATCGTGTGTCCATACAACTAAGGACAACAATCTTTTTATCAGGGAATTTACTCGTTTGGTAAGCTTCGTATTCCTTATTCTTAACAAATTGTTGATTATAAACTAGAATTTCAGAAATATGGTCCATATAGTACATTTCCCTTCTGTGTATAGAATGATTTACGTTCTTAAATGTTGATTATACGTATTGTAAAAAGTATCATCAAGAGGGAAACACAAAAAAAATATCTGAGGTGGACTTCAATTGGAAGAACAAGTAAAAATCAAACTAACTCAATTTCATGAATTAGTACGTAAAATTAGAGGTTATTATGAAGCTGTAGCGTTATTGCATTGGGATTTACGGACAGGTGCGCCACGTAAAGGAGCGGAAGCCCGCTCAGAGACGATTGGAATGTTGGATACGGAAATGTTCAAATTACAAATCTCAGAAGACATGGCTGATTATTTGGCATATTTCACACAAGAGCATGTGATGGAACAATTAGATGAAGTAGATCGTAAGATTATTCTGGAATGTCAGAAAGAATATGAACTTAACAAGCTTATTCCTACGGATAAGTTCCAAGAATATTCTGCTCTAACGGCACATGCCCAGACATTATGGGAAGAAGCGAAGGATAAGAGTGATTTTGCAGGGTTTGAACCTTATTTAAGTAAAATCGTTGAAATGAAGAAAGAGTTCATTCAGTATTGGGGTGTAAAAGGTACTCGTTACGACACCTTGATCGACATGTATGAACCCGATATGACCGTGGAGAAGTTAGACCGGATTTTCACTCAACTTCGGACTCGTTTAGTGCCTCTAGTCGAGGCCATTCTATCTTCACCGGTTCAACCGGAGAAGAAATTCCTTCAACAGAAATTCTCGAAGGAACAACAAGAGAAGTTCGGACTCTTCATCCTTCAAGAAATGGGATATGATTTTGAAGCGGGACGTCAAGACGAAAGTGTACATCCTTTTGCTACGAGTCTAAATATTGGGGATGTACGGATAACAACGAATTATGTGGAAGAAGATGTAACCAACGCCTTATTCAGCTCATTACACGAAGGTGGACACGCACTGTATGAGCAGAATGTGGATGTGAAATTTGCAGGAACACCACTTGCCGAAGGTACTTCTATGGGTATTCATGAATCACAATCTCGATTATGGGAGAATATGATTGGACGTAGTTATGGATTCTGGGAAAGATACTATAAAGATCTACAACAGTACTTTGATCCACAACTTACAGATGTGGTGTTAGAAGATTTCTACCGTGCAATTAATCGAGTGGAGAATTCGCTTATTCGTATTGATGCAGATGAATTAACCTATAATCTACATATTATAATTCGTTATGAGATTGAGAAGATGCTATTTAATGAAGAATTGTCTGTTAAAGATTTGCCAGATGTATGGAATGCGAAGTATAAAGAATATCTCGGTATTGAACCGCCAAATGATGGCGCAGGTGTACTCCAAGACGTTCACTGGTCTGGTGGGGATTTCGGATACTTTGCATCCTATTCTTTAGGGAATATGTATGCTGCACAATTCTTAAATACGATGCGTAAAGAGTTACCTCACTATGATCAGTGGATTGCAGAGGGGAACTTGCTTCCAATTAAAGAGTGGTTGACCACAAAGATATACCAGTATGGTAAAAGTCTGACGCCTTCTGAAATCATTATGCAAGTGACGGGTGAGGAGCTTAATCCGAATTACTTGGCGGATTACTTGGAGGAGAAATATAAAGAGATCTATCAAATATAGTTGAATTTAATATTTTCATATAGTTAATATTTAATGCCATGAACTTTCTTGTGATCAAGAAAAACTTCATGGCATTTTTTCGTGCATATCGAATCTTAAATCTCTTTTAAAGATAACCTTTTGTGGGCAATGGCATATGATGCATTATGTTTATAGTTAGAATGGAGGAATTCATATGTGGATCGGAAATAAAAAGTTTAAAACGCTTGTAGGTGCACTTCTCATCTTTGCTACCATTGCATCTGCGTGTGGAGGGAAAGATGCCACTGTAAAAGTAAAGATTGGGGAAGTGACACGCTCCGTATTTTATGCGCCAGAGTATGTAGCGATAGAGAAAGGCTTCTTTAAAGAAGAAGGACTAGACGTTGAACTACAAACGACATTTGGCGGAGACAAGACAATGACAGCCTTGTTATCGAATGCAATAGATGTCGCTTTAGTTGGATCAGAAACATCCATTTATGTATATCAACAAGGTTCCGATGATCCGGTGATTAACTTCGCACAGTTAACACAAACGGATGGCACTTTCTTAGTCTCTAGAGATGTAGATTCGAATTTTGACTGGGAGCAACTACGAGGTGAAGTATTCCTTGGGCAGCGTAAAGGTGGCATGCCTCAAATGGCTGGAGAATTTACGCTGAAGAAAAAGGGGATTGATCCACACCAAGATTTAGAATTAATCCAGAATATCGAATTCGCGAATATTGCAGCTGCTTTTGCATCTGGAACTGGGAAGTATGTTCAGTTATTCGAACCACAAGCTTCGATCTTCGAGAAAGAAGGCAAGGGTAAAGTCGTAGCGTCATTTGGAGTGGAGAGTGGACACCTACCATACACCGTGTTTATGAGTAAGCAAAGCTATATAAAGAAAAATACAGATACGGTTCAGAAATTTACGAATGCGGTACAAAAGGCACAAATGTGGGTTGCAGCGCATAGTGCGGAAGAGATAGCAGATACAATCATGCCATATTTCAAAGATGCAGATCGCGAAATTATTATCTCATCCGTGAAGCGTTATCAAGATCAAGGGACCTATGCGTCTGATCCAATGTTGGATGAAGCAGAATGGAATAACTTATTAGATGTGATGGACAATGCTGGTGAACTGAAGGAACGGGTGGCACAAGAAACCATTGTAGACAATACTTTTGCCAAAAAGGCTAAATCAACCGTGAAGTAACCATCACCCGTCAAAAGGAGAGTGCATATGCTACCTGTTGTAGAGTTGAATAATGTTGCTCATATGTATATCACTGACCGCGAAGCCTCTCTGGCTGTGGATGATCTAGAGCTCTCAATATTCCCAGGAGAATTTGTTAGTCTTGTTGGACCAAGTGGGTGTGGTAAAACTACAATTCTATCCATTATCGCAGGGCTGATTAAGCCAACCCAAGGAGAAGTTCTCGTATATGGGCACAAGCTCGATGGTCCATCATCTGAGGTAGGCTATATGCTGCAACAAGACTATTTATTTCCGTGGCGTACGATTTTGAATAATGCCTTGTTAGGGCTAGAACTTATAGGAGAACTTACACCTGAGAATAGCACGAAAACATCGCTGTTACTTGAAGAAATGGGACTAGAAGGGAAGGAGAAGTATTATCCATATCAACTCTCAGGTGGGATGCGCCAGCGTGTTGCACTTGTAAGGACATTAGCTACAGATCCAGGGCTATTGTTGTTGGATGAACCTTTCTCCGCACTGGATTATCAGACGAAGTTACAATTGGAAGACCTGATCTCCCGCACATTACGTGAACGCAATAAGACAGCTATATTAGTCACACATGATCTTTCGGAGGCAATTGCCATGAGTGATCGAATTGTCCTGCTAGGTAGCAATCCTGGGAGGATTAGAAAGATATTTGAAGTTCCGAACCATATTCGTGACGTATTGCCTTTTCATGCTCGTGACCAGGAAGGATTTCAAATTCTATTTCACGAAATTTGGAGCGCCATGGAGATGTCGAGTGACTTGTAAATGAGGAGGTATGATTCGTGTGAGTCCTATTAATCAAGGAGATGAGGATTCAAAACGTACAAGTGATGCAAGCCAAGAATGGTTAACAACACGATATGAAGAATATAAGGTTCAAAAGAATAAGTTGCGTAATAAAGTGCTAGCCGTGCAGTTAGGCTTGTTGCTGTTATTCCTAGGGCTATGGGAGACAGCAGGGAATTTCAAGTGGATCGATGTATTACTGTTTAGTTATCCCACCAAGATATTCAATCAAATCTGGCGGGATACAGTTAGCGGAGAAATATGGAAGCACATGGGTACGACAGTCGGTGAAACGGTTGTTGGATTCCTTCTTGGAACGCTACTTGGGGTTTTACTGGCTATCTTACTGTGGTGGTCGCCATTTATATCCAAAGTGTTAGATCCCTATATGGTTGTATTTAATAGCATGCCGAAGGTCGCCTTAGGTCCTTTGTTCATCGTTGTATTTGGTGCAGGATTTACGGCGATTGTGGTGACGACTTTGTCGGTCATCGTCATTATTACGACATTAGTCGTCTACAATACCTTCATGGAAGTAGATAGCAATCTCATTAAAGTGGTCAAGACATTTGGTGGTTCGCGGTATGATGTGTTTCGTAAAGTGATACTTCCAGCAACTTTTCCTGCGATGATATCCACACTGAAAGTTAATGTGGGTCTTGCTTGGGTAGGTGTCATTGTTGGAGAATTTCTAGTGGCACAGATGGGTCTTGGCTATTTAATTATCTATGGATTTCAAGTATTTAACTTCACATTAGTGATGTCCAGTTTGTTTATAATTGCGGTTGTTGCGACAATCATGTACCGCATTGTTGTATATTTAGAGCGTAAATTATTATCTCATTCTTAACAGTTCTAAGTCATCTTTTCCTCAAGTGTTAGAAGTTTCATTGTTTCCATGTAAGAAATAAAGTACCATGAGAGTAAATTTATTTATGTAGAAAAGAGATGTACTCTCATGGGAATTCGTGTCATTAAGACAGCTATTGCTACACTTATCTCCATTATTATTGCTGACTTCGCTGGCATACCAAGCCCACAAGGTGCGGGATTGTTAGCCATTCTAGGCGTGGAGGTTACACGTAAAAGAAGTCTAAGGACCATTTCCGCTCGTTTTTTCGCCTCTATTGTGGGGCTTCTTTTTGCTTGTTTCTTGTTTAGTATCTTTGGATTCCATTATTGGGTATTGGGTTTGTTTGTATTATTTGGATTTCCGTTAATCGTGAGATCAGGCTTTAAGGAAGGGATTGTTACAAGCTCAGTTGTTGTATTTCGGATCTTTGCTGGAGGGGTACTTTCGTTCCCAGCTCTATTAACACAGATTGAATTACTGATTATTGGTCTGGGTTCAGCCATGGTCGTGAATATGGTGTATATGCCCAAAGGTGGCGTTCAGATGATTGAAATACGTCACAAGGTGGACGGGCTATTCGCCATCATATTCAGTCACATCAGTCTTACATTACATGATCCAAGTCATGTATGGGATGGGGCCGAATTAATTGAGGCGAGTCAAGCGATTGAAGAAGGTTCCCGTGCATCACAACGAGCGATGGAGAATCAGATGGTTCATCCGGACGCGGCTTGGAATATCTATTTTTACATGCGAAAAGAACAATTAGATTTGATTCTGGCCATGGTGCAGCGAATTGCTGATGTATATCAGAAGCTTCCGCAGGGTGAATTAGTAGCAGATCTGATGGAACAACTGAGCCATGATGTGACGAAGTCAGCATATACAGGTAACACGGAAGTGCTATTGGAGCAATTAGAACAAGATTTCAAACAGATGGATCTTCCAAACACTAGAGAAGAATTTGAGATCAGATCATCAATCTTGCAGCTATGCCGAGAATTATCATTATATTTGAAGATAGCGAAGAAGAGTAAGGCGCCTATTCCGGAAAAAAACAATCCCATTTATGAGCACTCAACCTTACATGAATAGAAAATTTCATTTATTTAGGCTAGGCTAATCAACTTTTGCCTAGTCCTTGCATACACTTAGTAGTGAATGATTGTATGGAGGAGGTTCGAAGATGTCTATAAGTCGTAAACAACAAAGTAGAGAGATCATAACGAAAGCGATCTGTGGCAAAGGTCGTAAGTTCTCTACCGTAACACATACCGTAACTCCGCCGCATAATCCGACCAGTATTCTTGGCGCATGGATTATTAACCATCAGTATGAGGCAGTTGCGGCCGGAGACGGGATTGAAGTTATTGGTACTTACGATATCAACATCTGGTATTCTTATGACAAGAACTCGCAGACTGATGTAGCCAAAGAAACGGTACCCTATGTAGATTTTGTCGCACTGTCGTATTTAGACCCAAGACACCGCGTTTCAACCGTTGAAGTATCTGCGGATGCAACGCAGGAACCAAGTTGTGTTGAAGCAAGTGTCTCGTCAGGTGGTGGAAGTGTCATCATTCGTGTCGAACGGGAATTCACAGTGGAACTTATTGCTGAGACCAAGGTGATTGTACTCGTCGGCAACGAGAGTTATGAAGACAAGGAATTTGATTTCGCTCAGGATACTGGTGATTATGAAGATTTAGATCCTGATTTATTGGATGATGATCTGTAACGTCACAGGTGAATGGGTAAGGTTATAACGTATTATATGTACCGAGGGTATCTGAGTAGAGGGCAGATGCCCTCCTTTTTTGTTTTTATTTATATGGTGAATAAAGGAGAGTTGTTTAAGATGGAACATAAATTGTCCTTTTTCGAATCAATGTCGCTCTCTACGCGTGAAGCACGCCTTATTCGTTCGGGTGTATCGTCACAGTTTCATCAAGATAGGTTAAGACTTCTCAATGAGTCAATATATCGTAGTAGATATGCTGTACAGGTATGTGATTTGCGTGGATTCCATATTGAAAGGATAGCCAATGGTGGTATGCGAACGGGAATAACGATGACACTAAGACATGATCATGAACAAAGTGCCCTTATGAAAAGATTAGCTAAGGTAGCCGTTCGAAGTTTATATTCTTTAGGTATAGAAGAAGGCGAAGCAATTGTCGCAACCTATGGTGATCGGCGATATGTCATTGAGAAGGTCACACCTTACACAGAATTATTTTCACCTAGAATTAAAGGCTTATACCAACAACATCAGGCAGATCTACATCATGCATTACAACAAGAGGACAGCAGTGGGATTAAGCTTGTGATGGGTATGGACCCAGAATTTCTCCTCATTGATTCATCTTCAATGGAAGTTGTACCCGCATCTAATTACTTAGAACGTGAGGGAGAAGTAGGTTGTGATGCTATTCATATGGAAGGTACGACAAGCTACCCAATTGCTGAATTGCGTCCTGAACCTAGTTCACATCCACGAGGACTACTTGTAGAGCTTATGCATGCTGTGAGGTCAGCATCTCTCGTCATTAAAGATCGACGACTGTTATGGAAAGCAGGAGGTATGCCCGTACCGGGGATGCCGCTTGGAGGGCATTTGCATTTCAGCGGTATTATACTGACTTCGAAGATGCTACAAGTATTAGATAATTATTTATCACTTCCTATCATGTTGATTGAGGACGAATCTAGCTTAGTAAGAAGACCACGCTATGGCTATCTAGGAGATTTCAGAAGACAGTCACACGGTGGGTTTGAATATCGCACTTTACCGAGTTTTCTAGTGTCGCCAATGGTTACCAAAGGGATCGTCTGTCTTGCATATATCGTCGTCAGCCATTATCGAAGCTTATCGCATCGTCCACTCGAACTTGAAGTGGTACATAAAGCATTCTATGAAGGTGTTAAACAACCTATTAGAGAAAGTATAGCTCCTTTATTAAGGGATATTAGAACCCTTGAGGAATATTCGGATTACGCCAAATATATTGAACCGTTATTTGAGCTTATAGTAAGTGGAAGAACCTGGGATGAGTCGAGGGATATTCGCCCTCTATGGAATGTACCTGTGTTATAATCATGAATAGCATAATTCAATTTGTGGAGGTAACTCATGTCCCAATATACGCCAATGATTGAACAATATTTGAAAATAAAAGAACAAGCACAAGATGCCTTTCTATTCTTTCGACTAGGCGATTTCTATGAAATGTTCTTCGAAGATGCCATCCGTGCATCCCGTGAGCTCGAAATTACGCTAACAAGTCGTGGTGGTGGAGGGGATGGGAAGATCCCTATGTGTGGTGTTCCTTATCATGCAGCAGAAGGATATATTCATCGACTGATTGAGAAAGGCTATAAGGTGGCGATCTGTGAGCAATTAGAGGATGCTGCCACCACCAAAGGGATGGTACGTCGAGGGATCGTACGAGTGGTGACACCAGGTACGATTATGGATAGTAAGAATATGTCTGACAAGTCGAATAATTATTTAGTATGTGTAACGACGTCCGCTGGGATGATGAGTTTATCTGCTTGTGATCTAACAACAGGAGAATTATATGTCACGTCCGTGCCTTCCTCCACGGAATGGTTGCGAGATGAAATTAATATATATGAACCATCTGAGATTATTGGAGATGCAGGAATGCTTGAGACTATTCGTTCCCTACAACTTCAAGGGAATAGACCAGTCGTGTATACGGATTGGGATAAGCAAGACGAGATGATGGTTAGGAATCAATTTGGAGATGCCGCGGTGGTGCGACTAGAACTAGAGCGAAGAATTTGTACGGCTACATTAATCTCCTATCTTCATGAGACACAGCGAAGATCCCTAGGTCAATTCACGCAGATATCCTCTTACGAGCCGGGACATTATATGATTCTCGATCCATTTACCCGCCGTAATCTGGAGTTAGTAGAAACGGTGCGTGACAGATCGAAGAAGGGTTCCTTATTATGGTTGTTAGATAGAACAGAGACGTCTATGGGAGCGCGTCTATTGCGTAGGAGAATCGATAAGCCTTTACTGCATCGTAGTCGAATTGAAGAGAGGTTAGAAGCTTGCGAGCTACTATACAACAACCTTATTTTACGTGAAGATATACGACATTCATTAAGTGATATTTATGATTTGGAGAGGCTTGTTGGGAGAATAGCATATGGGAATGCGAACGGACGGGATTTAAATGCGCTCAAGCTATCCTTACAACAAATTCCAGCTCTTAAGGAGCTATGTGCGAATTCTACTTCGATAACATTAGGAAAGATTGCCTCTGAACTAGATCCATGTAGTGATCTATACGATGCGATTGAACAAGCTATTGTTGATGAGCCGCCGATATCCGTTAGAGATGGTGGATTGATTAAGAAAGGGTATCATTCACATCTAGATGAGCTCAAAGATGCCAGCATGAACGGTAAGAAATGGATTGCTGATCTAGAGGCCCAAGAGCGTGTAGCAACAGGCATTAAATCTCTAAAGGTTGGCTTCAACAAAGTGTTTGGCTACTATATTGAAATAACCAAATCAAATCTAGCTACCATTCCCGAGGGAAGATATGAAAGAAAGCAGACTTTAGCTAATGCTGAACGATATATCACACCTGACCTGAAAGAAAAAGAAGGGCTAATTCTTGAGGCGCAGGAAAAGATGGTAGATCTAGAATATGAGCTTTTCACAGAACTCAGAGAATTGTTGAGTGATCAAATAACACGATTGCAGTTCCTTGCCGAGAAAGTTGCTGAGTTGGATGTCTATCAATCCTTAGCTGCCATTAGTGTAGAGCATGGTTTCGTAAAGCCCAACCTAACAGATGGCTATGATCTCACGATTGAAGGAGGACGTCATCCCGTTGTTGAGGCAATGATGAAGGATTATGATTTCATAGCCAACGCAACAGCATTAACTGAGCAAGCAGCCCATATTCTACTCATTACAGGACCTAATATGGCTGGAAAAAGCACGTACATGCGCCAGGTTGCACTTATATCCATACTTGCCCAGATGGGCTGTTATGTGCCAGCGAGTAGAGCAGTGATCCCGATGGTGGATCGTATATTTACGCGAATTGGCGCTGCTGATGATTTAATAGGTGGTCAAAGTACGTTTATGGTTGAGATGGCTGACATTCAGGTGATGACGGAAAAAGCGACTGCAAAGAGCTTGATTATTATTGATGAGCTGGGTCGTGGGACTTCCACAAGCGAAGGAATGGCTATTGCTCAAGCTGTCATTGAATTTGTACATGATCAAATTGGATGTAAAGCTCTGGTATCCACACATTTCCATGAATTGTCCCATATGGAAGATAGTCTAGACGGTTTACGGAACTACTCCATGTCCGTGCAGGAAAGTGGAGATAAGGTTCATTTCTTACGTAAATTAGTAAGAGGTGCAGCGGGAAGTAGTTATGGTGTGTATTGCGCGCGTCTAGCGGGATTACCAGATTCGATAATTCATCGTGCCAATATGTTGCTAGAAGGTGTGGTACAGGTACCGCCCATTCAGGGACAAGCTCATAAAACGGACAATGACGTGATTCAACTATCCATATTTGACGATGAGGATTTACGACCGCAGAAGAAGGATATAGCTGTGCCAATAAACCCTTCGATCACAGAGATTATTGATTCAGTTAAGAATATGGATCTGATGAATATGACCCCTATCCAAGCGATGCAAATGCTTCTTGAGTTAAGTGAGAAGGCGAAGGAAATTCATTAGAACGACAATTTGATGTACAAGAGAGGGATTAGCTATGGCTAGAATTCATGTGTTGGACGAACATATTGCCAATCAGATAGCTGCAGGAGAAGTAGTCGAACGACCAGCTTCTGTTGTGAAGGAATTAGTTGAGAATTCGATAGATGCTGGTAGCAGTAAGATAGAAGTGATTATCGAAGAAGGTGGACTACAGAGCATACGTGTCATAGATAACGGATCGGGCATTGAACCAGATGACTGTGAAGCAGCCTTTTATCGCCATGCAACAAGTAAAATTGAACATGGCCGCGACCTTTTCAACATTACAAGTCTAGGATTCAGAGGAGAAGCTTTGGCAAGTATCGCTTCTGTATCGAAATTGACACTTACTACATCCAGTAATGATGATGGATTGGGTAGAAGGGTAGTGATTGAGGGTGGCAAGTTGATTAGTAACGAAGATATTGCCGCCTCACGGGGTACTACATTCGTCGTAAAGGAATTATTCTATAATACACCCGCAAGACTTAAATATATGAAGACTATTCAGACAGAATTAGGTCATGTATCGGACTACATGTATCGCATTGCGCTATCACATCCTGAGATAAGTATCGTTGTGAGACATAATGAGAATACATTATTACAGACCGTTGGAAATGGTGATCTTCTACAAGTGATTGCTGCAATATATGGTACTCAGGCTGCAAAGGCAATGCTTCCTGTGGAACTAGAGGATCAAGATTTCTCTATACAAGGGTATGTTAGTCGACCTGAATGGACTAGATCGAATCGAAATGGGATATCAACGATAGTAAATGGTCGTTATATTCGCAGTTATGGTCTGAATCAAGCCATGATGAGAGCCTATCATACGTTATTACCTATTAATCGATATCCATTAGCTATACTGTCACTAACGATGCACCCATCCATTGTGGATGTGAATGTACACCCTGCGAAGCTGGAAGTACGATTCAGTAAAGAGAATGAATTATATCCATTTGTGGAACAAGCTATTTACGCTGTATTACGTCAACAAGTACTTATTCCTCAGCCTGTGAAACATCCGATCGGGATTGGAACCTCATCATTCATTCAGGAACAGTTTCAATTTAAGAAAGATCAGAATGCCGTGGGTTCAGGAGGAACTTCTTTTAGAGTGAATGAAAATAACGCTCCTAAAGACCATCGAGACGTACAACGTGCCACGCAGAGGCCCGTTCGTCTGGATGCAAGTTCACCCATAAGAGAAAGATTGGATAATCATTATGCTACGAACAAGCAATCTTTTAATCAAGACATATATGCTGAACCTATTCAGGGCTCTGTAGCACTTCCTACATTTCCTGAATTAACTCTTATTGGTCAACATCATGGGACATATTTAATCGCTCAGAATGAAGAAGGATTATATCTAATTGACCAACATGCTGCACATGAACGAATTAATTATGAATTTTACTATGAACAATTTGGCCAACCTAGTGATGTATCACAAGAACTGTTATTGCCGATAACGTTAGAATTCACACCAATGGAATCGGAGCAGTTGAAGCATAAACTGAATTGGTTCGAACAAGTAGGCGTATACTTAGAACATTTCGGGGGACAGACCTTTCGGGTTATATCTTATCCGTATTGGTTCCCCAAAGGGGAAGAACAAGAAATCATTGAAGAAATGGCACAGTGGGTTCTGACTGAACGAATGATTGATCTTGCCAAATTAAGAGAGAAGTCATCCATTCTATGTTCGTGTAAAGCTTCTATCAAAGCTAATCAAAGATTAACGGAAGTAGAGTCTGACACACTATTAGAACGTTTGGCATCTTGTAAACAACCATATACATGTCCGCATGGACGTCCCATTGTTATCTCGTTCTCCACTTATGATCTAGAGAAGTTATTTAAGCGTGTCATGTGATAAATGTTTCGCGCGTAGTGAATCTGTTTACAGCAATAAAGGAGGATATCATGATTATTACAACAGGAAAGTCGGAGGCACTAGTGTGTGTGAATCGTGCCAAGACGATAGCGGAGCAATCTGGGTTCACCTATGTTCCGCGAACGTTTACCTCCTTAAATAAACTTATGGATAGATCGGGTGAATCGGTAGCCCTAATTGTACTAGAAGAGGGTGTAAGATTAGTTAGACAAGACGGATCATCTATAGCATATCATCCTAGTATGGGTTATGTTCGAGCAAAACGGGTATTAAAGGGAGAACCCGATCCCATGATAGATGCTGCAAGAATGGAAGCGGGTGATTCCGTACTAGATTGCACAGCTGGATTAGGAAGTGATTCACTCGTATTTGCTGTAAAGGCTGGTGTTGATGGTCAGGTGACGGCATTAGAAAGCTCGATTGATATGGCTGTATTATTGAAAGAAGGATTAGGTCATTATGTGACGGATCAGAAGACAGTAACACAAGCCATGCGAAGAATAGAAGTGAAACATGCTCATCATTTGGATGTGTTACGTGATATGCCTGATCAGAGTGTAGATATTGTATATTTTGATCCCATGTTTCGAGAACCATTAATAGAATCAGCAGCTATTAATCCTCTTCGAGAGTTTGCAAATGGCGATCCCTTAAGTCTAGAGAGTATACAAGAGGCGACTCGTGTAGCTAGGAAAACGGTCATGCTTAAAGAGAAATGGGGAAGTCCTGAATTTGCTAGACTTGGCTTCCACATGTTAGAACGTAAACAATCAAAAATCACATATGGAGTGATGTTCCTTGACAACAAAGAATAAACCATTATTACTCGTGCTTTTAGGGCCAACTGCTGTTGGTAAAACAAAGATGAGTATTGAATTAGCTAAATCATTTGGCTGTGAAATTATTTCTGGTGATTCCATGCAAGTCTATCGTCAGATGGATATTGGGACTGCCAAAATCACCGAAGAAGAGATGGATGATGTGCCGCATCACTTAATCGATATCCACGATCCAGATGAATCTTATTCCGTGGCTGAATTTCAAGATCAGTGTCATCGTCTTATTGGAGAAATCCATGACCGAGGACGTATTCCTCTTATTGTTGGCGGTACTGGATTGTATATTGAATCGGTTTGTTATGGATTTCAATTTACAGAAGTAGGTGCTGACGAGGCATTTCGAAAGGAGCAGCTTACATATGCACAGAATTACGGTGCAGAAGCATTGCATGATTGTTTAAAGCTTATTGATCCTATTACTGCTCAAAGATTGCACATCAATGATCAACGAAGAATCATTCGTGCATTGGAAATATATCATTTAACGAATACAACGTTATCAGCTCAAATGGCTACTCAAGTGAAAGAATCGCCTTACGATTTGTGTATCATTGGTTTGACAATGGATAGACAATTACTATATAACCGTATTGAAGAGCGAATTGATAAAATGATTACACAAGGTTTGTTAGACGAAGTTCTTAGTTTAATGAACAAAGGCTTTGGCAAAGAGCTCATATCTATGCAAGGTTTGGGTTATAAAGAGATTATATCTTTTCTTAATGATGAATTAAGCTGGGAAGATACGATGACACTGTTGAAGCGAGACACGCGAAGATTTGCTAAGAGACAATTATCTTGGTTCCGACATATGAAAGATATTTCTTGGGTAGATGTAACGGATCAACAAAAATTTACCGAGAACTTCACTCAGATCCATGATATAATAGCAGGAAAGCTTCTTTCATCTACAGAAAATAAGGAATGAGCCAAACAAAAGAAAAATAAATGAAACATTGGGGGTACCGTTAATGAACAAATCCATCAACATCCAAGATACTTTTCTTAATCAACTACGTAAAGAGAGTATTTCTGTAACCATATTCTTGGTTAACGGGTTTCAAATCAGAGGAACGATCAAAGCATTTGATAATTTTACAGTTGTTGTGGATAGTGAAGGTCGTCAACAAATGCTGTTCAAGCATGCGATATCAACGATTACACCACAACGCAATGTTTCGTTGATGCAAGACCCTCCTCCAGTAGGATAGGTCGATTTGAAACTTTTCGGCTCTTTATTACGTTTAAGTGAATAGGAAATAAACATGAACAACCGATTATTGGTTGTTCTTTTCATTAGGTATGTATTGTAGAAGTTTATAGGGGGGAATTAATTTGGCTGAGAAAAGACCTACGAGGGCTAATACAAAAACAGATACAAAACAGCCCAAAGTAAAGAAAAGAAAAAAAGTAACAAAGAAGAAGGTATTCTGGTCCTTGTTCTTCACCATAGCCATTGCTGTGTTTTGTGCATTGCTGGGCTATATATATATCATGTTAAATGGTGAAAAATTATACATGGAGAATAAGGATAAGCTTGTCATGAACGAAAGCTCAAAATTGTATGACCGAAATGGTAAGCTCATGCATGAACTATCGATTCAACAAGGTGATCCAGTTGAAAGCGATCAAATACCTCAACTATTAAAGGATGCCTTTATTGCAACAGAAGATAAAAGGTTCCATGATCATAGTGGAGTGGATATCTGGTCTATCGGTCGCGCAGCAGTGAAGGACATTATGGCAAGATCAATGGTCGAGGGTGGAAGTACAATCACGCAACAACTTGCAAAGAATATTTTCCTTACGCGAGAGAAGACATTCTTTCGAAAGGCCACAGAATTATCTATTGCTATGACGTTAGAACGCAAGATGTCTAAAGATGAAATTATTACGATGTATTTAAATCGAATTAATTTCGGTGGTCAGCGATATGGTATAAAAGCTGCCTCTGAATATTATTTCGGTGTGAAGGATCTAAATCAATTAGAAGTTTGGCAAATGGCGACATTAGCAGCGATGCCGAAAGGACCTACTAAATATAATCCTGTACGGAATCCGGAAGTGTCGATGGAACGCCGTGCTATCGTACTGCAATTGATGGAAGAACAAAAGTATATTACGAGTGAAGAACGAAATGTTGCAAAGGCTGTAGTATACGACTACACGCCACTGGCTAAGAAACAACAATATTTTGCTTTCATTGATTATGTCATGAGTGAAGCTGAGGAGAAGACTGGATTAACAGCAGATGATCTTAACCTCGGTGGATACAAGATATATACAACGATGGATTTAAATGCACAGAAAGTCATTGAAAAAGAGTTCGCTGATGATAGCAACTTTGAGAAAAGTCCTGATGATACGATGGTTCAAGCATCTATGATGATTACGAATAATCAGACAGGATCAATTGTCGCTCTAATGGGTGGTCGAGATTATGAGAGTAAAGGATTCAATCGGGTTACGAGCAGTCGGAGACAACCGGGTTCAGCGATTAAACCTATTGTTTCTTTTGCCCCCGCGTTAGAATCAGGGCAATTCACAAGCGCCTCACAACTGAGCAATCAGAAACAATGTTTCGGTAAGTATTGTCCAGGTAATTTGCATGGCTATTCAGATACGATTAGTATGCCAGATGCGATTCAGAAGTCTGAGAACATACCTGCAGTGTGGTTGTTGAATGAAATTGGTGTGAATACAGGATTTAAATTTGCTGAGAAACTAGGAATTAAATTGCAACCAGAAGATAAGAACTTGTCATTAGCCCTTGGTGGTCTTAATTCAGGTACGAATACATTTGAAATGACACAAGCTTTTAGTGCATTCTCAAATGGTGGTACATTAAATGAAGCTTATTCTATCAAGATGATTAAGGATAGTAATGATAAAGTGAAATATGAACATAAGATTAAAGGTACGAAAGTGATGAGTGAAGATACGGCTTATCAAATGACTGAAATGTTGAAGAACGTTGTAAATAGTGGAACAGGGAAAAAAGCTGCGATTAGCAGACCTGTTGCAGGTAAGACAGGTACAACACAAAGTGGAATTAAAGGCAATAGTGCGAACCGTGACGTCTGGTTTGTAGGCTATACACCTGAACTTACTGCTGCCGTGTGGATGGGTTATGATAAACCGGATGCCAAACATTTGCTGAAGAAAAGTAGTTCACTTGCGGCTGCGTTCTGGGGTAAGGTTATGGAGCAGGCTGTGAAAGATTTCGAACCGTTAGCATTCCAGGTGCCTGAATCTGCACAACAGCCTATTGAACCTGAGCCTGCTGCTGTTCCAGTGGTTAACGGATTAAACGGTTCTTATGATCCGAACACTCAAATTGTATATTTGCAATGGAACGCGGTGGAAGACAGTAATATCCAGTATCGTCTATATCGCAAAGAAGCATCGGAGAACCAATTTAAAGTTATTGTGGATGCTGCATCTTCCAGTGGTGTAGATGATTTCGATATCATCGAAGGTCAGACGTATGAATATTATGTTACCGCCTATCTCGTCGATGGAGATTTAGAATCTGATAAGTCAAATGTCATTCAAGTCGTAGCTGCCCCTGAAGAGCCAATTGAAGTTATCCCTGAACCAGATCTAGAGGAACAACCAGATAACGGCAATGATCAGGGCAATGGTAATGATAACGGCAATGGTACTGGAAATGAGAATGGTACTGGTAATGGAAGTGGAAGTGGCACGGAAAACCCGGATCAAGTCATCCCTCCGGTGGATAATGGGGAAGTAGCTCCTCCAGACACCGAGAATACACCAGTAGAACCGCCTAAAGAAGAGAATACTATAACACCTGAAGATCCAGGTGCTGGTAAGGGCAAAGATAAAGGTAAAGGTAAAGACGCAGAAACAGAAAATATACAAGCACCAGAAACGACTACACCATAGAGAATAAATACACTGTAGTGATAAGGAAATCCTGTTGGTCTTTAGACCTTCAGGATTTTCTATTTTATTTAAGCGGCGTAATATAAATGTATTATTAACACTGAACATAAGATAGATTAAAGGAGAAATCCAACATGATGATCATTTTGAGTGTGATTCGAAATGTGTTAAGCTGTATCTAACATAGTTGGAGAGGGATATTTCCATGAAACGTAAATTTGGAGATCGTGCGAACTGGCGTAGAATTTCGCGCCGCCGCTTCACCTGCCGTTATGTGGAATCAGAGAGGTTTACAGGCTATATTACGTTATATACAATTTATAACCTTAAAGAACCGCTGTGGAAAGCGTATGGCAATCATTCATATCGGATTGCAGATAAGGGTTATTCTTGGTTACAATATTATCCCAAGGGTTGCCATTATATCGTAACTGCTATGTTTGATGAGCGGTGTGAGATTATTCAATGGTATATTGATACTTGTAAAACACAAGGAGTGACAGATCAAGGGGTACCATGGTTTGATGATTTATATTTGGATGTTGTCGTCATACCAAATGGTGAAGTGTTTCTTCTTGATCAAGACGAGTTGGATGATGCATTGCAACGAAAAGATATTACACAGCAAGATTATCACTTAGCAATGTCAACGGCGCAACGGCTGTTGGATGAAATCGACAATCAACAATTCCCATTCTTTGAGATGTCCTTAGAAGATCATAAGCAATTGTTCGAGAACGGCGATTTCAGGAGGCATTCATGATAAGAAATCACAGTAGAATTAAAATGGTACTTAAGAGGACTATTGTCGCAATTGTGATGATTTTCCTCTTCGTTCTTATGTGGCTAGGGTATGTACTCTGGAAGATAAATACGGTTGAATCAACCAGCGACAGTCAACCTGTTGATGTAGGGATTATTCTTGGCTCTTCTATGTGGGGAGATACACCGAGCCCAAGTCTTAAAGAACGTTTAGATCATGGACTGAAGGAATATAAAAAAGGTAAATTTAAGACATTCATCGTATCTGGCGGATTAGACAAACCCGAATTTAATTTCACAGAAGCCGAAGGTATGCGTCAATATTTATTGGAACATGGTGTGTTAGACCCATTTATTGTGATGGAGAACGAGGCAACAAGTACGTTAGAGAATTTAAAATTCAGCCAATACATTATGGAACAGCGTGGATGGACTACCGCACTGATTATTACACATACATATCATGGCATGCGTTCATTAGATATAGCTGAATATTTGGATTTTCAATCACCTATCTTGTCTACGACAGATTCGAATGTGTTATCTATGCCTTATCATAAGAGCCGGGAGATTCTAGCTTATTCCAAATGGAAATTAGACGAATTTTTACTTAGGCTTGGCTTGAAATCAGTCGAATCTGTTAATAACCATTCGTGAACTAGAATACATTGAAGAGAGGTATCATCCCAGTAGATAATGAGGTGATGGATGCATGAGTGGACGTGTCGTTGCATCGAACGACAAGGCTGGAGGCAGACCATCTAGACAAATCAATGTTGTCCTAAGTAGTCATGAACAACCTGTATTAACGAAAGTTGTGTCTGAACGTGAGAAATCCAAAGTATCCAAGGGAACTCTAGAGCAAGATTTATATCAAGATATTCTTCGGGATATGGAGCAACTTGTTGGATTAGAGAACATCAAAGACCTGATTTTCGAAATTTATGCTTTGCTACAAGTCAGTCTAATGCGTGTTGATGCAGGGTTAGCTGGAGGCTCTCAAGTCTACCATATGATATTTAGAGGTAACCCAGGTACAGGAAAGACGACGGTTGCTAGAATTATAGCTAAGTTATTCCAGAGGATGGGCGTTCTAACGAAAGGGCATTTGATTGAAGTGGAACGAGCTGATTTAGTTGGTGAATATATTGGTCATACGGCTCAGAAAACGAGAGATTTAGTAAAAAAGTCTTTAGGTGGCATACTATTTATTGATGAAGCTTATAGTTTAGCCCGAGGTGGCGAGAAAGATTTCGGTAAAGAAGCCATTGACACATTAGTCAAGTCTATGGAAGATCATAAGAATCAATTTATACTCATATTGGCAGGGTATTGTGATGAAATGGACTTTTTCCTTCAGACCAATCCTGGTCTTCCATCGCGGTTCCCTATACAGGTTGATTTCTCCGACTATACTGTCGATCAACTCATTCAGATTGCAGAGTTAATGGCAAAGGATAGAGACTATATTCTAATGCCACAAGCCGTTATTAAATTGAGGAATCGTATTTTGCAAGAGAAGACCGAGGGATTACATGCATTTAGCAATGCAAGATATGTTCGTAATATGATTGAAAAGTCAATGCGAAATCATGCTGTTAGATTGTTGAATCAATTCGAGAATAATAATCCTGGGAAGCAGGAGCTCATGACTTTACGCACGGAAGATTTTAAGTTCAATATATGATCTAGCAGATAAAGGGGCAATTATATTCATGGCAAACACCATCACTTTTGATACGGACACAGAAACACATGCACGAGCAGTTCTAGTAAGTCTGGTAACGGATGAGGTGAAAAGAAAAGGAATCGATCCACAATATTCACTTCAGGAGTTAATTCAGTTAGCCGAAACAGCGGGTGTAGAAGTTGTTGATTCCTTAAGTCAGAATCTCGCTAAGAAAGATCCAAGGTTCTTCATTGGGAAAGGAAAAGTGGAAGAACTTCGTCTAATTATGGAGTCTCTTGGGGCAAACACTGCTATTTTTGACCATGAATTATCGGGTGCCCAAGTGAGACACTTAGAGGAGATGTTAGATGCCAAGATTATTGATAGAACGCAGTTAATTCTTGATATATTTGCTCAAAGGGCGAATACTCGCGAAGGCATCATTCAAGTTGAGCTTGCACAGCTAACGTATCTGCTACCGAGACTGTCGGGGCAAGGACAGAATCTATCCCGTCTAGGTGGGGGTATCGGTACTAGAGGCCCAGGTGAGAGCAAGCTGGAGACGGATAGACGGCATATTCGAGGTCGTGTTGATGATCTGAAGCACCAATTGGCGGAAATTAGCCGTCACCGTCAGCTATATCGAGAGCGTAGGAAGAAAAGCGATGCCGTTCAAGTTGCGCTTGTCGGTTACACAAATGCAGGTAAATCAACTTTGTTAAATCAATTAACAGATGCTGATGTATATATTCAAGATCAATTGTTCGCAACACTGGATCCTACGTCACGTGCGTTAGAGTTGCCTTCGGGTAAGGAAGTTATCCTAACGGATACAGTTGGATTTATTCAGAATCTACCACATGATCTGATCGCAGCATTTCGTTCTACACTGGAAGAGGTTAATGAGGCTACGTTAATCCTTCATGTCGTGGACGCATCGTCAGATATGAGAGAAGATCAGATGGCTGTGGTTCAATCTATATTGGAAGAATTAGGCGCATCTAACAAACCGCAAATCGTGCTTTATAATAAAAAAGATATGTGTACACCAGCGCAACTACAGATGCTTCATTCAGGGCCAGGTTATTTGAAGATCAGTGCTTTTGATGACACTGATTTATTAGCTATACGTGAGGCGATCCAGAATTCACTAAATGGAGAGACAATAACATTCCGAATTCCTGCGAACCGAGGAGATCTAGTCTCATTACTCTATCGGGTTGGTGACGTAATTGACCAAGACTTCGATGGTAGTGATTCGCTTTATACGGTCCTGCTTCACAAGGCAGATTATGAGAAGGAAGGCTATTTTCTTCAAGAATATATAGAGTCTTTAGATAAATAGATATGAAGAAACTGAAGACATCAAGGGAGAACTGAGTAAGTGATGGGAAGATTTACAGAAGAATTAATACATGACATGAATGTAGTGGAAGATCAGATACAAGATCAGATACAGATCGTGGATCGTATCGTTGATCTGAATCAATGGAAAATAATTGATGCCTTCCAAAAACACAAAGTAAGTGATTTTCATTTCGCTGGTTCAACAGGTTATGCATATAATGATCGAGGTCGAGAGGTTCTAGATTTGGTATATGCTGATGTATTTGGGGCTGAGGCTGCATTAGTTCGGCCTCATTTCGCATCAGGCACACATACGATATCTACGGCCCTATTTGGTGTTCTAAGACCAGGTGATGAATTATTCTACATAACAGGTCGTCCTTATGACACACTTCATAAGGTTATAGGTGAAGCTGGAGACGGTCTAGGATCGTTATTAGATTTCGGTATTACATATCGAGAAGCAGCGCTTCAAGAGGATGATAGCATCGATTGGGATGCTGTGGAGAAAGGGATCACGGCATCTACCAAAGTAATTGGGATTCAACGATCAAGAGGGTATGATTGGCGCGCTTCTTTCACAATAGAACAGATCAGTGAAATGATTATACGAGTTAAAGCGATCAAGCCAGATGTTATCGTATTTGTTGATAATTGCTATGGAGAGTTTACCGAGGAATATGAACCCACTGATGTTGGAGCGGATCTTATTGCAGGTTCACTAATTAAGAACCCTGGTGGTGGCATTGCAGAGACAGGTGGGTATATATGTGGGAAGGGTAAATATGTTGAACAAGCTTCTTACCGTTTAACTGCCCCTGGGATTGGTAGTGAAGTTGGCGCTATGATGGGAACAACGAGATCGATATATCAAGGATTATTCCTTGCACCGACCATTGTAGGACAGGCTATCAAAGGAAGTATCTTCGCTGCTGCGATGTTTGAGAAGTTCGGATTTGAGACGAAGCCTGCTTGGCATGAGAAGCGAACAGACCTCATTCAAGCTATTTCTTTTAGCGGATCTGAGCATTTAATTGCATTTGTTCAAGGTATTCAACGTGCTGCAGCAGTGGATAGTCATGTTGTACCTGAACCATCGGAGATGCCTGGGTATGAGCATCCTGTCATTATGGCTGCAGGAACGTTTATTCAGGGTGGAAGTTTAGAGTTATCAGCTGACGCACCGATAAGAGAACCTTATATAGCATACATGCAAGGTGGGTTAACGTATTCACATGTGAAATATGGTGTTCTCAAGGCACTTCAGAACATGGTGGATCGCAATCTGTTGTGAGGTTATCTGACATGGCGTTGACATGACACACATTGGCATGTAAAATAAATGTATTAGTTCATTGGAAGGCTGATGAGATATGGGCGATGATATTCGTAGAAATATGGCTTTATTTCCAATAGGTATCGTAATGAAATTGACTGATTTATCTGCTCGTCAAATTAGGTACTATGAGCAACATATGTTAATTGTTCCAGCACGTACAGCTGGTAATCAACGATTGTTCTCATTTAATGATGTAGAAAGATTATTGAAGATTAAAGCGCTAATTGAAAAAGGCGTGAACATAGCTGGAATTAAGCAAGTTATGAGTCCTATGAAGAGAGAATCTGATGAGGCAACAGTGATCACGGTTGAGACAGAATTAACAAGAAAAGGATTAACCGATTCCCAACTACATCGTGCTCTTAAACAAGAATTACTTGCTAATAGGAGACCGGGGCGTGACTCCTTGATTCAAGGCGAATTGTCTCGGTTTTTTAATAAATAAGATGTGAAATTCAATCAACGAAGGGTGAGGATACTGTGGGTTATACAAAAGAATCAATTCTTAAAATGGCTAAAGAAGAAAATGTGAGATTTATTCGTTTACAATTTACGGATCTATTAGGATCTATCAAGAATGTTGAGATTCCTGTGAGTCAGTTACAGAAAGCTCTAGATAACTTAATGATGTTTGATGGATCATCCATTGAAGGATATGCTCGAATTGAAGAATCAGACATGTACTTATATCCTGATCTTGACACATGGGTAATATTTCCTTGGGTAGCAGAAGAACGAGTTGCTCGTTTAATTTGTGATATTTATATGCCAGATGGTACACCATTTGCTGGAGATCCACGCGGCATTTTGAAGCGTTGCTTGAAGGAAGCTGAAGATATGGGTTATTCATCCATGAAAGTAGGACCAGAGCCTGAATTCTTCTTGTTCAAGACAGATTCACAAGGTAATCCTACGATGGAGTTGAATGACAAGGCGGGGTACTTCGATCTAGCTCCTTTGGATCTTGGTGAGAATTGCCGTCGTGAAATTGTTCTGACACTTGAAGAGATGGGTTTTGAAGTTGAAGCTTCACACCATGAAGTTGCACCGGGTCAACACGAGATTGATTTCAAATATGAAGATGCCATTAAAGCTGCAGACCAGATTCAGACGTTTAAGTTGGTTGTTAAGACCATCGCACGCGAACACGGACTTCATGCAACATTTATGCCTAAGCCTTTGTATGGCGTAAGTGGTTCAGGTATGCATTGTCATCAATCGCTATTTAAAGGTAAAGAGAATGCGTTCTATGATGAGAAAGATGAGTTCGGATTAACGGATACCGCTCGTTACTATATGGCAGGTATTCTGAAGCATGCCCGAGCATTTGCAGCAATTACGAATCCAACAGTTAACTCATACAAACGTTTAGTTCCTGGATACGAAGCGCCTTGTTATGTGGCATGGTCAGGTAGTAATCGTAGTCCAATGATTCGAATTCCTGCTTCTCGTGGGTTAAGTACACGGGTGGAAGTGCGTAATCCGGATCCAGCAGCCAATCCATATCTAGCGCTTGCTGTGATGTTGAAGGCGGGATTAGACGGGATTAAGAATGAACTTAAATTGCCGGATCCGGTAGATCGCAATATATATATTATGTCAGAAGAAGAGCGCGTTGAAGCTGGCATCCCAAGTTTACCTGCAGACTTGAAGGAAGCTCTTAATGAGATGATGCGCAGTGAAGTAATCACTTCAGCTCTAGGTGATCATGCACTTGCTTACTTCCATGAATTAAAGGAAATTGAGTGGGATATGTTTAGAACACGAGTTCATCAATGGGAACTTGATCAATATATGACGTTGTACTAGAATTTAAAAAGGGTGTTCCAAGTTATGAAAATAACTTGGAACACCCTTTTTAAATACATATAGATTATTCTTTAATGATCAATCCCATTAAATTAGCAAACACATAAGCTTGTTCTCTGGTAATTGAACAATTCATCGCATCTGCAAGGCTCATGGTAATGGTTGAGAAATCACATGTACTGAAATCGATACCCTTATGCTTGGAGCCTGTAAATTGTGATTGATCGATATTCGATCTCAGGAAATCCACATATTCTAACGTAGAGTAACAATAGTCTGATTGAGTTAATGAGCAATCTTCCATTATTACTGATTTCATATTCGCAAAACGGAAGTTAGCGAAATCTCCAATACAGTTCTTAAATGAAATGTTGCGGAGAGTTGACTCAGATAGATTTAATCCTATAGTTTTGCAATCGAGAAATTGTGTTCTGTGTATGTTCGCATGACTGAAATCCGTATTAGACAGGTCACACTTCTCAAATATAACATCGGTTAGTTCAAGATTCGTGATGGTCATATCAGAGAAATCGACATTTGTAAAGATGACTTCATCAAACGTCACATGATCCAAAGAAATACCATTCATAGAGCAATCCTGGAACCATTGCCGTTCGATGCAGTCCTCTGATTGAAATGTCGTTATATTAACAGATTCTATCCTGTCTTTTGAGACCTTAGGATGATCTATTTTTGAAACAGTCTTCTTAGATTTCATATTATGTAACCTCCAATGACATAGAAGGGGATACAGCGCAAGTATTGCACTGTATCCCTTCTATTGATGTGTTCTTATTTGAATTGAATTCATGAATTTAATGAATGTCTCTAAATAGACCGACGACTTTACCTAGTATTGTAACATGCCCCAATCGTAAAGGTTCATATGTAGCATTCTCAGGTTGCAGTCTTATGTGATCCTTCTCTTTATAAAAAGTCTTAACGGTCGCTTCATCCTCATCTGTCATTGCAACAACAATATCCCCATTGTCTGCAGTCTGTTGCTGACGTACTATGACCATATCTCCATCATGAATACCTACTTCAATCATACTATCTCCTGTAACGTTAAGCATGAACACTTTCTCATCACCTACATAATGTTGCGGTAAAGGGAAGTAATCTTCAATATTCTCTGTTGCAGTAATCGGTACACCAGCGGTAACTTTACCTACGATAGGAACACGAGACACAGTATGTGAGAATTGATATTGATCGTCAGACTCGACTTGGCCTAAAATCTCGATTGCTCGAGGTTTCGTAGGATCTCTACGAATGAGGCCTTTTTTTTCAAGACGGTCTAAATGTCCATGAACTGTTGAACTTGAAGCTAATCCAACCGCTTCTCCAATCTCGCGTACAGAGGGTGGATATCCTTTGGTGCGTACTTCGTTACGTATGAATTCTATTATTGCTTGTTGTCGACTCGATACCTTAGACATATTGAACCACCTCGTTATAGTTACTTATTGGAATTATAACATAGAACTACCGTTCGTACAAACAGGGGTTCTAAAAATAAAAGAACGTTTGTTCTAAAATGTATTGAACAAAACACTTGTTCGTGTTATAGTTATTTCGGAAACAAGAACAAACGTTTGGGAGATGAGATAATATGCTAAGATATAGTACATATAAGAGTATTCATACAACCATAAATACAAGAGAATCATATACATACATGATGGGCATTCGTATGAAAGAATTTGTAGTGCGACCTATAGCTAAGAAATCTTTATGGGTTTTGTTACTCATTATTGTAGGTTGTTCTGTTAGCATACAATCGTTCGCGAATTCTGCTCCAGAACCTCACATTACGAAGAATCGTATCATACAGTCTGGAGATACATTGTGGGGAATCGCTGTCCAAGAGAAACCAGCAGATATGGATACTCGTATTTTCATTAAGGAAATGAAGAAATTAAATGGATTGACAGATGGTCAGATATTGGCTGGAGAAGTATTGAAGTTACCGACCTATTAAATAACAATATCAATATAGAGCTTGGTGAGGTGAATTCCTTGACAAGCTCTTTTTAACGTGGCAGAGTTAGTACTGAAATTGAAGATTCAGAGGGTTTCAACAAAGTAATGCATTAATTAAAACATTAGAGGAGGCCCAACGATGTCACGTTCATGGGAGAGAAAGGTTCAGAAGAATCGCACAGAACTTAATAAGCAACGTAAGAAGCAAGGCCAACCAAGTATTAGCAATCAAGGTGTTATCTCGAATAGTAATACATATAAAGGCCGTAAATATGTATTCCCATTCATACTTATTATGCTTGGGACATTATATGGTATGCTCGGATGGGCGACAAGCTCACTACCAGATACAGGGAATACGACTAGCCCTGTCATGACTTGGGTTGTAACAATATCATATATCGTTTTGGCTGTTATCTTATTTATGAGACGTCCTTACTTACAAGTAAACAAAGATAATCTGCAAACAACCAAATTGAGTAAAGTACGTGTATTATCAGCATCTAACATTGCTAGAATCAAAATAAGTAAAGGCTCGGCTGTTATTGAGACCAAAGATAAAGGATCAAATTGGGTCTTCACCCGTCTAATTAACCGTTACAATATCCATAGCATGGGTGAAGGGCTAGAAAAGTTTGCAACAGAAAACAATATTCCTTTTGAAAAGTAATAACGTTGGGGGAGAATATGAGATATGTCGATTAAAGCAGTTATATTCGATTTAGATGATACGTTACTATGGGATGAACGAAGCGTGCTTGAATCATTTGAAGCAACTTGCCAAAGAGCTAATCAGGCAACAGGTGTTGATCCTGTTCAATTGGAAGAAGCGGTTAGAATTGAAGCAAGAGCATTGTATGAATCTTATGAGACCTATTCATTTACTACGAAGATTGGTATCAATCCATTTGAGGGACTATGGGCTAATTTCACGGCAGGTGATCAATCCGAATTCCGTCAATTGGAACAGATAGCTAAGATATATCGTAAAGATGCTTGGCGAAATGGTCTTTTAAGATTAGGGATAGATGATGTTGACCTAGCTAATGAACTTTCTGAACAATTTGCTTCGGAGAGACGCGCACGTCCCCATGTGTATGAAGAAACATTCCAAGTGCTTGATGAATTGCGTGGGCAAGTGAAGTTACTTCTCCTAACGAATGGCTGTCCGGCTTTACAACAAGAGAAGTTAGATGGTGTACCGACGTTAGCATCTTACTTCGATGGTATCGTAATTTCGGGGAAATTCGGAATTGGTAAACCTGATGTATCCATATTTAATCATGCATTATCCATATTAGATGTTGGTCATGATGAAGCGTTGATGGTTGGAGATAAGTTAACAACAGATATCCGTGGTGGACTTGCGGCAGGAATTCAGACCGTATGGATCAATAGAACAGATAGAGCTAAGGATCCAGCGATTACACCTAATTACGAGATAGAACATTTATCGGAGTTGCATAAGATTATAGACGAATTTTCATGAAGCTATCTTTTTTATAAAAAAGAACAATTGATGAACTTCATCGACATGTTCAGCCAATTCACTGCTATATGTGCAGACGACTTGGCTTTTTTATGCTAGTATGATAAATGTCATAGCAATTTACATTGCTTGTAGATAGATTCATTAATATTTCTTTGAAAGGTAGGGAAATTATGAGGATCAGAGAACGTATTGGATTTGCATTGGTAATCATTTCTTTATTGATGTTAGTTGGATGTAATAGTGAGAAGAATAGTCACAGTAACATGGATATGGGTAGTAATGATTCGCTAACACCAGTTCTTGTTGACTTGAGTGTTCAACCAGAGCAGATAAAAGTAAAAGATAAAATTATGATTGAAGTATTGGTGACGCAAAATAATGAACATGTAAACAATGCCGATAAAGTTGTCATTGAATTTGTTCCTTCTAACAAAGAAGGTAAACATGTTGAACTAAATGCAGAACATGCTGGTGAAGGGAAATATGTCCTTGAGACTAGCCTGGACAAAGCAGATACATACACTGTGATATCACATGTCACGGTTGGCGCTATGCATAGTATGCCGAAGAAAGAAATCGTAGTAACGGAATAATGGATATAAGTCGATATTAAATAACCCTGTTCTCTGAATTTAGAGAATGGGGTTTTGCATAATTGTTGTTGACACTTTGAAATGAAATAATCATTGTTGATCACCAGTACACGTACAATAATACTGCTGTTATGTATTTATATTCGTAATTGAGGAATGAGTACATTAACTATCCATTTAAAGTTCCGTTGCAAATCTGTGCTAAATATGACGATTAAACTCGGCATTATCCTTTTATAATAGACTACATCTATGTTAAACTAATATTTAATGTTTAAGTGGGGGGGATTTAAGTTGACTATACAAAAATTAGAAGAATCATTGAAAGAACGAATAATGATTATGGACGGGGCTATGGGTACCATGATCCAGCAACTAGATCTTTCACCAGAAGACTTTGGGGGAGAGGCGTTAGACGGTTGTAACGAAATGTTGGTTCTGACAAGACCAGACGCTATTCAACAAATTCATGAATCCTATCTTGATGCAGGTGCAGATATGATCTCTACGAATACATTTGGCGCAACATCCGTTGTGTTAGCAGATTATGATATACCTGAGAAATCACGTGAAATCAACTTAAAGGCTGCTGAATTAGCACGTCTTGCTGTTGATAAATATAGTACGGAACAGAAGCCACGTTATGTTATAGGAGCAATGGGGCCTACAACAAAGACATTGTCTGTTACAGGCGGGGTAACATTTAAAGAACTTGTAGATACATATGAAGAGCAAGCGCTTGCCCTTATTGAGGGCGGGGTAGATTTGCTTCTATTAGAGACTAGCCAAGACACATTGAACGTTAAGGCGGGTAGCATTGGTATCCGCAACGCATTTGAGCAGAGTGGTGTGACACTGCCTATTATGATATCAGGAACAATTGAGCCGATGGGAACAACATTAGCAGGTCAGAATATTGAATCCTTTTATATATCATTAGAACACTTAAATCCTATTTCGGTTGGACTCAATTGTGCTACAGGACCTGAATTCATGAGAGATCATATACGATCACTAGCGGCTATATCAAGTGCGGCTGTGAGCTGTTATCCAAATGCTGGGCTTCCTGATGAGAATGGACATTATCACGAATCTCCAGAGTCATTATCCAAGAAAATGGCTGCGTTCGCTGAGCAGGGATGGCTTAATATTGCAGGAGGCTGTTGTGGTACAACGCCAGAACACATCCGTGCAATGGTAGAGGTGATGTCCGAATATGAGCCGCGACGTACATATGGTGAACATCCCCCAGCGATATCGGGTATAGATGCTGTATTTATTGAACCAGACAATCGTCCTATTATGATTGGAGAGCGCACTAATATTTCGGGCTCACGTAAATTCAAACGTCTTATTAAAGAAGGTAAATTTGATGAAGCATCGGAGATTGCTAGATCTCAAGTAAAGGGTGCGGCTCAGATTATTGACATCAATCTTCAAGATACAGATATCGATGAGGCCTATGCCGTTAATAACTTTTTGCCTTTAGTTGCAAAGAAGGTCAAAGTTCCTCTCATGATTGACTCGACTTATGATCATATCATCGAGTTAGGGCTTCAATATTCTCAAGGTAAAGCGATAATTAACTCCATTAACCTTGAAGATGGTGAATCGAAATTCGAGAAAATTGTTCCATTGATACATCAGTATGGAGCAGCTGTTGTCTGCATCCTTATTGATGAAACGGGTCAGGCTGTAACACGTGAAGCGAAATTAGAAGTGGCCACCCGTTCCTATGAGCTTCTTGTTCATAAGTATGGTATGAAGCCAGAAGATATTATATTTGATCCTAATATGTTCCCTGTAGGTTCAGGTGACCCTCAATATATCGGGTCTGCTGTAGAGACTATTGAAGGAATTCGATTGATTAAAGAAAAGTATCCAGAAGTGAAAACCATTCTAGGTCTTAGCAATATTTCATTCGGACTACCTGAATCGGGCCGTGAAGTGTTAAATTCAGTCTATTTGTATGAATGTACGAAGGCTGGTCTTGATTATGCAATTGTAAATACGGAAAAGCTAGAAAGATATGCTTCGATTTCATTAGAAGAACGCCGTCTAGCAGAAGCGCTTATATTTAATACTAATGACGAGACGCTTGCTGAATTTGTAGCAGCATTTCGTGAGAAGAAAGTGGTCAAGAAAGAACTAATATCCAATCTAACCCTTGAAGAGAGACTATCTTCCTATGTAGTTGAAGGTACGAAGGAAGGTCTGATTCCTGATTTAGACCTAGCATTGAAGAAATACTCGGCTCTTGAGGTCATCAATGGTCCGCTTATGGTAGGTATGGCTGAAGTAGGTAGACTATTTAATAATAATGAACTTATCGTAGCAGAGGTACTACAAAGTGCTGAAGTGATGAAGGCATCCGTTACCTATCTTGAAGATTTCATGGAGAAGGATGAGACTAGCATCAAAGGTAAAATCATGTTAGCTACCGTAAAAGGTGATGTACATGACATCGGAAAGAACTTGGTTGAGATTATACTATCTAATAACGGTTACCAGATCATTAACTTAGGGATTAAGGTTCCGCCAGAGAAAATTATTGAAGCTTATCGGGAAGAGAAGGCAGATATTATTGGTTTATCAGGGCTTCTCGTGAAATCTGCCCAGCAGATGGTCATTACCGCACAGGATTTGAAGAACACTGGGATTGATGTTCCAATCATGGTAGGTGGAGCTGCATTGACTCGTAAATTCACCAAAACTCGGATCAAACCAGAATATGATGGCATGGTTGTATATGCTAAAGATGCTATGGATGGACTTGACATCGCGAATAAACTCATGGATCCAGTACAACGTGAAGAGATGCGTGTGAAGATGCAAGAAGAACTGGAAGCTTTTGAAGCATCTAAATTAGAAGTGAAGGAATTACCTGTGTTAACTCGCGCAATGAAATCTAATATTGCTACAGATAACCCAGTTCTTATTCCGCCAGATACAGAGCGTCATGTGTTACGAAATTACCCTATATCCCATATCATGCCTTATGTGAATATGCAGATGCTTATGGGACATCATTTAGGGCTTCGTGGATCCGTGGAGCAACTATTGGCTGAAGGAAACGATAAAGCCCTGTCACTAAAAGAATCAGTAGATGATATTATGAATGAAGCAATAAAGAATGCTATTATTCAAGCACATGCAGTATATCGTTTCTTCCCAGCACAATCTAAAGGTAATGATATCTTAGTTTACGATCCTGAAGATCATACCAAGATATTGCATACATTCACTTTCCCACGTCAGAGAGTGGAACCGTACCTATGTCTATCTGATTTCTTGAAATCAGTTGAGAGTGGCATAATGGACTATGTTGGCTTTCTTGTAGTTACTGCTGGGCACGGTGTGTCGAAGTTATCGACAGAATGGAAGGACGAAGGGGACTATTTACGTTCACATGTGTTACAAGCTGTTGCGCTTGAGACGGCAGAAGGATTGGCTGAACGAATTCATCATATGATGCGCGATTCATGGGGATTCCCAGATCCTGCAGATATGACGATGAAGAAAAGACTTGGTGCTAGATATCAGGGTATCAGAGTGTCGTTTGGTTACCCTGCATGTCCGGATCTAGAAGATCAAATACCGTTATTTAAGTTAATGACACCTGAGGACATTGGGATTGAATTGACAGAAGGTTGTATGATGGAACCGGAAGCTTCGGTATCTGCGATGGTATTCAGCCATCCGCAAGCACAATACTTCAACGTGGAGAAGGCATAGCGTTAGAATAGAATCCACAACACACACTAGCATAAGATCCTTTGAATTCATAAGGATCTTATGCTGTGTTGTTGGAAGGGAAATGGGGGCAATATGGAATTATTATTTCTAGGTACGAATGCTGGTGTGCCGACACTTCAAAGGAACGTAACTTCTATTGCCCTTCGACTATTTGAAGAAAGAAGTTGTTTCTGGTTATTTGATTGTGGAGAATCAACCCAACATCAGATTCTTAAATCTTCTTTAAGGTTAAGTAAGCTTGAGAAGATATTTATTACACATTTACATGGTGATCATTTATTCGGATTGCCTGGGTTACTTGCAAGTCGAAGTAATCAAGGGGGAATTTCACCCCTAACTGTGTATGGCCCACATGGTATAAAGGAATATATAGATACAACCATGCGATTAAGTCAATCACGTATGGATTATGTTCTGGATGTGGTAGAGCATAGTGGTGGCGTTGTATTTGAAGATGAGACATTCGCTGTTCATGCTGACCTTCTAACACATCGAATCGATAGTTTTGGATATCGAGTGGTAGAGAAAGATCGCACGGGTACGCTGGATCTCTCATTGCTTCAGTCTTATGGTATTAGACCAGGTCCTATATACGGAAAGATCAAACGTGGTGAAAGTATTATACTGGATAGTGGAGAAATCATACGACCGCAGGATGTTCTGGGGCTTCCCAAGAAGGGTAGGGTCGTAACGATTCTGGGGGATACTAGACCATGTGCTTCTATTGCTACACTTGCTAACCATGCAGATGTATTGGTTCATGAATCTACTTATCTTCATGAGATGGTGGATACTGCTCATGAATATTACCATAGCACTACAATTCAAGCAGCCGAGGCGGCTCGGAATTCCGGAGCGAAGATGCTTATTCTCACGCATTTCAGCTCTCGATATAAAGATATGCAACAGCTAGGGTTGCTCTTAGATGAAGCAAAGTCTATTTTTCCAAACACGTTATTAGCTGAAGAATTCACCATTTTTCCAATTATACGTACAATATAAACATTGAGTGGTTACTGGGTAATGATATGATTATTTTCCGGGAAAGCGCAGGAAATGACATGGTACTTCACAAATAAGTGTAATAATCTTACATGGTTTCGATCAAAACTGACGAATGACGATCTCTTGTGATCCCTTTAGACGCTTTTGTCAAGTGGAAATCGATAATTACTCCTGTAATATCATTAACATGTACAATAAATATTTAACGTTCGATATGAAAGGTAGTGCATGATTATTGGCTAAATCCAAAGGATTATTAATAGACTTAGATGGGACGATGTATCACGGGCGTTATATGATACCTGGCGCTGACGCACTGATTAATCATTTGAAGACGAAGCAGATCCCTTATTTATTTGTAACCAATAATTCTACACGTACATCTGAAGATGTTGCGTGTTTATTGAATGAAATGGGAATTCAAGCGGAAGCGAAGGATATCTGCACTTCATCACAAGCAACTGCTGTGTATATTGCACAAAGAGATCCTGCAGCTAGAGTCGCTATTGTGGGAGAAGATGGGTTACGTCAAGCTTTGATCGAAGCGGGATTACAAATCGTAGAAGACAATCCACGATACGTCGTTCAGGGTATTGATCGAAACTTTACGTATGAGACATTATCATCCGCCGTTCGATGGATACGTGATGGGGCTAAATATATCGTTACGAATCCAGATTTACTTCTTCCATCCGATCATGGGTTAATTCCAGGGGCTGGAACGATTGCCGCTGCGATCGAAGCAGGTACCGGTGTGAAGCCTGTGATCATAGGGAAGCCTTCTCATCATTTGATGAATTACGCGATAGATATATTGAAATTAGATAGAACAGAAGTTACTGTTATTGGAGATAATATGCATACAGATATTTCTGCTGGCGTAGCAGCGGGGTGTTCAACCATATTAGTGCTCACAGGGATTACAACGAAAGAGAGCTTAGCATCGGACATTCGATTAGCGGGTATAGAACCTTCAATTGTATGTAAAGATCTTCAAGAACTACTTCAGCATCTATGAGGTATACACAATAATGAATAGGAAGAGGCGAATGCAGTGCCTGAAATGCCTGAATTAGAAAATTATCGGAAATGCATTTCCGAAAAAATATTAGATGCACCCATCAGTCAAGTGATAGTGAACAAGAAGAATTTAGTGAATATTGATGAAGATATACTCACATCGCAACTAAACAATATTAGAATTGTGTTTGTCGAGCGTCGGGGAAGATTTCTGAACTTTCATTTAGACAATGGTCATAGAATCCTTGTTAATCTTATCCCTGGTGGGTATATACAATATGGAACTGATGGGGATGGATTAGATCACCAAGCATCTATAGAAATAATATTTGGTGAATCAAGTCTATATTTCATCTTACCACGCACAGGATATCTACATTTATTATCTGCGAAGGAAGCAGGTGAGGTGTTAGGTCAACTTGGTCTTGAAGTAAATGATCGTAGATTGGACAGAGATCGTTTTGTGAAATTGGTAAAAGCACGTCGAGGATCTTTAAAGACATTACTAGTTAATCAAAGTGTAGTCGCTGGGATCGGTAATCGATATGCTGATGAGATTTCATTTCATGCCAAATTATCACCTACGACTAAGGTGCAGGATCTATCCATAGAAGAGGTAGAGGCATTGTATCATAGTATCAAATCAGTACTGAATCAAGCTATAGAATCAGGCGGGTCGATGAATAAGCCGTTCACACAGGATGATATTCAGACTGGGAATTATAAGTATCAAGTGTATGGTCGCGAAGGAGAAATATGTACTCAATGCACAGATATCATTACAAAAGTAGAATTGATTGGACGTAAATCCTTCTTATGTCCAACTTGCCAACATGAAAAGTAAGCAGACAATACATTTATATTTAGATGATGTTCGCAGATGTCCTAAGGGGTTCTCATTAGCTCGTAGTGGTGAGGAGTGTCTAATGATGTTGCGGGAATGTAACGTTGATATATTATCCCTCGATTATGAACTTGGTTGGGACAGTCCAATATGTGGTAGGGATGTAGTCATAGCTATGATTCGTGAACGATTGTTTCCACGTGAAGTATATTTACATACTTCTAGCATGCATGGGAAAAATGAGATGTATCAATTATTATTTGAACATAAACCGAAGGATATGGTTCTTCATAACGGCCCCATGGATGCAGAGAACCTTCATCGTATTGCGAAAGAAGCAGATTCGCGATGAGAGATCTCCAAGAGTTAGAAGTTCGTGATCTATTACACCGTAAAGATAAACCAGTCGTCTTATTTCTATACACACCATTATGTGGAACTTGTACAGCCGCGAAAAGAATGCTTACGGTTGTGGAACATTTAATTCCAGAAGACACGATTACAGCTATAAACGTGAATATGATGCCATTATTTGCACAAGAGTATAAGATCAGAAGTGTACCAGCGATAATGTTGATGGACGCGGGGCATGATGGCCTGCCCACCATTATTTATCGAATGGGCTCAGTGGAAGAATTGTTAGACGCGATAAGGAGTGTGATCGAATGATCTCGATGCAACATATCTCTCTTCAAAGGGACAAAGACATCATACTCAATGATGTATCTTTGGAAATTAAAAGTGGTGAGAACTGGGTCATATTAGGTCGTAATGGTTCCGGAAAGACGACACTACTTGAAATGATGACCGGATATTTATTTCCAAGTCAAGGTCGAGTAGAGGTGATGGGGAATATATATGGTCAATGTGATATTCGAGAAGTACGTAAAGATATTGGATATATTAGCCCCTCGCTATTGGAGAGAATGGCTCTGACGGATACAGTATGGGAAATTGTGGCTACAGGTGCCTATGCTTACTTACGTTTTTATGAAGCTATTCCACAAGACGTAAAGGAAAAGTCATATCGCCTATTGGAAGAGATGAATATCTCTCGATTAGCAGAGCATACCTTAGGAACCCTATCGCAAGGAGAACGTAAAAAGGTACTGTTAGCTCGATGCTTAATGGGTAACCCCAAGCTTCTCATTATGGACGAGCCATGTGCAGGTCTTGATCTGTTTGAACGGGAAAAAATGTTAGTGGAAGTAGATCGATTAAGACAAAGCAACATCAATGTTGTCTATGTTACACATCATGTAGAAGAAATTGTACCACTCTTTACACATGTTGCGCTTATAAAAGATGGAGAGTTAGTAGCTGCAGGACCTAAAGAACAAGTGTTGAATAAGGAAATGATTATGCGTACCTATGAAATTCCAGTTGAACTGGAATGGGACGGTGGACGTCCCTGGATCAAGGTAACTTCTGGAGGTTAATCCAACTTGGATGAATTAAATGTAAATGAAGAAGAAATACAAGAACAACAGCAAAGTCGATTTATCTGCACGGCTAATCATGGTTTCGCACCATTTGCTCAAGAAGAATTAAGACGCTTATTCGGGAGTGTTAAGAGTAGCGTCCTCGTGTCAGGTGAAGTATTTCTGGTGACGGTGGATTTTTCTTGGAAGGAAATAGCAACAATGCTTGCTCAAGAACCGCCAATCTTCGTTCGTCATATACAACCGGTAGAGATTGAGATTGCTACTCAAGAGTTGCGTAGTGGCCTGAATGATTTGAAAGAGTATGTATTAACCCAAACACAACTTCAAGGTTCCAACGTATCACTGCAAGTTCGTAAGTCAGAACAAAGCTTAAGTGATGTTAGCTCGGGAGCCCTGAGGGAACAGATCTTACATGATCTGCAAGACCAAGACACTCGATATGTTGTGCAAAATATGGATTGGATTCTTTCCGTGTTTGTCTCACAAGACCATATCTATGCAGGAATATCCCTTGCGGAAGATAATCTATCTGACTGGAGTGGTGGGGCTGTTCGATTCCAGAGGGAAGAAGGGCAGATATCTAGAGCCAAGTTCAAATTGCTTGAAGCAGAAAAAGCTTTTGGAATTGACTTTTCTGTATTTCGTCATGCACTTGATATTGGCGCTGCACCGGGTGGATGGACGTCGTTCTTACTTGAACGTGGTATCCATGTAACCGCAGTTGATCCAGCGAAGATGCATCCGTCTTTAATAGGTCATCCACAACTAAAGATCATGCGGAAGAATGCTTCCCAGGTACGTTTTAAGGATAACCAATTCGATTTGCTTGTTTGTGATATGAGCTGGAGTCCAAAACAAATGGTCAAGCTTGTAAAAGATCTATTATATTGCTTATCACCAGGTGGAACAGCAATTGTAACAATTAAGCTAATGCATAAAAAGCCAATGGCATTAATCAAAGAGGTAATTACATCGTTTGAAGAAGAACATTTGCAATTGCAATATGCAAAACAATTATTTCATAATCGAGATGAAATAACACTTCATATGATTAAATATTAAATCTATTAACGAGTGGATATCGATATGCACGAATGGTTTAAAGTCATTTAAAGGGTTGCGACAACCCAGTTTTAGAATTCAAGTGCACTGACGTTAAAAAATAGCTTTACAAGACTGTCATTTTGTAATATGCTTGTTCCAAAATTAACCAATCAATGCAACTGAGGGAAAGTATCCCGAAAAGTTCAAGGAGAACCGGTCTTAACCGACTCTTTACTTTTCAGGGTACTTTCCCTTTTTGTGTTGAGGTAAGGAGGTGAAATGTTGAAAGAACCATCATTATTACGTCAGGGTCATATTATTGGTGACAGATATTTGATTAACCGGATCATTGGATCAGGAGGAACAAGTCATGTTTATTTGGCTGATGATCTTAAATTACCAGGTAAGCAATGGGCAGTGAAAGAATGCTTCATATCGTCACCGCAACTTGAATATCAAATTGGGGAAGAAGCGAAGTTGCTTACGACATTAAATCATCCTCGTCTACCAAGGATAGTAGACTTCTTTCCATCATATGAGCATGGGAGTACGTATTTGGTCATGGATCATATCGATGGTATGACATTAGAGAAATATTTCATCAGTCATGATCGTATATTAAAGCGAAGTTTGATTCTACAATTAACAGATCAAATTCTTGATGTTCTAGAATATTTGCATACACATCAACCTGTGATCGTATTTCGTGACCTAAAACCATCCAATATTATGTTAACACCTGAACTAGAGCTGTGTCTGATTGACTTCGGAATTGCTAGGAATTACAAACGAGAACAAGATCAGGATACAGTCAAGCTAGGTACGGTTGGTTTTGCAGCGCCAGAACAATATGGTGGGGGTCAAAGCGACGAGAGGTCTGACCTATACGGATTAGGTGCATTACTCTTATATCTTGTCACCGAGGGGGCTCGAAGTGAGTGGTCTGATGGGGTTGAATCATATATTCGATCTGACTATTCCAAGGAAGATATTGCAGTCATCCGCAAATTATTGCAATTATCTCCAATACAACGGTATCAAAGCGTAAATGAAGTTAGAGAAGCGCTGAAATCACAAGATAAACTAGTAGGCCACCGAGACAAAATCAACAATTCAATACATGACAATAAAAATTTAGGAACCGATGTCATCGCAGTAATGGGGGCAAGTCGTGGTGCGGGAACTACGCATACCGCGATATGCATCGCACATTATTTAGCTAGAAAGCACAATAAGGTTGCTATTGTTGAACTTAATACCCAAGTATCGAGTTTTGTTAGAATCCAAGAAATTGTTGATGGGCATATACCTTTTCAGAATCAAAGAAAGCAGTGTTTCCTCGTAGAAGATGTTGATTATTATCGTCAGTGTACAAGTTCTAAATTCGTTGAATTGTTAGATGGAAAGTATTCATATGTTGTATTGGATATGGGCTGGTTCCAGGATGTTCAGGCAATGGAGGAATTTCTGCGAGCTGATATCCCTATCCTTGTCGGCTGGGGATCAGAGTGGCGATATCAGGATATGGAAAAGGCCCTTGTTCACCTAAAGCAATATATTCAGAAGAAGTGGATATATTGTATGCCTTTAGCGGCTATGGATGCGGTCAAGCGACTTCGCAAACATGTAGGAACAATGAAGGCTTATAGCCTACCGTTACATGTTGACCCTTTTGATATGAATGAAGAGATGGATCACATGCTTACAGATATGTTGTATAAATACATACCCAACTTAAAAAGACGTAAAAGGTTTTATCTTATTTAGTCTATGTAATGCACAAATATACATGTGCTCTTTGGCACAGAAGGGAGAAGATATGGGTACAGTGGCATTTTGGAGTCCACTACTTGGGGGAAGTGGTAATACTGCGCACGCTCTTACTGTTGCATCGATGATTGGTTTAGAATATCGGACAAAATTGTTGCTCGGTCATGGTGGTAAATGGGAAGAGCGTATTGAAAAGGGTATTCAAGAAACAACTATGAGATTGGATGACAGATTGGTAACAACATATAAAGAATGCGGAATGGATGCGTTAGAACGATTGTGTTTAAATCGGAGACTCAATAAAGAGAATATCCGTGATTATACGACTCCTTTAATGTATGGAGGGATAGATTTCATTACTGGGAATGCCAAAAAGGAAGGAACACTGCCAGGTTATCGTTGTACATTAATACCCTCGATTCTATCCATGGCTAATCAATATTATGATCTCAATCTAATGGATGCAGGATGTGGATGTGATGAACTAGATAAGAGGGGCGATGGAGCAATTCTCTCTTCTGCAGATCTGATTGTCGTAAGTCTTACACAAAATATTCAAACGTTAGAAGCCTTCTTTTCCGGATCAAATCTACCACCAGAACTTCAACATAAGCCTTACATGTTGGTAATTGGAAAGTATGATCGACATTCTCATACTACAATTCAGCATATCAAAAGGAGATTTGGGTATCATGGTTCAATTCATGGCATACCGTATTCAACAGACTTACTGGATGCATGGAATATGAGAGCGGTGTTGCCATTCATGCATCGAAGTCGTCATAAGAATACACATCAATCAGCCTACCCATTCTATGAGAGTATTCGATCATTATCTAGAGATATTATGAATCAAATGAATTTAGCGAACACATGGAAGGACATCATTAAAGGAGCATAAAAGATATTGTATTTATCAAGAATATGATTATTGAATTGTGAAGTAAGGGGTGTGTATTTAGATGTCTAAGCTAAGGCAACGTACTAAGAAGTTAATCTTATCAGGTATGATCGGCGCGTTGGTTATGGGTATCTTAGCTTCAATCATTGCGATATATATATTTAATAAACAAGCGAAGGATCATCAATTATTACGAATAGCATATGAACGTGAATTGAACGAAATAAAAGAGAATATTTATGATCAACAATCTCTTTTACAAAAGGTTGTCGTGACATCGAGAAAGGTCCCAGCAGGTGTGACACTAACCAAGGATGATTTAAAGATTATTCAGATCCCTGATACGCAATCACCTGACAACATCATTCATACTCAGGATGAACTGGTAGGTAAAATTATGAAGTTAGAAGTAGGATTAAACACGCCCATTATACATTCTATGGTATTTGAAGAGGGAATAACGCCACAGGATCTACGTGCACAAGAATATAATGTGATGCAATTACCAACAACCATACGAAAAGGACAGTTTGTTGATGTACGAATTTCCTTTCCAACAGGGGAGGACTTCATCGTCTTATCAAAGAAAAAAGTGAATAATGTGTCAGGAACAACAGTCTGGTATAACGTCAATGAGTCAGAAATCCTCGCGATGTCAAGCGCTATGGTAGACGCATATCTTAACAGTGCAAAGATTTATGCCAACACTTATGTTGATCCATACATTCAAGAAAAGGCCATTATAAATTATCCACTTAAGGTAGAAGTGATCAATTTAATTGAATCTAATCCCAATATATTGTTAAAAGCACGAGAACAACTACAAATGGCTGCTAGAAAAAATTTAGAGCTAAACCTTTCTAAGATGAATGAAACCGACAAAATGCAAGTTAAAAACAACAGTATGTTGTTACCTCCAAAAGAAGACATCATCCAACCCTATAATCAATCCAATAATCAAGCTATAACTGAATCAGACAATAGGGATGTATTTGATCAACAATTAATCAAATAAGGAAAGAAAGGAGCTTTGAATTGAAATATGCTTTGTTTATAGGTGTGTGCGATATTAGTGACTTACTTCAATACACATGTAAAGTCGTTACAAGCTTAGGTCGAAGAACTCTTCTTGTAGACGCTACCAAAGAGAGATTCATTCAATATGCTACACCGACGCCTCAGTCGGACATGAGATTGATCGATTTCGAGGGATTTGATGTTGCTTCAGGGTATGCTACTTTATCAGAATTAGAATCTTCGCTTATGGATAATGATCCATATGAACATGTCATCATTCATAGCAATCTTCCGCATTTTGTGAATAAAGATGATCTGAATAAGGTGGAGAAAAAATACGTAGTGTCAACGATGGAGAAATGGAATATCGAGAAGACAGTTGAATTGTTAGAGGGTTACTTGGATTATCCAGATAAATCAGGTGATGAAGAGTTTACAAAAGTCATTCTGAATCGTGTAGAAACGAATATTGCTGATGACTTCTTAGAGCATATATTAGCCAATAACCCTTTAAGATGGTCGGACAAGTCTTTCGAATTTATCTATGATGAAGTAGATTACGCTACAAAAATTAATAATCAACATCATGGATTGATCAACATAAGAAAGTTATCTAAACATTACAAGCACAATCTTCATCGGATAACGAAAGAGATTACTGGGATAGAAGATAAGCCTATTAGAACAGCGATGAAACTAGTCATGAGGAGGTCTTAGCATGGGACAAGTTGCATTTTGGAGCAATCGTCAAGGACAAGCGGGAAACACTGCGAATATGATTGCTGTTGCTATGTTGATAGGAACAGAATATGTCACTAGGGTCATGTTAGCGCATACACAATCGGAAATATCTACCTTAGAGAAATCCTTGGTAAGAGAGAGTAAATCAAATTATGAATACCGTGATGAATATACGAACATTGGAATGGATGCACTTCAGAGATTAGTAAAGAGTAATCGTCTTGTACCTAATAATGTACAAGATTATGCCATACCCATCTTGAGAAATCGACTAGATCTCATTCCAGGCACATCCAAACGTTACGAAGAAACGTCAGATATTATGCCTACAATATTGGATGTTATTCTTCATGTAGCTAAATCGTATTATGATATTTCATTCGTTGATGTGAACAGTGGAACCTACAATCCATTAACGAATTCAGTCCTTGCATCTTCAGACTTAATCGTAGTTAACCTTAACCAGAATGTATACGTCCTGAATGAGTTTTTTCAGGAAACACCAACATGTCTGAAGGATAAGAAATACATCATCGTATTAGGGAAATATGATCGATATTCAAAATACACGGTAGCCAATATTGTACGTATGTATCAATGTAAGGTTCCGATATACACCGTTCCTCATTCCACAGGATTTATGGATGGGTGTAATGATCAAAAAGTTGTTGAATTCTTTTTGAAGAATAAGAATGTGAAAACAACCGATGAGAACAACCTTTTCATGACAGAAGTTAGAAAATTAAGTATAGGAATTATGGAAGCCGTGGACATAGATGTAAGGATCTTTAGTGAGAAGGGGGCTTCATGAAGCCATGAGTCTAGGTTATATTCTTAACTTCGCCCTCATCGTATTCATAGTATTTCTTGTGGGAAGTGTTGTGTTGTTTAAGCTTACAGAAAAGCGACAGTCTAGAATTGATCCGCATGCATTAGATAAGAAATATACCATTGATGGCATGATAGCGTATTTAAGAGCAGCACTCGATGACATGACGAAGACAAACCTTGAACATCTAGGGTTATCAGAAGAGGAATTTATTCGTCGAACGAATCAAATGCTACTTCTCAAAAAGTCACTAAAGGGAAGCACACACGGCGATTTACAAGACAAGCTCTACGTAAAAGAAACGATGTTTGATCTATTTATGAAGAACTATAGTTTGAATGATGACAATATCAATTGGATTATTTCCTTTGAAGATCATAGGTCATTAACTTCCCAAGATAAATTTGAGATTATGTTATATCACTACAAGAAACAACATCGATATGATGCACTTGCCAAATGGATTGACACACATAGATTAGCTGAGCTAAAAGCGGTCATTGAAGACGGTCGTTGCGAATCATACATTATTACTTCAGAAGAGATAGATGATGTATTCAGACAAGAATGGGTGCCATTAACATTCGAGGATAAGCTTTATATTATCGTTCAGAGGATTTATCAACAATTCAAGGGATTTAGTGTGATCGATGAGATTCGTGAAATGAGAATCGATGGTGTCTCAGGTGGCGTCTCAGGGACACCTATTAATCAACTTGACCCCGACGATGGTATGAACTATTTCGCAGACCAGATTAATCATCATGAACACTTGATGGCACATGATAGTGTATGGATATTTTTCAGAGGTAAATCTATTCACTTGTCATTTCTAAGCTTTGGTACTGAGAGTGAACTTATCCGGGTGTGTCAGAATATATACAAATACAAGAATCCTGGTCAACTCTCGGAACACAACGGATTTAAGGTGAACGAAATGAAAGATGGATCTAGAATTGTCGTGGTGCGCCCCCCTTTTGCAGAATCATGGGCATTCTTCGTAAGAAAGTTCGATACCCAAAGTGCGACCTTAGAACAATGGGTTAGTTCGAATATGATCAATCGTGACTTGGTCATACAACTGCTCATTGCTCTTGTTAGAGGTGGGCGGGTGACAGCTATTACAGGTTCACAAGGAAGCGGAAAGACAACACTATTAATGGCACTTGTACAATATATTCATGCAACCTATACGTTGCGAGTTCAAGAAATGTCATTTGAATTACATCTGCGGAAGATTTATAGACAAAGAAACATCCTTACTTTTAGGGAAACGGATTCTATTACTGGCCAGGAAGGACTTGATATTCAAAAGAAAACAGATGGGACGGTCAATATCCTGGGAGAAGTTGCAACAGATAAAGTTGCGGCATGGATGATTCAGATGACGCAAGTGGCAAGTTTATTTACAATATTCACGCATCACGCCAAGACTTTTCAGAATCTGATCTATTCCCTTCGTAATTCCTTGTTAAAAACGAATGTGTTTCAGAATGAAAAGATTGCAGAGGAGGAAGTCGTTCGAGTCATTAACTTTAACATCCATTTATCCAAGGATCCGGATGGAACCAGATATATCGCTCGAATCACGGAATGTATACCATTGGAACAACATCAGAATCAGATTGATTTCTCTCAAATGAATCATCCAGATCAAACCCTACAAGCTTTATTTCAAGCAACGACAGAATACTTCGAACGTAGTACAGATCGCAAAGTGTTCAAGGAATCTAATATCGTTGAGTACAAGAATGGAGAATATATGGCGGTCAATCCTATATCACAGAGAAATATGAATGAAATGATGGACTTAATGTCATCTTCTGAACAAGAGGAATTTCAGCAATGTATCAACAGATTCTGGGGGTAAGAAGAAATGGATGTTAAAACGGTCGCATGGATGATATTCATAAGTTCTATCTTCCTCAGTGCTGTGTTGTATATGATCGTTACCTGTATTAATCGTAGAGCAAATAGTAATGGGACAAGCCAGGCCATCAAGAGTTATGAAGACCTTGTTGGTTCAAATAAATCGAATTGGAGAAGAAAGTTCGACTATATTATGCAAGATTCTTATCTTGCTTACTACAGAATACCTTTTCTTCGCACATATGTTCTATCCATCAGGCGTAGATTACAAGCCATTCATTCCTATGATGAAATAAGAATGCGAAGAGAGACCATGAAGATTGTCTTTTCAACATTCGGCATCATATCTGTCACTGTATTACTTCTAATGACCCTTCATCAAGACGTGACATACATCTTTATGTTGTTATTAGGTGCCGTGATTGTTAATGGTATGTTGATAGATACTTTTATACACAAAGTGGAGGATCGATTACTGATTCAATTAAGAGATCTTAATAAGGATATAAGGTACCATTATCACCAGTATGGAATGATCGAGGAAGCGCTTATTGAAGCAGCAGATGCATCCAATTCTGAAGCTAGTCTTCATGCAAGGAAAGTCTATCAGATTATTAAAGATGATGATGAACTTCCAGAAGATAAACTTGAGAAATACTATCATACAGCACCCAATAGATTCTTGAAATCATTTGCTGGTCTATCTTACTTGGTGAAAGAATTTGGAGATAAGGAGATGGATGGGGGTTCTTTATATTTAATTAATCTTAATAGACTTAACGAGGAAATTAACTTGGAAATTCTAAAAAGATCGAAACTAAATTATTTGTTATCAGGACTTTCAGTTATTGCCATTGCACCGGTCTTATTTACGAAACCGATCCAACTATGGGCAGGTAAAATGTTTCCAGCGATGCAAGAGTTCTATAGTAGTAAGCTTGGGTTCATTATTCAAATGATCTGCTTCGCCATTGTGTTGTTATCTTATATATTGATTAAAAAAATGAAGGATCAACAAGATGGAACGTATGTCGTTGTGGAGAGAAAAAGGCCATGGGAAAGGTTGGTTCTTCGAATTCCATTTGTGGATTGGTTTGTATTTCGTGTAACACCTACCAAGCGATCACCACAGCATTTTAAGATAGGTAGATTATTAAAAGATGCCAACGCTGGTTATCCCATGAATTGGCATATGCTTCATCGTCTAATTCTATGTATTGTTCTCACGATAGGAATGTTAACTTCATTTATTACAATGCATGCGATCACGGTGAAGAATGTGATGGAGGCGCCTACGACGAGTGGCACTTTATTTGGCAGAATGTCAGATAAAGATCTACAACAAGCCCAATCTATAACGGATTTCGATCGAAATATGATGGTACAGCTTAAAGGAGTGCCCAAAGATCAGATCCAGAATCGAATCGTTCGTGAAATGACGAGTATAGAAAGTGTTTCCTCTGATGTGACATTACTTAATACATCTGTAGTAAGAATTCTATCCAAGATTCATAAGATCGAATCCGAATATTTGAAATGGTGGGAAGTATTAATCTGTATATGGATGGGGTGGATTGGATACCAAATTCCTTATTGGATATTGTGCTTCCAGAAGCGAATGAGAGCTATGGATATGCAGAATGAAGTGGATCAGTTCCATACGATTATTGCGATGTTATCAGAAATTGACCGTGTATCTGTTGAGATTATTCTGGAATGGATGGAACGATTCGCATCTATCTTCAAACAACCTCTCCATACATGTGTCATCAATTATGAGAGTGGAGCAAATGCTGCCCTTAGTAAATTGATGAATGATGCTCCTTATATACCATTGGTAAGAACGATAGAACGGCTTCAGTTAGCTGTGGAGAGAATTCCTATCAAACTTGCCTTTGATGATCTGGAATCTGAGAGAAACTACAATTATGAGCAGCGTAAACAGAATTATGAACGAACCTTGGAATCGAAAGCCAATTGGGGCAGAATGATCGGGTTCTCGCCAATGTATGCTGTTATTTTTCTCTACTTAGTTATTCCACTGATCTACGTGAGTATCAACCAGATGGGTATTTACTATGAACAAATCAATAGATTATAAATAATTTATTTAACCACAACACTTAGGAGGAACTATTATGAATAATGCTTCATCCGCTTTGAAAGTATCTGCAGGTATTTTTTTGACGATTGCTCTAATTACGATTGTTGTAGTCTTATTTATTTCTGCACAAGAGGCTACGAAGACGGCTCAAAGTAGCTTTGCGGATATTCAAACAGAGATGTCCCAAGCATCGTTCACCGTATATGACAATACAACCGTATCTGGTAGTCAAGTATTAAATGCACTTCGTAAGTTCAAGGACAAAGAACAATTTGGTGTTGAAGTGAGAACAGGTAAGAATACGACTGGTTCTTGGTATTTTGAAAGAATAAATACGCTAAATAATCCAGGAGAATCTGATTACGGATCTGTTATGAATACTGGAGCTACAGGGCAGATTACACGTGCTAGTAATGAATCTGAGAATGATTACGTGAATCCATCCGGCAAGTTCGAAGCTCAGGTTGTTAAAGACAATAGTAACGTTATTCGTGCAATCACTTTTAAACAGAAATAATAGATTAGATTTCATAGTAGGAGAGGGATGTAAATATTACATCTCTTTTCTAACGAGAAAGTAGTTGATGTTTATCGCTATTGAAAATAATACTGCCGATGCCATTGGTCTTAGTTGCGTTATATCTGCATTCATCGTCTCGGTCTCCATGTCTTTATACTTATTCACAACGACTGGAGATACGATACAAAAAATGGTCGATATGAATACGCAACTCGATAAAAATATACATACTACGCTTAAGGTTCCTATTGCATTTTCTGTAAGCGGTGCGCAAGTAAGACAATCTCTTTATGTGATACGTGATATTGGTGTTGATATTGAAGTGAATGGTGTAATGTATTCGACATCAATAGATCCAACAACTCTCGATGTGTCATCAATTAACCTCAACAAGAAATATACACCTACATATATAAGAGACGATAAGGGCGCATTAACCATGTTACGTTTTAATTAAAAGGGGTTGTTATATCTTGTCTAATTCATTTGCTAACGTATTTGCTGCGATTATAGCAATTGCTCTTCTATTAATATGGCCTGTATCCAGTGCATTGAATAAACAAGATGATGTATCTGAGGTTATCGTACTCCATTCCATCACCCAGTTCGTAGATTCTGTCCGGGATAAGGGATATATCACACCTACGATGTATACAGTATTTGAGGAGCAAATGGCTTTGACAGGAAACAGTTATGATATTCAAATGGTTCATCGCCACAAAAGATATGATCCTGTGTACAATGATGATGGCGTGTTCCAAGATGAATTCAACGTTCATTATGAGGAATTCTTCAATGCTGATATCCACAAGAGAATATTTCCCAATGATTCTAATGAACCTGTAGATTCTGCAGATCGGGTCTACACATTTACAATGGGCGACTTATTCGATGTGACGGTCAAAAACACCAATCGAACGCTCGGAACACTGATGAATGATTTCCTTACAGCTGGCATTCATAATCCTAATGAGAGAATCGTTATTCCGTATGGAGGCATGGTCCTCAATGAAGACTATTATTAAATTCGCGATATTATCTGTTGCGATTCTTCTACCCTATAGTGTGTTCAATAGTATTCATCTTGATCAACATCGTCAGAACCTACTATTTGAAATTCGCTATAATCGGGCGATCGATACGGCAACACAAGATGCTGCCAAGGCTCTATTAACGAATAGTGAACATCAAGATGAAATGAACTATGAAGTGGTCAAAAAAATGAAGATCAATAAAGAGGATGCCGTACAAGCATTCTTTCATACGATGTATTTAAATTTTGGCGTATTTCATGATGTAGATGGACAAGGGGTATTGAAAAGTTATGTTCCAGCGATTGTTATCGTGGGATATGACGGTTACTATCTGTATTCCTGGGATGAATATACAAATGCCGCTGGTGAAAAGGAACTACAACATGTATGGAGCCCTAAAAAGCCATATTCATATTCAGATTCATATGGAAATACATTTGCGTTTACATTAGATGATTATGTCATTGTAAATCGCAATGAGGATAATAGCTGGTTAAAAGGCTTTCGCAGTGAAATTTCGACACACGCTAACATTCCTTTACTAGATCATGCTGACACATACGATCAGGTACGTAGAACCGCTATCGTAAATACGATACAACAAGACCTTGAATATCAGATTAATCAATATAACAATTATACCAAGCGTTACGGAGTAGCATATACCTTTACCCTTCCCCTCATTAGTCAAGAAGAATGGCACAATACAATAGATGATGTAGGTGTATTAGCTTTTATTCAAGGTATTCCATTGGGTGGTAAGTATTATAACAATTATGCTTTGGGGGGCAGCAGAGTTGTGAAACAACAGCAATACCATGGGATAATGGCGAACGGACGTAAATACTATTACTCACGTAAAGCGTGTAGTTCTTCTTTTACAACAGTAGAGGTATTCACCTCTGAACGTGATGCTGCTGCCAATGGTTATATTCCGTTGGAATGTAAGGTTGGATATAGACCTTAACGTTTGACACTGGGAACTTATTGGTGTCTATAACAAGGCAAGTATCCAGAATGAGACAAAGTGATATGGACACCAACTTGTGTTACTTAATAACCAATATTAGGACATGGAATGGTTCGATAGTTTGGATGGCTTGAGAGATCGAATAATTATGGTATAAGCGGAACGCACTAAGGCAGTATAAAAAATGTTGTTGTTAGTTCCGTCACACCCCCTATTTATGATATAATGTCATCTTGACGGTTAAAAAGATGAGATCAAATGATCAAATGATTTTTATTATAGATAGGGGTTAACGAGTAAAAATGAGTTTATTAACAGTAGAGGATTTATCCCATAATTTTGGTGGACGTACGTTATTTAAAGATGTCTCTTTCCGTTTGTTGGAAGGAGAACATGTAGGTTTTGTTGGTGCTAATGGAGTGGGTAAATCTACTTTAATGAATATTCTAACAGGTACGTTGCTTCGAGATAGTGGAAAGGTTGAATGGACCCCGCGCGTTCATTATGGTTATCTGGATCAACATACGAAGTTAACCCCAGGGAAGACAGTTAGAGATGTTCTAAAAGATGCATTCTTACCTTTGTTGGTACTTGAAGAAGAATTGACAGTGATCACCAACAAGATGGGTGATGCGACACCGGAAGAATTGGATATGCTTCTAGAGCAAATGGGAGATATTCAAGAGCAGTTAGAGATAGGCGATTTCTATATGCTTGATGTAAAAGTTGAAGAAATGAGCCAAGGATTAGGACTTACTGCAATTGGGTTAGATCGGGATGTAGCTTCTTTGAGTGGTGGACAGCGTACGAAGGTATTACTTGCCAAGTTGTTGCTTGAGAAACCGACGGTATTACTGCTTGATGAGCCTACGAACTATTTGGACGTAGAGCATATTGAGTGGTTAACACAGTATCTGAAGAACTACCCACATGCTTTTATGCTGATATCACATGATACAGACTTCATGAATCAAATTGTCAATATTATCTATCATTTGGAATTCACCAAATTAACTAGATATACAGCGAATTACGAGAAATTCCTTGAGATGGCAGATATGAATAAGAATCAACATGTTGAAGCGTATGAGAAACAGCAGGATTACATTAAGAAGCAGGAAGATTTCATTAATCGTAATAAGGCACGTGCTTCTACATCCACCCGAGCGAAGAGCCGTGAGAAACAGTTAGGTCGAATGGATCGTATTGAGAAGCCTGAAGAAGCTATGAAACCAACATTCCAATTCAAAGAATCTAGAGCAAGTGCCAAGACTGTATTTGAAGGAATTGATTTCGAAATTGGTTATAGTTATCCTTTACTACCTAAGATGAGTATGTTGATTGAACGTGGCGATAAAATTGCGATTGTTGGTTGTAACGGTGTGGGTAAATCAACCTTACTCAAAACTATTCTTGGTAAAATACCTACTTTAAGCGGTAGAACATACTTAGGGGAATATCTGCAACCTGCCTATTTCGAGCAAGAAGCCATTGCGGGTAAGATTACGCCACTAGATGATGTGTGGAATGAATTCTCTTCGCTTACTCAGAGTGAAGTCCGCGGACATCTAGCACGTGTAGGACTGAAGAATGATCATATTACACGTCCCTTAAGTATGTTGAGTGGTGGGGAGCAAGCAAAGGTACGAATATGTAAATTAATGATGCGTGATGCGAACTGGATTCTATTCGATGAGCCTACGAATCATCTAGATATTGTTGCCAAAGCTGAATTAAAAAGAGCTCTTACGGAATTTAAGGGCACGGTTGTTCTCGTATCCCACGAACCAGAGTTTTACGCCGACTGGGTAACCAAAGAGTGGAATGTAGAAGAGTGGGCATCCAGTAAAGTTTGATAAGAGTAAAGATATCGTAGAGAATTATAGTTGTTATTTCGTCCATCCCAATAATAATGGGATGGATTTTTATTTTTGGAGAAAGATAAGGGTAAGCGTCACTACGGTGTTCATTTTAACAGTGAGTAGGTGAGAGTCTGTGAACCAAATCATACTGTATATACATTATGAAGATGAAGCTGATGAAGCCAACATACAAGCGTTACGAATAGATGGATTTGAAGTGATCGAAGTTGCTCATACTATCGAAATTATAAAGTGTATACAGAATCAAAAAATAGATCTAATTATTATTGATTTCGGCCATATGGGTAATGACTTGAAAGCTATGAAAGAGATACGCAAGACAATGGTTTATGGCCCTATCCTCATCATCTCATACGATACTTCAAGTGATTCTATTATAAAAGGGTTCAATGCAGGAGCGAATGACTATATCGCCATGCCCGTAGATCCAAGAATCTTAATAGTGAGAATACGCAATATATTCCTCTTGGTAGGTATGGTTAACATAGATATGTATGTGCCCATCACGATTGGTGATCTTTATATTGATCCGAATCGTCATCAAGTGAGCCGTGATGATCTGATGATTGAATTAACACCAAAGGAATACGATCTATTATTATATTTAGCAAGACATGTCAATCAGGTATGTTCTAGAGATGAGATACTAAGGTTAGTGTGGAAGTATGATTACTCCTTTGGAACTAATGTGGTAGATGTCTATATCCGTTATTTGAGGTTGAAGATTGATAAGGGGCATCGGCATAAGATGATTCATACATCACGGGGTGTTGGATATATATTAATAGGTATATAATGAACTGCTTAAATAACAATGCTGACAGTTAAGGAAACTGTCAGCATGTTTAAGTCTATCTTATTTAATATGTTTGGAATTAGAACTAGAGCACACGACGAGCCTTTACATAAGTATTCTTCCAATGACCTTTATTAATATCTGAGTACATTACACCAGGAGAGCCATACGTATGAAGCATTTTACCATTTCCAACATACATACCGACATGTGTTATGTTCTTACCATTAGATCGATTACCCGTTGAGAAGAATACTAAATCTCCATTTTTAAGATTTGCTTTTGAAACAGCAACACCCATCTTAGATTGTGAAACGGATGTACGAGGTAGATTCACTCCGTACTTGCCGTAGATTCTTTTCATTAATGAAGAGCAATCGAAGTATCTCGTTGTTGAAGTGGAAGCGCCGAATTTGTAAGGTGTTTTAAGAAAGGTTTTTCCATAGTTAGCGATTTTGGTTGCTTTAGATATGGATACTGTAGATGTTGTAGCTGCTTCGGCTATTGGACTAGCGACAGTTACCGCTGCTGTAAGTGCTAATGACGAGCAAATTCCTACGATTGCTAATCTATGAGTCCATCTGTGTTTGTTCATGTTGTTGTACCTCCGTTAGTTGGTTTCTAGTGTTGTTGTTCTGGGTTCGAAACCAAGTATAACAGCTTTGTAATCTCCTAATAATTAGTATTCAATAGAAAGAGAGCATCATATCAATGGTTACAGCCCCCTTATTAAAATTAAATTAGAATGGTTGAGAGATTAAGTTAATCTCATAAAGTTGCAATAAAAAGGCCGATAAACCCTAATGTATCAAGGAATATCAGCTAATTTTAAAAAGGTTAAAAATAGTTACAAAATTGTATCTATTAATCTTTACTTTGAATAACGAGAAGTAATCCAGATTCAATCGAGATATTTCCTATAGTATTAGAAAGCTGATTGCTAATGGCAAGAGATTGCCCTTGTTGTAAGGTGCCATTATCTAGAGGATACAGGAATCCTTGTAATGTAACGCCTGTCACTTCAGTTGTCATGGGTAATAAAGATACGTAGGTATAACCTAGATCTTTCACTTCTATAGTAGAATTTGTCATCGTCATATAATTATGAGTATCAAGAATGGCGAATGGGATGTGTTCATCCAAAGCTCTATAGAATAAGTGAATATTGGCTAGAGTATGATCAAGGCGTGTTCCAGTTCCTCCGACAAGTAGAATCCCACTAGGTTGTTGCTCAATAGCCATCTCAAATGCTAATTCAGTATCCGTAAGATCCTTATCATAAGTATCACAGGCAATCATTCTTTCGCTATGTAAAGACACAATCTCTTTTTCTTGTAAGCTAATGGAATCGAAATCACCGACAGATAGATGAGGTCGTATATCATGTTGTATCAAAAATAATGCTCCTTTATCCGCACCAATAATGAAGTCATTCCTTTGAATCTCTTGTAAAAAATCGGAATGAAGGTGACCTCCCGAAAAAATGATTACTCGTTTATGTGTCATATCTACTCTTGTTCCTCCAATATAGTCAACGTTATCTTGAAGCGGGAAACCTACGAATAATTATAGTTGAGATTACTAGGTTGTACAAACATGACGTATTGTTGGTACAATTGATCGTATATATGGTGTATATAAGATCAACTAGAATGATTATAAAGGATGAGATGGAATGATTAATGTTTTATTTGTATGTCTAGGCAACATTTGTCGATCTCCTATGGCAGAAGCAGTATTAAGGGATAAAGTGAAAAGCAAGGGATTGGATAATCAGATATCTATCGATTCTGCTGGGACGGGGGATTGGCATATAGGAAAACCCCCTCATGAAGGAACTAGAAACATTTTAGATCAACGTGGAATCAGTTATGAAGGAATGATGGCAAGACAGGTTACAGGTAAAGACTTTTCGGATTTTGATTATGTCATTTGTATGGATGAGTCTAATTTATCTAACCTTCGGAAGCTAACAGGAGGGGAAGAAGCGCAGATCATCAGCTATATGGACCTATTACCTAATGCAACACTTCGTGAAGTGCCAGATCCTTATTTCACAGGAAACTTTGAAGAGGTATATGAACTTATGAACGAAGGATGTACTGTGTTACTAGACAAGATTGAAAGAGAGAAGTTATAATTTACGAATGGGCATGTGTCATCATGCCTTTCTTTTTAGAAGAAAATGTATACGTATACACAGCACTTAACACAGCATAATGAATCCTGCCTTTACTATTTATGTGATTGATAGTAAAAATAGGATTCATAGCATTGGGGTTTACTTTTTAATCGTGAATATTATTCTCTAAAGAAATATAACAATGCTTCTGGTAATTCCTTCTGCCAGAATCCCCAAAGATGTTGGCCTTCTTTCTCTTCGTAATGAATTTGCGCACCGCGAGATTGTAACAAATCATGAGTGTCTTGATTCAGTTGTACGAAGTTATATATACCTGTATCTGTTTGGTATGCATTTTCTTGAAGTCCCACGATCATGAAGATATTTAACCAAGATAAATCTTGTTGTGAAGCAATAATGGCTTGTGATTCTTCATAATAAGCACCAGATAGACTAAGGACTCTAGTGAACAGATGTGGGTATTGAATGGCAATATGAAGAGATACACTTCCACCTAGAGAATCACCGGCAATCACAACGTCAGAGGGGTCTGTTCTTACGGGATATTTCTCACTTACATAGGGTATAATTTCTTCAGCGAAGCATTTCAAATAGTTGTGGAATCTGTCTCCAAAAGGTGCATATTCAGCAGTTCTTACGGATGTATCCACCTCAACACCCACAATAATGAAAGGTTCTGCTCCTTCATCTAGGATTAGACGATTTGCAATCGTTGCAATTCTGCCGAAATTGAAGAATTCTTCTCCATCTTGGCAATATACAACAGGATAGCTTAGAACTTCATTATAACCAGGAGGAAAATAAATACGGAGGTTACGATTTTCATTTAAAAATTGACTCTTTATTTGATCTTTAATGATTGTTCTTTTCAAGTAACGTGAATCTGTCATGATTGATCCCCTTTCCTTATCTTTTAATTTTGCAATACGAATAGGAATAAGCTAAAATTGACTTGAATTAATATCGGAGTTGCCGTTTTCTGTTATAGTAATTATCATGTCCTGTTATACATACAAAAACCCGAGGAACTTTAAATTAACTGGCATTTTCCTTTGACGAACGTATAGAACAGGTGTATAATAATTCTATAACAGGTGCACATGATAAATCAAATGATATATCAAATTATTTTGTCGAGGTGAAGAAAATGAGTAAGGTTCCTTACGAAGTGTATACAGAGGAAGTTGAGGCATTATCTGTACTTTCTCCAGATGGTGAAATTGTAAATAAAGATATGATGCCGGACTTAACCGATGATCAATTGAAAGAAATTATGTATCGCATGGTATTTACTCGTACATGGGATGATCGTGCAGTAAATCTAGGACGTCAGGGCCGACTTGGTTTCTACGCTCCTGTATCTGGTCAAGAAGCAACAATGGTAGGTAGTGAATTCGCTCTTGAGAAAGAAGATTTCTTGTGTCCTGGATATCGTGATATTCCACAGTTGGTATGGCATGGTCTTCCATTATATCAAGCTTTCCTTTATTCTCGTGGACATCAACATGGCGGTCAAATTCCAGAAGGTGTTAACGTATTAATGCCACAAATTATCATTGGTGCGCAAATCCTTCATGCTATGGGTATAGCTATGGGATTCAAATTAAAGAAACAAAAGCAAGTAGCAATTACGTACACAGGTGATGGTGGTTCGTCTGAAGGAGACTTCTATGAAGGCTTGAACTTCGCAGGCGTATACAAACTTCCTGTTATTTTCTTTGTTCAGAACAATGGTTACGCGATTACTACACCATTCGCTAAACAGACGGCTGCACTTTCGATTGCACACAAAGCAATTGCAGCAGGTATTAAAGGTATCCAAGTCGATGGAATGGATATTTTTGCAGTTATCAAGGCTGTTCAAGAAGCGGCTGAGCGTGGTCGTAATGGTGAAGGTGCTACGTTGATCGAAGCAGTAACATATCGTTTCCGTCCGCATTCCTTATCTGATGATACGTCTAAATACCGTACGAAAGATGAAGAAGCGGAATGGGCTGTCAAAGATCCAATTGCTCGCTTTGCTAAATACTTAGATAAAAAAGGGCTTTGGACTGAAGAAGATACGGCTCGTGTAAGAGAAGAAGCTAAAGCAAAAGTAAACGAACAGATCAAGAAAGCAGAGCAAGTCGAGAAGATGACGATCCCTGGTCTGATTGATAGTATGTTCGAACATACACCGAAACACCTTGAAGAACAAAAGGCGGATTTTTAATATAAATTATAGTAAATACGTACTCATTCTTGAATGACTTTTATTTGAATGTGAATGTTTAAGGAGGATAATGAAGCGATGGCACAAATGAACATGAAAGAAGCAATTCGCGACGCAATGCGCGTTGAATTAGAACGTGATCCGAATGTATTGCTCTTCGGTGAAGATGTAGGTAATGTTGGTGGTGTTTTCCGTGTAACAGAAGGCTTGCAGAAAGAATTCGGTGAAGAGCGTGTGTTTGATACACCACTTGCTGAATCTGCGATCGGTGGTATGGCGGTTGGACTTGGAATTCAAGGTTTTCGCCCTATTGCAGAAATTCAGTTCATTGGATTTATATTTGAGGCACTAGATCAAATGTTAATTCAAGCTGCTCGTATGCGTTATCGTTCGGGCGGACGTTATAATTCCCCTATCGTTTTCCGTACACCATTTGGTGGCGGTGTTAAAGCAGCTGAGCTTCACACGGACTCATTAGAAGGGTTGATTGCACAGACTCCTGGTATCAAAGTGGTTGTACCTTCTAACCCGTACGATGCAAAAGGTCTTTTGATTGCTGCGATTCGTGATAATGATCCAGTATTCTTTATGGAACACTTGAATCTGTATCACGCATTCCGTGCAGAGGTTCCAGAAGGTGAATATACAGTAGAGATTGGTAAAGCTAACATTGTTCGTGAAGGATCTGATGTGACCATTATTTCTTATGGTATGACAGTTCATACAGCGACTAAGGCAGCAGATGAGTTAGAGAAGAGTGGCATTAAGGCTGAAATTATTGATCTTCGTACTCTAAGCCCACTTGATATAGATACAATTATTACTTCTGTTAAGAAGACAAATCGTGCCATAGTTGTACAAGAAGCACAAAAGAGTGCGGGTATCGCAGCAGAAGTTATTGCGCAAATTAATGAGAAGGCTCTTTTACATTTGGAAGCACCAGTTCTTCGTGTTGCTGGTCCAGATACAATATATCCATTTGCACAAATTGAAGACACATGGCTTCCAACACCTGCTCGGATCATAACTGCAGTTAATAAAGTAATGGAATTTTAATTTCTCTCAGTCATAAATTAGGAGGTAAGAACATTGGCTAAATTTGAATATCGTTTCCCGGAATTAGGCGAAGGCTTACACGAAGGTGAAATCATTAAGATGCACATTAAGCAAGGTGACAAAATCACAGATGACGATATTATCATGGAAGTTCAGAATGACAAAGCAGTCATCGAAGTGCCAAGTCCAGTAAACGGAACAGTTATCGAAGTACGTACGAAGGACGGACAAGTATGTCGAATCGGGGACGTTGTAGCCGTTATTGAAGCTGAAGGCGACATTCCTGATCAAGAGATTCATGCAGAAGAACAATCTAGTCAAGAAGCGGATGCGGCACAAGGTAGTGCGGATACAACTTCTTCACCTGCTAAAGATCAAGCTAATGAAGCACCAACATCATCTGCAACTCCTGTTGCACCGAACAAAGATGTTCTTGCTACACCAAGCGTTCGCAAATTAGCGCGTGAGCATGGCATTGATATATCTAATGTAACGGGTACAGGTACAAATGGTAAAATTACGAAAGAAGATGTTGAATCGTTCAAGAATGGTGGTCAAAAGACTTCTGAGCCAGTTGCTGAAAATGCACAAGCAGAAGAGACAACTTCTACTTCTACAACGGTAACTTCTTCAGGTAATGCTAATCTTGAAGAGGAACGTGTTCCATTCAAGGGAATACGTAAAGCAATTGCAAACGCAATGGTTAAGTCAGCATACACTGCTCCACACGTAACCATTATGGATGAGGTAGATGTAACTGATTTGGTAGCATTCCGTACGCGTATGAAACCAATTGCAGAGAAAAAAGGTATTAAAGTGACTTACTTACCATTTATCGTTAAAGCTTTAGTTGCTGCAAGTCGTCAATATCCAGCACTTAATGCTATGATCGATGAAGATAGTAATGAAGTGGTATACAAAAAATACTACAACGTTGGTATTGCAACAGATACACCTAACGGCTTGATCGTTCCAGTCATTAAAGATGCTGATCGTAAGAGCATTTGGATGATTGCTGAAGCTATTACTGACCTTGCTGTTCGTGGCCGTGATGGTAAATTAAGTGCGAACGAAATGAAAGGTAGCACCATTTCTATTTCCAACATTGGTTCTGCAGGCGGTATGTTCTTTACTCCGATTATCAACTTCCCAGAAGTTGCAATCTTGGGTACAGGTCGTATTTCTGAGAAAGCAGTGATCAAGAACGGTGAAGTGGTTGCAGCACAAGTTATGGCATTATCACTAAGCTTCGACCATCGTATTATTGATGGAGCAACTGCACAACATTTCATGAACTATATTAAATCGCTACTCAATAATCCTGAGTCGCTTGTAATGGAGGTATAATCATGGTAGTTGGAGACGCTTCTTTAGATATCGATACACTAGTCATTGGTGCTGGTCCTGGTGGTTATGTAGCAGCAATTCGTGCTGCTCAACTTGGACAAAAGGTACTTATCGTAGATAAATCAGAGGTAGGCGGTGTCTGTCTGAACCGTGGATGTATTCCTTCCAAAGCTTTGATCGCAGCAGCTCACCAGTATGAGTCCGCTCAGCATGGAGAAGCTTTCGGTGTTACAGCTAAGGACGTTAAGGTTGATTTCACGAAGACGCAAGAGTTCAAGAATGGCGTTATTAAGAAATTAACAGGTGGCGTTGCAGGCTTACTTAAAGGTAACAAAGTGGAAATTTTCAATGGTGAGTGTATGTTCATCAATGAGAACGAGGCTCGTGTATTCAATGAACACGAATCTCCACGTTACCGTTTCAAGAACTGTATTATTGCTACGGGTTCTCGTCCAATCGAACTTAAACCATTCCCATTCGGTGGTCGTATCATGTCTTCCACGGAAGCTTTGGATCTGCCAGAGATTCCTAAATCAATGATCGTTATTGGTGGAGGATACATCGGAGCAGAACTTGGTCAAATGTATTCGAAGTTCGGTACCAAGATCACAATTATTGAAGGTATGGACTCTGTACTTAATGGTTTCGATCCTGATATGACTAAGCTTGTTGTGAAGAGCATGGAGAAAACAGGAATTGAGATCGTTACTAATGCTAAGGCAGAAAGTGCTTCTCAAACAGATAAAGACGTAACCGTTAAATATTCTGTTGGTGGAGAAACAAAAGAGATTACTGCGGATTACTTGCTTGTAACCGTTGGACGTCGTCCGAATACAGATGGTGAACTAGGACTTGATCTTGTAGGTATTGAGATGGATGAGCGTGGATTAATTAAAGTCGATCATCAAGGACGTACGAATTATCCACATATCTTTGCTATTGGTGATATTGTTGCAGGTCCAGCTCTAGCTCATAAAGCTTCATATGAAGGTAAAGTAGCTGCAGAAGTTATTTCAGGTCTTACATCTGTTGTTGATTACAAATGTATTCCAGCAGTTGCATTTACAGATCCTGAATGTGCTAGTGTAGGTTACACAGAGAATGAAGCGAAAGAGAAAGGCTACAAAGTTGTCGTAGCTAAATTCCCATTCGCTGGTAATGGTCGTGCACTATCTCTGAATAGCCCAGATGGCTTCGTGAAGTTGATATCTGAAGAAGGTACAGATCTTGTATTAGGATGTCATATTGCAGGTATTGAAGCTTCTAACTTAATTGCTGAACTTGGTTTAGCTATTGAGATGGGTGCTACACTAGAAGATATCGCATTGACTATACATGCCCATCCTACATTGGGTGAAATTGTGATGGAAGCCGCTGAGTTAGGTCTTGGAAATCCAATTCACGCTATGGCTCCACGCAAGAAGTAAAAGAAATGAATTTATAAGAGGGCTGTCCCATAGTCATGTAAATGGCTAGGGGCACCCTTTTTTTTTTTTTTCAAGGATGAAAACTAGAGGCTGAGAGGACGCTCCAAGGACGGAACATTTCTTCAATCGCTGTGGTCTCCAAATTTCTAGATTAAACCTTTCAGCGGTTGAAATTCAGAGACCAAGGCGACCGCTATCGCTTTTACGAAATCGTTCCGTCCTTTGCGCTACTTTAAGCAGAATTCTGCAACTTTTTAACCGTTTCTGTTCCGAAATAAATAGGGATGTCCTCGAAATTGTATTTACTGTCGGTTTTCTATTTCTATCCGAAGCAAAATACGCTTATCTGAAAAGGAAGAATTTTAACTTAGTGGATTTGAAATTTGAAAACGTCATTACCGAAGTTAAGAAGGTTTCGCTTGGGCTAGGTAGGCTTTCACTTGTAGTGTATATTACAGATATGAATTTACATAAGCCTATGAGTTTTATTTGAATATGATAATGACTGGATTAGATGATAGTAGTGACAATATGTAAAGTATTTAGATCTAAACGGTAAACCGGAGTAACAAAAACAACTCCCTTTGATAAAAGGGAGTTATTCGAACGTGTATTAATTTAAGAGTATGTTGATGAAATGTTGTACAACTAAACATAGATGATTTTTGTGGTTCCAGATCAGAAGAATTACGGGTCTTTTCGAAATAGATTGAATAAATATTCTATCACTCACTTCTGTAGTTCTCGTAATGAATATTGAGATCAATTTCATATTAAGTAGCTCCCCTCTGTATGTTGAAGTTCTACCTAATACTTTTGTAGAGGGATTCTAGACTCAATAATTTATAAGAGAACAGAAATGAATTTAAAAAGAAGGGATTAAAATAGGAGAGATAAAAACACAAAAAAGAAGAATGATATATTCTGAACGTAAGTTGATCCATAGTTAAGTGCAATATGACAGTCTTTTAGTTTCGCTAGTTCTGAATCTTCTAATTGTTGTAAAAAGAATATAAAAGAATTAATAGATACATATCCGAATATTTGGTAAGATGGTATGGTTTGTTAGGAACGATAATAAGACGTATGAATATCTAATGAACTACTATTATCAGATAGATCCCTTGCAGGTGCCATCAACTGAAGATAATCAAGTATTCGATGAATTACAAATAAGGAGCGATGAAGAATGAAGAAAGTAATTACAAGTATGTTAACAGTAGCAATGTCAATGGTAATGTTTGCAGGAATTGTTGGGGCGGCACCAGCTGGATTTAAAGACGTAACGGACAAGCATTGGGCTAAGACAGCAATCGACGAGGCAGTAACAATGGGTTACTTCAAAGGGTATCCAGATGGTACATTTAAGCCTAATAATCCTGTAACGAAAACAGAAATGGCAGTTATTCTATCACGACTAGAGAATCAACCTAATAAGGTAGGATCGGGAAATAGTAACTTTACTGATATTCCAGCGTGGGCTACATCAGGAATTACCGGAGCGATTGAAAAAGGGTTCATTAATACTAGAGAATACGGTACAAAGTTGGATGCAACTAAGTCATTAACACGTGGTGAGATGGCAAAGTGGTTTGCTAATGGATTAACCGTAGTAGATAACGACTACACATTAGCAATGACTGATTCACAAAATACAGTTGTTCCAGCTAAGGAGTATTTCGCAAAGACACTTCCTGCTAAGGATGTATCAGGAATCGCGGTAGTCATGGGAACAGGATTAATGAGTGTTGCCGAAGATAAGACAATTGGAGTTACACGAACAACTACACGTGCAGAGGTTGCTACGTTGTTATCACGGTATAGTGAAGTAGCTACGAAAAAGGCTACCGACTTTAAAGGTTTAACGGAAATGCGTGAGGTTGGTAAGATTGGGACTAATATGTTTGTGGTGGCGCCGTTGGAGGTTATGAGAGGTAAGTTGGTGGATGGGATGAGAGAGGATTATAATGTAGTTGAAGAGTTTAAACCTATGTTAAATAGAAGTATTAAGACAATGAAGAATAATGCGGACATGAAATTACACAACTTAATTGTAGTTGATCCTTCCGATGTAGGGTATCAGAGTATTTACAAAAAGGTATTCATGGATAAAAGTGTTGAAGCGACAAGTATGATGAACGACAGGTTCCTCACATTCTCAGAACAAACTGTAAACTATAAAGGAAATGATAAGGTAGATAGTATTACGGTAGCTAACTTTAGAAATACGGATAGAGTTTTAGACAATATGTCTATACAGCACTTAGCGCCTAAGCAGTACGGATTAACTCACGTTGGGATTGATATGCCTGCGAGAAATCTATTGAAGAAAGATGTTGCTGTAAGATACTGGGGGTACGGTGACTTTTTAAAGCCTAAGTTAGGGGATACAGGATACAATCTTATGGTAGGTATGACAATTATGACTGTAGATGGTGATTGGATGCGGGTAGGAGTAACTAAGGAATACAGACTCCAATAAGCGAGGTGTATAAAATTGAAGTTGACTATTAAATATAGAGTTATGGCTATGGTAGCTATCGTAGTATGTATAGCAATAGCACGGGGTAACTACAGTAGTTTGAGCGCAAACTCAGTGGGGGCGCCATTCACACCAAAAGCACCCTACTTTGAACCCTCATCACCAGCAACTATGCAGAAAAAGATAACTGAGGGGAAAGGGGAAGGTAAAGTACGAGCCAAAGCAGAGTTATTTCAGTTAGATAACGGTAAGTGGAGAGCTGTAAATGGTTCTCCACTAGATATAGCGGACAACGGAAGCAATAAACCAGTAAATGCTGTTCTGAACCTGCTGATTGATCTGTCTGACCCCGCATATATTCCAAATGGATTCACTGACAGTTTGGGTGGTAATATACAACTATCAAAAATACAATCATATAAAGCTGTTCACGTAGTTCACACTGGTATGTCCGCACGTATTGTAGACATAAACTTTAGTGGAGACAAAGCAGTACTGGCTGGGGTTGAGGTTGGTGAGAGTTTCCCTCACTCGGATTACGGACTAATGGGTGGATCAACAACAAAGTATCAGATAACATACCCCCTCCCATTCGACATCGTATACATGGCAAAACTCGAAGAATCCAAAGAAATCCGAATTGGTGGAACACCCTCAGGACCAATGGTTATAGGTGCTACGGCTGACATGTTCGGTCAAATCAGAAGTAAAGAGAGTGCCGTAGCATCCTGGGGAGCATTTGACGGTGTTTCTACAATGGGTTACATATAAGTTACAGCCGATTATAGTAAAATTACATATAGACGAGAGGAAGATTGAATTGAAGGACATCTTCGCAGGAATATTTAAAAGGGTAGTTATCGGTACCTTATTATTCGCTTCACTTGCAGGTTTTACACAAACATCGTTTGCCGCATCAGAGCACAGCATCGCAGTTAAGGTAAATGGATATGAGGTAGTAATCGCAGAAGGAAAAGCATATATAGATGGAGCAACAGATACGACTTATGTACCACTAAGGTTCGTATCCGAAGCACTAAATGCAAAGGTAGGTTGGGATGCTAAAACAGAGACTGCCAGTGTAGCAATGGATAATCCGAAGTCTGATGTATCCGTAACCGTTGGTAAAAAGACTATCAAGGTGAACGGATTGACTAAAACACTGAACGCACCTGCTGTATTGAAGGTAACACCTGGATATAAGTATCCACGTACTATGGTTCCCCTTCGTGCAATCAGTGAAGGATTAGGAGCAAAGGTAAATTACAATGTTGCAGAGAGAACAGTAGAAATTACTACGACTTGGGATACTGGGGTTCCGGAAAAGCCGGACACCAAACCTCCTGTTGTTACGCCACCAGTTGTTGTACCGGGCGGAATTACTGGTGGAACTGAGGGGAATATGAATTGGAAACCTGGAAATATTCCTCAGAAGGATGTCGCACCTAAGATTTTCAATGGTATTAAGTATGATAAGGCGACTAAGACGTTGAAGGTTAAACTACCTGAGATTAAGGGTAAAAATTTGATTGGAGCAATAGTGGAGGGACCGAACCCTAGAAAAGGAAAAGTAACGGATTTAGAGTGGGGTAAGGAGTATACTATTAGTAATTTAGAAGACTTCTCAATTAATATTTACATTGAAGGGGAGTATCTAGGTGAGGCAGGTATCTACGACAGCTACAACATATATTCAGAGAATGTTGCTAAGGTAGCCACTCCAAAACCTATTGTAGGTGACATTACTGTAATAGACCAATTCGGAAAAGTAATACCAATCACAGTAATATACAACGCACTGGGAATTAAACAGTAAAGGAGAGATATCAAATTGAATATTAAAAAAATAATAGCCACATTATTATCTACAGCGCTTATAGTAACTGCATTCCCAATTAATATAAAAGCTGAGAGTGCCGACAGTGTAGCTAATAAATTAAAGTCGATTGGAGTAGGGTTCTCAGGATACAACCACTACACTGGGGATTACCTAAGTCTGGAGTATAATAAATACACCAATAAAGACAACTACATGTTACGGGGAGCATTCTCCGGATTAGGCGGATGGGGAGCGGCAGGAGTTAACGGGGGGCAGATGCACAACCGTGCAAAAGGACCTAACGCAGATGTTAAAGATAACCAACAAATAAAAAGAAAAGCTTCGCTAACCAAAATGGCAGGTGTATTCCTTAATGAGTTCAACAGTCACGGAGAATTAAACGGACCCGGATCATCAACACTAGGTTCAGGAAAAGAAATCATAGTAGAATTACAGGCTTATGATGTGGATAGGGAGAAAGTAGACGGTAAAAACGAAGCTGGGACAGGTTATACATTGCTACGAAGAGATTCTATGAACACGCCTATGGTAGCAGCACTCTTCGATGTAACATTTAACTTCCAGGAGTTCATATCCGCATATTCCGGTTTAGGTAGTAAGTTATACACTAAGGAAGATGCTAAACGAATAGAAAAAAGAATAGATAGAACTCTAGACGGTTACGATAGTATGGCTAAGTATTCCATGCCTGACGATGGTCCTCTAGTAAACTCAGATGGAAAAACATCTAACGGACTATTTGAGGTAACGGACACATCGCCTGGGTCAGCTAAGTACAACGACACATATTTCCACGTACCCGCACTAGTACAAAAACTAGGGGGAATTTACGAAAAGGATGGAGCATTCCCTGGTAAGCACAAGGACGATGATTACAACGCTTACACAATTTATCACATGACTCCATATCCTAAGTTTGATAATCCTGGTAAAGCTAGAATATCTACTAGACAAATAAACGGCAAGACTGTTAATGGTGTTGAATTTGAATACACTGCTTACGGTTACTCCGATAGAAACGTAACCGGTAGAATTGGATTAAAGGACCCAAATGAAATTGACACAATGTCCTCCGATTCACAGAAAGTTGTCGCAGGTAACGCACAGGTATTAGTAGACAACTCTGGTACTAAACGGGTTAATGGCAAATGGTATTCATTATGATAAGGTGAATAAAACGTTGAAGGTTAATGTGCCGGAGATTGAGGGTAAGACAATGATATTTAAGGTTGTGGAAGGATCAAACCCAAGAATAGGTAAAGTAACAAATATAGAGCCTACTAAAGAATACGTATTCAACAACTTGGATGACTTCTCAATCAACATCTACGTTGAGGGCGAGTATTTGGGTGAGGCAGGAATTTATGACGGATATAATATATACTCGAAGAACGTGGCTAAAGTGGCAACTCCAAAACCTATTGTAGGAGATGTGACAGTTATAGACCAATTCGGAAAAGTTATACCAATTTTCGTAATATACAACGCACTTGGAATTAATCAGTAAAGAAGTTATAAAACTTTGCAAGCGCTTGGGAATAACAGACACCCCGCCAACCTTAATCGGTCAGTGGGGTTTTGATTTATTTCTACTTGAATAAGGAATACTTGTTCTTATATGGTGATAGCAAATGTTCTCAATGGAGTGAATACTATGCAAGCTAAATATAGTGATCAAGTTGTCGAGATTATCTATATGGATTAATCAGCAAAGATCACGCAGCATAGGATTCAGAACAACGCAATAAGAAAGAGACTGATTAAAGCGACCTGTCTTAAGACTGGATCACTACGTACGTTTAGCTTGAGTAATCTGAAGAGGTTAATAATGTGGTATTGGACTCAGATTGTAGTTAGAATAGAAGTAAGTATATAATGATAAAGAAAAGGAATAGTTGTGTTATTGATTGCAGATATAGAATAATAGTGAGGTGTCATTATACGTGAAGAATTATTTAGATTTGTTACAAGATATATTAGATCATGGTACGCCTAAAGGTGATCGCACAGGTACAGGTACGTTATCCGTATTTGGTCGTCAGCTTCGATTCGATCTAGCCAAAGGATTTCCGTTACTTACAACTAAAAGAGTTCATCTAAAATCAGTCGTTCATGAATTGTTATGGTTCATTAGCGGAGATACGAACACGAAATATTTGAAAGAAAATGGTGTAAGCATTTGGGATGAATGGGCAGATGAGAACGGCGACTTAGGACCGGTATATGGTTCACAGTGGAGAGCTTGGGAATCAACTAGTGGACAAAAAATAGATCAATTAGCTAACGTTATTGAAGCTATTAAGAGTAATCCTGATTCACGTCGTCATATTGTTAGTGCATGGAATGTAGGGGAGATAGACAATATGAAGTTACCACCCTGTCATTTTGTGTTTCAATTCTATGTCGCAGATGGGAAGTTATCCTGCATGCTCACCATGCGATCTGTAGATACGTTCCTAGGTCTTCCTTTTAACATTGCCAGTTATGCATTATTAACACATATGGTGGCCCAACAGTGTGGTCTAGAGGTAGGAGAGTTTATTTGGTCTGGTGGAGATGTGCATATCTACAGCAACCATATGGAACAAGTTGCAACTCAACTGCAACGAGAACCATTTGATCTACCACAATTAGAAATTACAAGAAAGCCAGATTCCATCTTTGATTATAAATTTGAAGATTTCAAATTTGTGAATTACAATCATCATCCGGGGATTAAAGCTCCAGTCGCAATATAAGGAGGAACAGGTATGAGTGTTACTTTGATATGGGCAATGGGTAGCAATGGCGTGGTAGGGAAAGATGGAGGCTTACCGTGGCGCTTACCAAGAGACATGGCTTTCTTCAAGGAACAGACTATAGGTAAACCTGTTGTCATGGGCAGAAAGACTTGGGAATCCTTTGGTGGAAAGCCATTGAAGGAGCGTACGAATATCATCATGACACGTGACCCGAATTACACCGTACAAGACGGGCTGGTCATCCATACGATGCAAGAGGCGTTAGCGTATGCTAAAGATCAGGAATTAATGATTATTGGTGGGGCACAGATATACAAGGATTGGATTACTCGTGCGGATCGTTTACTCGTTACAAGGATAAATGCTGATTTCGAAGGTGATACGGTTTTTCCTGATATCGAATGGTCGGATTGGACGTTAACAGAGGAAGTACAGGGGATTCAAGATGAGAGAAATCCATATGAGTATGCTTTTTGTACCTATATTAGGAGATAGCGAAGTAAACCATAGGAATAATAAATGGGGCAAACCTCTAGGATTGAAAGATATCCCATAGAGGAGTTGCCCCGTTATTATGTGTCTAGCTTTTAAGATAAAATTGAATTATTTAACGAAATTCTGATTATAGACTTCCAACATTTCTTCCAAAGCAGCTTTACTAATCATTTTACCTTTGAAATAGACTAGGTTCTCTGCATCACCAGTGAAGATACATGATGGCTCATATTTCTTTAGAACAATGCGATCACCATCAACATAGATTTCTAGACCATCCTTAATTTCAATGCCTAGCGTTCTACGTAACTCTATTGGTAATACTATGCGACCCAATTCATCGACTTTTCTCACAATACCTGTTGCTTTTAACATATTATTTTCCCCCTTATAATAGATCGAACATTTCGACAAAAATTAGTAAATTTCGACTCGTTACGACATTCTTTCATTTGAATTTTATTCCTAGTTAATGACTCTTGTCAACTAATTAGTCAATAATAACCACTAAAATTTATCGCAATAACACTAACGAAAAGAAATTTTCCTAATATGTTCCAGAATCATTTGAGAATCATTCGACATTTTATGCCAAAAACATCAAATAGAAGTACAGGAACAGTGAATATATGAATAGATTACCATAGGTTACTAAAAATTAGGTTTTCATAGTTTGATAAATATAATATTTTACTATGGTATGATATGATACGATATATCTTAATGAACGATACTGATAATGTATTGGCAAGTAAGGAGTGAGAATGTAATGAAGACACTCATCATCGCGGAAAAACCTGATATGGGTCGAAATATAGCTGCAGCCATTGAACCTAAAGCGAAGAACTATCGTACCTATCTAGAGGGTGAACAATATATTATTACATGGGCCATTGGTCATTTAATTGGGTTAGCAGAACCGGAAGCATATGATGAGAAATATAAAAAGTGGAATATTAGGGATCTTCCTATCATTCCAGAAGCATTTAAACTAATCCCCAATAAGAGAACAGTGGATCAACTTAAAGTGATAGATGAATTAGCTAAACGTAGTGATTTGCTTATTAACTCATGTGATGCTGGGCGAGAAGGTCAACATATATTCTCATTGATACAGCGACATTTGAAGCTAACACAGCCCGTGAAGCGACTATGGATATCAGATTTAACCCCTGAGACGATCAGAAAAGGATTTGCAGAGTTAAAAGAAGGATCGGAATATGATAATCTAACCAAAGCAGCGAGGGCGCGTAGTGAAGCAGATTGGTTAATTGGTATGAATGGCTCTCGAGCTTTTACAACTAAGCACAATGTATTGTTATCTGTAGGCAGAGTTCAGACCCCTGTCCTAGCACTAATCTATGATAGACAGAAGCAGATTGAAGCTTTCTCATCATTGAAATTCTTTGATCTTGAGTCACACTTTACGCAACAAGATTTAACTTATAAAGGCATGTGGCAAGGTGAACGTATGACGGATCCAATCAAGATAGAGGCAGTAGCTGCCAAAGTAAAAGGTAAGCAAGGCCGCATAGCTTCTTATGATGTGAAAGAAACGAAAGAACATCCCAATAAGTTATATGATCTTACACTTTTGCAGCGTGAAGCTAACGGGAAATATTCTTTCTCGGCAAAGAAAACATTGGACGTAGCGCAAGCCCTTTATGAGAAGCACAAGGTGATCTCGTACCCGCGTACGAATTCCAACTACGTCACGGAACAGAATATTCCTGAAATGCATAAGACATTATCTGTATTACAAGGTACAACGTACTCTGAATTAGCAGCTGGAGCAGATCGTAGCTTAGTACATATTGGTAATAAGGCCATTTGTAATCCTTCCAAAGTAGAAGATCATCATGCTATTATGCCTACTCATCGCAAGGCTAACAATCTAAATCCAGATGAGCAGAAATTATATGATCTAATTGTTAGACGGTTCCTATCCCAATTCTATCCAGCCGCTGAATATAAAGTTCATACGGTAATGACTGAAATCGAAGGCGAAATGTTTAAGACAACGGTTAAAGAATTGTTAAGTATGGGCTGGAAGATCATCTATCATGATCAGAAGAAGGATGTCGTGAAGAAGACAAATGCAAAAGATAAGGAAGAAGAGGAAGAAGAAGAGAATGAAGTGAGTGAACCATTCACAGTACTTCCGAATGAACCTGTCATATGCATAGATGCGATTGTGAAGGAAAAGGATACACAACCACCAAAGCATTTCACGGAAGGTACACTTCTGAAAGCGATGGAAAGTGCAGGGAAGCAAATTGAGAACGAAGAGCTAAGAGATGCCATGAAAGATTCGGGACTGGGTACGCCTGCAACGCGTGCAGCAACGATCGAACGTTTGAAAAATGTAGGTTATGTTGAGATGCAAGGAAAGAGGATACAACTGACGCAAAAGGGTCGGATGGCTATTGAATTAATACGTGGTGCAGGTATAGATCTACTCACATCACCTGAAATGACAGGACAATGGGAGCGTCGATTGAATGAAATCTCCCGTGGTACCGCATCTGATGCCCAATTCATGGGGAATGTGAAGAAATTCGCTACGATGATTGTGGATAAAGTTCGTGTCCAATCTAGAGCAGATAAGACTTCTTTTGAAAGTGAGACGCCAACAAAGAAGACTAGCCCGAAACCCAGAGTTAAGCCTAATAACACTGCTACTGAGAAAACGTCCATGTCACCTCAAATGATTGCGAATTGTCCTCGGCCTGGTTGTGGCGGAATGATATTCATGGGGAAGAAAGGCTATGGTTGCTCACATTATAAAGAGGGCTGTAAGTTCGTCATATGGAAGGAAAGCTTCGGTCGGACTTTAAGTGATACTCAAGTGAAGGCGCTTGTTGAGAAAGGGAAAACAGCGAAATTAAAGATAACATTAGAGGATGGCACACCGAGTGAAGGAAGACTATTGATCAAAAACGTAGAATCGGGCGAACTGATGATCGAGTCATAAAAAAACAACGGAACCCTTTAGTTGAGGGTCCGTTGTTTCATTTCTATCTCTATTTTATGATTAATTAAATCAGGTACTTCATCAATTGAATGGGCTCTATAGAGAATATGTTCAGGGGAATCATCTAGTTCTATAATGTTATATTCCCATTCATTTGATATTTGAATGTAAATACTACAGATTCCGGCAGTAAGAGCTGGCATGACATCTGTTCTTAGAGAATTTCCAATCATCCATGTAGAAGTACGATCAAAATTTCCTTCTCGTAGAATTTGTTCCAGACAGGCTGTATTCTTATGTTCCCGAATATAGATTCGCTCGTCAAAATACATAGTCAAGTTCATTTGATCAATCTTACGCTGTTGAATGGCGGTTTCTCCACCTGTATAGAGATATAGCTGATGACCACTCATCTTAAGGGTCTCCAGCGTCTCGACCATGCCAGGATATGCTTCAACGGGAAGATCATATACGCTAAGTCCTAATTCCATCAAGTGATGCTCTTCTTGAACATGAGTACGGCGTTGAAATTTAGAACAAAAGTAACGGTACGTATTGATTAAGGACTGAGGGAAATTTATACTTTTGAACCCTAGATCATGAACGGACGCGATATCAATTTCAATTTGTTTTTGACGTATTTCGTTTGTCGTTAGTTCGTAATCGCTGAACCAATCATGTGTTAATTCGAAGAAACGATCCAAGATTAATCCGAAATATTTATTGCAATGAATGAGTGTATCATCCAAATCAAAGAGTATTTGTTGCCTGGTGTTCATTGGGATTCACTCCTATAACTGAATATATGATTCTAAGAACATCCGAAGTTCTGCTACACCATCGGTGCGGATACTGAACTTCTCATTGTTGTGATCATCTATATGAATACGAAGAAATCCAGCGACTCTTAGGATCATAAGATGGTGCTTTAATGTCTCCATGGGTTGATCGAGATCAATGTGCATTTCTGTGAGTGATTTCGGTTGATTTGTAATATATCGAAGTAACCGAAGGCGAGTCTGATCCGTTAATGCATGTGTCATACGAGTAAGGCACGTCGGCGGAATCTCTTCATTCTCTTCAGGTACATCTACGGGATACTGAATAAGTAGAATACCCGTATAGAAACAATAGGTATTAATAGGCCGGTTATGAACGGTTGGGAAGAGTACCACAGTCTTCAGATCTTGTAGGTCTTCAACAACAAGACCACCAGATGCGTATTCAATCAATTGTTCAGGGTCCATTTTGTTTAGTAGTGATTTCTTTTCTAACGCATCCTCTTCAAGAAGGGGTATAATATCTTGTTCAATCGTCTTGAAATAATGTTCATACCATAGATGAAGAAGTGGAACATAATCATGGCGTATCCGTTGTACGTCATCCGTAGTCATGGTTGGTAAAAAGGGTGATGCTACTGTGAATAAAGAATCGACGCTAGACTGTTCTAAATATGCGAGAAAAGATCCAACATCATCACCTGTATGTCTATGAATGATCCACATATATAACAAATCAAAGTCAGAGAATGGCCAAGATGAGGCGGGAGATAATGTTTCACGTACACTTGAGGGCAGTTGAGCTTCTACTTGATTAATCCAATCTGGACCGATATCCATATTATCCGTCCACTTCTTGGAAGTGTAGACCATAAAACTTGCCATCAATTCATATATCGATGAAACATCAACTTTCACATTATAGTTCATCTTCATCATACCTCACCTTCGGTTAATCAACTTCTTTTATTATGGCTTGTTTTGATCATTATTGTCTACTATAATGTGGAATAGTTTAAGGGGGCTTCAACGTGTCAAACGATACTAACATGACTAAACTTACGCATCACAAAAGTACAAGTTCTCATTATCTCATACTCATCGCTGTCATTGTAGTGGCAGGAATAACACAAGGAATGCTACTTCCATTATTAGCGATTCTATTGGATCAAATGGGTGTCTCAGAAATGATGAATGGGCTGAATTCAGCCGCACTATATATAGGATCCTTCGGCATTATGATCGTGGCGGAGAAATTATTAGGAGCATTAGGCTTCAAAAAGTTGATTGTTGGTGGATTGGTGCTTATACTGCTCACTACAATTATGTTCCCTTTCATTCCCGATTTGAGAGTATGGTTTATACTCCGCGTGTTAATTGGCATAGGGAATAGCGCACTACATTACACTTCTCAATTATGGGTAATGATGTTCTCGCCATCTACACAAAGAGGAAGGAATCTTTCCATATATGGTATGTCCTATGGCCTTGGATTTAGTATTGGGCCTCTTGGTATCCAGCTTATAAAATACGGGCAACAAGTACCTTTCTTTATACTAAGTCTGTGCCTTCTCGTCGTATTGATCATCGTTATTACAATGCTTCCAAATGAGCGACCTATAAAAGTTGCCGAAAGTGAGCATGAGAGTCGTCGCTTTCGTCGTAGTTATATGATTGCATGGTATGCTCTTATTCCAGCACTACTATACGGATATATGGAAGCTAGCATGAACAGTAGCTTTCCGTTATATGGGTTGCAAATTGGTTATAACGAGAATCAGATTTCTTCCTTATTACCAGCAATAGGTATTGGTGGATTGCTACTGCAACTTCCATTGGGTATGTGGAGTGACCGTTATGGTAGAAAAAGAATATTGATGTTCTGTGGAATACTGGGAGGGTTAATATTTACACTCATACCTATTGCAGGAGATCACTTCTGGTGGACAATGGTACTGTTGACCATTGCGGGAGGATTAGTTGGTTCCTTCTTCTCATTGGGACTAGCTTATGCCGCAGATGTCTTACCACGCACATTACTTCCAGCTGCTAACGTTGTAGCATCATTTCAATTCAATATTGGAAGTGTCATTGGACCCAGTATCAGTGGCTTAATGATATTCTATCATTGGAAAGAAGGACTATTTATTGTCCTAGGATTATCCTACTTATTGTTTGGACTAGCAGGGTTTCGTTATCGTTCGTCGAAATAGTATATATGGTAGGAACATTTGTTTGCATGGAATTATATTCTCTTTTCCAATACACTTAAAGAATATGCTATTTAAAGGAGTGTCATCTGAATGATCACAGTACAACATCTTAGTAAGTTAATTGGGATTGAGAAGAATCCTGTTCTTCGTGACGTTAATATTCAATTCCATAAGGGAGAATTGATTACCATAGTTGGGGCTAGTGGAAGCGGAAAAAGTGTATTGCTTCAATGCCTTTCATTAAATACGAAATGGGACGAAGGGTCTTTTAATGTAGATGGAGAAGATGCTCTACGATTTGGTTTCTTCCAAAAGATGAAATTCAAAAGAGAATGGGCATACTTGGAACAAAGCCCTCAATTTAATCCCAAAAAAACAGCACTCAAAAATGTTCTAATTGGTCAATCGAATCAGACACCTTGGTGGCGTATGCTAACAGGCATGGTTCGTTCTGATGATTATATGGGAGCTATGGATGTGATTCAAAGCATGGGGCTTCTCGATAAAGCTCATCGCAAGATGGGGGAATTAAGTGGTGGGGAGAAGCAACGAGTGGCGATTGCACGGGCTATTGCACATGGAGCAAAAGTCATACTTGCTGATGAACCGGTTGTTGGTCTTGATCCTAAATCAGTAGAAAGTGTCCTTGAACAGATGCGTTCCTTATGTAAAGAAGAAAGAGTTACTGTACTGACCGTCATTCCACTTGAACTTGCGGAGAGATACGGGACTCGAATTATCGGTCTATCTAAAGGTGAGGTCGTATTCGATGTAAAAGGTCGACGACTCACACAACAAGAAAAGAATATGATCTGATTGAATAAGTTTTAATATAGAAAAGAGTGATGTAGGTGTACCAATCAAGCTTAATTCGAGTATGTGCTGCTTGCTTGACCCTTTTAATTCTTGGAGGTTGCAGCATCATCAGTGATCCAGTCTCACTTATGAAGACACCACAGATTTCCGCTGAGAATGAGTCATTACGTTCCTTTATTACATCACAACTTCCGGTAGGTGCGGATTTGATTCGTGCGAAAGAGAATGATAACACAAGTCTAATTCGTTTCGTTGATTTGAATAATGATGGGCAAAAAGAAGTCGTCGTCTTTTATCAGACGAATGATTCAGCGGTTCCATTATATGGATCTGTTTTTGCTATTGAAAATGGAACTTGGCTACAGCAATTAACCTTTGAAGGTGAAGGGAAGGTTCTTGAATCACTGCAATTTATAGATATCACAAATGATGGTAATATGAATATTATTGCTGGCTACTCCAGAGGAGAAGAAGAACAGCAGAACGGTCTCGTGATTTATAGTTATAATGATGGCAAACTGGATAAGGTCCGTGATTTCTCATATACACATTTCATTATCAATGATCTAAATGGAGATACTCTGAACGATCTCACGCTCGTGTCATTGAAGAAGAATGAATATGCAAGAATGACGGTCTTTCAATATTTAAAAGATGACTTTATAGAGATTGATAAATTAGACATGGAACCCCTACTTAATAATTACTACAATGTGATAGCTGGAAATGTATCCAAAGACAAAAAAGGGATCGTATTAGATGCGGAAAGTGGTTCTGGTTCTGGCTATTATTATTCTGAAGTGATCGTTATGGACGAGAATAAACTCATTCCAGTATTAAATATGGATCAAACGTACAAAGACATCCAGATTTATAGCGAAGATGTGGATAAGGATGGTATTATTGAAGTAGGAATTCTCGAAACACCCAAAGGATGGGAACACTTTGGTTATGAAGAAATACCTTGGTTCTTCTCATACTATCAGTGGGATGAGAAAGATGGAATGAGATTCGTTAAACAACAATATCATGATCATAAGAATCGATTTATGCTTAATTTCTTCTCGCCTGAATGGCATGATAATATCACAATCGACACGATGTCGGATAAAGATTCGTATCTACGCTTTAAAATGTTGGATACGGATAAAACAATTGCTGAGATTAAGTTCTTCACACAACAAGAATGGGATAATAACCATAACACTTGGGAGTTATTAGTTCGTGCTAACGATAAAGTAATTGCATATAAAGGAAATGATATTGATCTTGAACTTAATAAGAACAAAAAACTGGAGACAGATGTAGCTCCGATAGAAAGGAAAGGTAGCATTCATGAGTAAGGTACTAATTCTGGAGGATGAAGAATCTATTCGCAGTTTTATCGTGATCAACTTAAAACGTAATGGATTTGATGTGGTTGAGGCTGCGGATGGATATGAGGCGATAGATAAATTATCAACAATACCTGACATAGATATTGCACTTCTAGATGTCATGGTTCCTGGCATAGATGGATTTGAGGTATGTCGAAGAATTAGAGAAACCAATGAACGGATCGGAATTATATTCTTAACGGCTAAGGTACAAGAACAAGACAAAGTCTATGCATTATCAGTAGGTGCTGACGACCATATCAGTAAACCTTTCAGTCCGACTGAACTTATTGCTAGAATTCAATCCTTATTAAGACGTGTAAGTGTTCATCGTCAGAATTCTGCACAAATCACCTTTAATTCAGGCCCATTTTCACTTGATCTCATTGCCAAACAATTTAAAAAGAACGGAACTCTTATCGAACTTACACCTACGGAGTTCTCACTGATTCAATTTTTTATAGAGAAAGAGACGACACCGCTAAGTCGAGATGTATTGTTAGATCATGTGTGGGGAAAAGAATATATGGGAGACCCGAAGATTGTAGATGTCAATATTCGTCGTTTGCGTCAAAAAATTGAGGAAAACCCATCAGAACCAGAGTACTTACAAACGGTATGGGGGCATGGGTATAAGTGGAAAGGCAACGTTTAATGAGTAAGAAGGGCATACGCAGACAGATCGTTCTACACTATTTCATAGTAGTGTTCACGGCGCTGCTCATTGTGGAAGTTATCTTCCTATTAGTATTAAGAACATATTATTACGATAGTGTATTCAGCCATATTTCGAACTCAGTCAAAAGTTCTGAAAGATATTATCAAAAATTTCTACTTTATGAAGAAGATAATAATGATCTACTGACCGACATGCTCTCTAATTTCAAGTTAACAAGCACAGAACTCCAAATTTTAGATCCCAAAGGAAAAGTGCTCATTAATACAACGGAATTCAACCCAGATACCATTATAACAACTAGCGATATTCCACAAGCGATCTCAGGTAATACCGGTAGATGGGTGGGACGGCAGCTTGCTACGAATGAAGATGTGATGTCTGTATCCAAACTAATTCAAATTGGTAGTGAAGATACCTTTATTCTAAGGTATACAACATCATTAGAAACCGTGAATGATAAGCTGTTAAATGTTACTTTGCTATCCGTTGGTATAGGTATTTCCGTATTAGCGGTTGTATTAGCATTCAGCTTAGGTCTGGCGAATTCTATCGTTAAACCATTGAATAATATTACAGCCGTATCTGCTCTAATGGCCAAAGGGAAATACAAGGTGAGAGTGAAAGGTGATTACAAGTATGAACTAGGTGAATTAGCGAGTACTTTGAATCATATGGCTGAAGAGATCATTCGAAGTAACCAGATCAAAGATGATTTCATCTCATCCATATCCCATGAGTTAAGAACTCCTCTAACGAGTATTAAAGGGTGGAGTGAGACAGTTAGTTCGGGTGGTTATGATCCTGAAGAGACTAAGATTGGGATGCAGATTATATCCAAAGAAACACAGCGATTAATTGGTCTAGTTGAAGAAATATTAGATTTCTCTAAGCTGCAACAAAATGAGATGAAGCTTGTCGTTGGTGAGGTCGAACTGAAAGAATTGCTTCAGGAAATCATGTTGAACTTATGGACAAAAGCAGAGAAGAAATACATTAAGTTGACGTTGGAATCCGCTGAGAATCCGGTTATTTATGCAGATGGCAATCGACTGAAACAAGTATTCTTGAATCTTGTTGATAACGCTATTAAATTCTCTGAAGAGAACAGTGTTATTCATATTATCGTTCATTGTTACCCTGAACAAGTTGAAGTGGATGTACAAGACTCAGGGTTGGGAATTAGTGAAGAACATCTAAACCGAGTAAGAGATCGATTCTTCCAAGTGAATCCATTGAACGGTGGAACAGGTTTGGGTCTTGCGATATCACAGCAACTTGTGGAACAACATCAAGGCACATTAGAGATTCATAGTACTCTAGGTGAAGGAACAATCGTAAGAGTTATGTTACCTATAGGTAATTTACAATTCTAGATAGTTATTCGCTATGATAGTAAATTAGAATAAGAGCGGTCTCCTTATACGTAGGAGATCCGCTCTTATTGTGCGCCCAGCATGGGCGCTATCTATAGGGTGTGAGTCCCGAATGGCGAAGGC